>JACQUW010000254.1 GCA_016210115.1 Deltaproteobacteria bacterium | reverse complement strand
GAACATATACTCATCAGTAAGCCGGGACATATAAACCGAATTGATAAAGACCTGCGGACATGGCTTCGTGATGAACCAGCTCGGCCCCTTGCCGTCTCCCTTTAGGCCGTGACAGGCAAAGCAGATCTCTTCGTAAACCTTCTTCCCGAGAGCCAGATTCCCTTTTTTCACAGACACCTGGGCTACGGTCGAGGCAGCCAGAAGCAGAGAGAACAATAAAAGGACTGTCCAGAAAACTCCCTTTGTTCTTTGCGTCATTCGTCTCCTCAAAAGTCGCATATAAACAAGGGAGGGCGGCAGAGCCGCCCTCCCTTAAGGCAAGGCGCAGATCTTTAACAGATCACGCTACCTTTTCTTCACGGCACACGGGTTTTTTGCTGCGCAAGGATTCTTGCCAGCGCAGGGGTTTTTTGGGGCACACGGATTTTTCGCGGCGCAAGGATTCTGTGCCGCGCATGGATTCCCCGCCGCCATCTTCTTTTCCGCCACGAGTCTCTTTTTCTCCCAAGCCTTCATTGCCTTGTTGACTTCCGGAGTCAGAGAGGCCACATAAGCGTAGAGATCCATGTATTCCTGCGAGTTCGGATCCATTGGCTCACGGCCAAGGAAGATGGTGTTTCAGAGGTCATTCATGGTGCCGACCGTAGCCATAAATCCTGATGCCGCCCGACGCGGATAATGCAGCGCCGCGCCTCTGAGCGTCGGGATCTGAATATTCATTCGGTTTCCCGTCGCATCAACGGCGGTTCCTCCAATGGTACCCCCCCGCGGATGACAACCGGCGCATCCAAGCTCATTAAAGAGCTTTTGACCTCGCGCGATCGAGGCATCAATGCGATCATTGGGCTTGAGGGTCTGAAAGTAGGGTCCCATGGCGATTTCCTTTTTCTTCTGCTGCGCATGAAGATGATCAGACAGGCTCAGGACGAAGAAAAATGACGCCAGCACTGTAACACCTACCATGACGATCTTAGCTTTCATTTTTTCACCTCCTTTCTAGTGGATTGGGTTCGGCGCCTCTCATTGTTTCGCTGAGAGAGGGTTCGAACCAAAGTAATTCACCTGGTGAGACACTTCCTCCCACTTTTCTCCCGCATTGCCGCTCTTAAACAGGCGCCCGCCGCTGCCGGCATAGAGCGTGCGCGGCTCGGAGAGATCGAACGCCAGCGAAGCAACCGTGAAGGGCAGCTCCTGGCCCGTAGCGAACCACCGTTTTCCACCATCCAAACTCTTAAAAACTCCGTCAACCGTCCCGGCGTAGAGGGCCTTGTAAGGCTCAGGGGTAATCATCAAGGAAAGCACCGTAGAATTGAGAAGGCCACGGTTGGCCGCCTTCCACTCTTTGCCTCCGTTGGTGGTTTTGAAGACTCCCCCGGAGGCAGTGCCCGCATAGAGCGTGCTCTGAGAAGAAGGGTCGATAGCTAAAGCGCGGACTCTCTTGTCTTCCAGGCCGTGATTTCTCGCCACCCAGGAGCTCCCCTTTTTTTCTTTTTTGAAAACCCCGTCGAAGGTTCCCGCAAAAAGCTCTCCGTGGCGCGAGATGATAAGCGTGCGGGCATCTTTGCTTGCGAGTCCCTTGGAGATGCGCTTCCAGTTGTTTTCCTTTCCCTTCAGGATGCCTTGATCCGTCGCCACATAAAGAAGACGGGGATCTTCGGTAGGATCGGCCACCAAGGAGCGGATATTCCACTCTTTCAGGGCAGGCGTGAGAAGGCGCCAGGACGCGCCTTGATCTGCGCTAAGATAGATGCCCTGATCGGTTCCGATGTAGAGTCTGTCCGGATCCCCAGGGTTGATGAGCAAAGAGAAAACTTGCCGGTTAGGAAGCCCCTCGTTGGCGGCGGTCCAGCTCTTGCCATAGTCCTTGCTGCGGAATACGCCACCGTTAAAGGCGGCACAGTACAGAGTCTTGGGGTTCAAGGGGTTCACGGCGATGGAAAGAACCACCCCCAAGAACGGGCCAGGCTCCATATGGACATGGTTTGCCCAGGACACTTGAGCTGAATTGGAAAGAAGGAAGAGAGCTACCCATCCCGCCGAGAGAGATCTAAACGCTGGCCGCTTTCGTAAGTTCCGCTGCATCCAGGTTCCCTTATTTCGCCTTTTTGCCTTTTGGCGCGCAGGGGTTTGCGGCGCAGGGGTTCTGTGCCGCGCAGGGATTTTTCACTGCACAGGGGTTTGCGGCGCAGGGGTTGGCTGCCGAGGCTGCCGACGCCAGATAAACGTACCAAGCCGTCCGCTCTTTACCGCTCTCGACATAGGAGACGGTGACCTTCTCCCCAGGTTTAATGGCATTGAGCGGCTTGACCTGAGCCCCTTCCCGGACCACGGCATACTTGCCAAAAGTCAAATCGAGCTGTCTGCCATCCGCCTTCAAAACCAGCTTCTTTGCGTTAGGATCTACCCTAACCACCTCTCCTCTCGCTGTAATCGCTTTGCCGGTCGGTGCGGCGGCAGCTCCTGGACCGCAGGGATTCGCTGCGCAGGGATTTCGAGTTGCTTTTTTGGTGGTTGGAGAACAGGGGTTGGACTGCGCATAAGAAAAGGCAGGTAGAACCAAGGGCAATGCCGCCATAACCGCAAAACAAAAGCCAAGGGTCAGGTGTTTCGCCTTTTTCATAAAAGCCTCCTCCTCGGGTTCCGGAGTATCACGACTCTTTTAACGCTCCATGGGACAAAAAAGTTCCCGTGCCTCCCCGCCACAGGAACTTTTTTGACCTAGAGTTGTTTTTGGGGTAAGGCTCACTCTGGAAAAGGAAAAAAACCTTTGCGTGCTGAGACGAAAGAAAAGGTCGCCTTTTTGCTGGGATGTTTCCTTGCGCTGCTTCTCTTTCTGTTCTTCCTCTTTTCTTTCGCACCAAGTCTTAACGACGCTTCAAAAACAGTCTTAGACCGCGAGGCGGAAGACTTTTTTAAATCCTATTGGGCGAGACCCATTCCACTTCAGGGCAGTCCTCCGCCCTCTTTTACGGAGAAAGAGGCCTCGCTGAGACCTGAGGCCTGTGGGAGTTGCCATCCTCAACAATACGCTGATTGGAAAGAGAGTCTCCATAGCAGGGCGATGGGCCCGGGACCTTGGGGGCAGATTCTTGATCTCACCCAAAACAACCCGCAAGAGGCGATCTTATGTATGACATGTCATGCGCCACTGGGGGAGCAGATACCTGTTCTGACCAGTGCTGCCGATGGAAAGAATTACGCGAAAAACCCGGGATTCGACGCCGAGCTTCAGCTCAGGGGGATCACCTGCGCCGCATGCCACGTCCGGCGACACCAGCGCTTCGGCCCGCCCCAGGCTGAACAATCTTCGGCGCCGAGATACGCCGCGGGGACGCCCAACCATGGAGGCGTTCAAAGGACTCCCTATTTCAAGAAAGCTGAGTTCTGCGAAGACTGCCATCAGTTCGACCCGGAAAATACAGTATTGGTGAACGGAAAACCCATCCAGGATACCTACCGGGAATGGAAAGACAGCTTATGGGGAAAGGGAGAGGCAGCCTGTCAAGATTGCCATATGCCCGGCCGGCGACACCTTTGGAAAGGCATCCATGACAAGGAATGGGTTGAAAGGGGAGTGCGCATAGAAGCGCATCTAAAAGAGGCTGCCCCAACTCCCGGGCGCCCCTTGGAACTTTCGGTGGAGGTAACCAATGCCGCGGTCGGGCATAAGTTCCCAACTTATATCACACCGAAAGTCTTCGTCCGTGCCGCACTTCTGGACGATGGAGGAAACATCCTGCCGGGGACAAATCAGGAAAAAATCATCGGTTGGGACGCGCGCTTCGAGGGGGGAGAATGGAAAGAGTACTTCGATACACGGATTCCTCCAGCAGAGAAATCTGCGAAAAATTTCAAATGGAATCGACCCACCCGGGCAAAGAAGGTACGAGCATGGGTGGAGGTCCATCCCGACCACTTCTACCACGTCCACTTTTACCCTCCTTACCTGAAAGATGAAAACTTAAGCCGGGAGGGCAGAAAGCTCATAGAAAAGGCCTTAAAAGAGTCCGGGAGCACCTCTTATGTCCTCTTTGAAGAGCTGATCCCCCTCAAGTGACCCCCCTTACAACTTTCAATATTCGGGAACTCTAAAGCTGCGAAAGCCGTTTTATTGATAAGCCCTTGGTTGGACTTTGGTCCTTGTCTATATAGAATCACCATGTGGCTGGAGGGGAAAAGAGCAAAATCGGGGAAAGGGAAAAGTTTTCCCATGAAGCCGTGACTTATCTCGATCATCTCTACCGGGTTGCCTTGTACTTGGTGAAGGAGTCGGACCAGGCGCAAGACTTCGTTCAGGAGACCTACGTGCGTGCTCTCGGTTCATACGAGCAGTTTACTCCGGGATCCAACATGAAAGCGTGGCTGACGCGCATTCTGAACAATTTCTTTGTCGACAACTTTCACCGGCGGAAAAGGTGGGTCTCAGCCAGTCTGGTCAACTCAAATGAAAGTGAAGCGGAATATTGGGAATCGGTTCCGGCAGACAACCCGGGCCCGGAGGGTGAGATTTTACTGAAGGAGCTTGACAGCAAGATCACTGATGCATTGAAGAAAATCCCCGAGGAGTACCGCATGCCGATCATTTTGGTGGATATGGGAGATTTTTCTTATGCAGAGACAGCGGAAGTGCTCTCGTGCCCGGTGGGAACCGTGCGCTCCCGGCTCTCCCGGGGAAGAAGCATGCTGCACACGCTCCTCAGAGGCTACATTGACCAGAATGAGAAGGCGCGGAAAGAAAAATGAATTGCGAGGAAGTAAGAGAACTCATTACGGCGCTGGTTGATGACGAGCTATCTCCGGCCGAGCGGCCGGTCATAACAAGCCATCTAGCCACTTGCCCGAAATGTGAATCGGTTTACGAGCAGGAACAGGTGGTGAAGAGAGCGGTCGCCATCGCGGGAAGTAGCGTCCGCGCTCCTGCCGGTCTGAGAGAAAGGATTCTCGCGGATCGGCGCAGCTTCCCAAGGGTAAGAGCATCCCGGCATTGGAAGAAGGTGCTCTGGCCCGCAGTACCGGCGCTTCGGCCGGTTCTTGCCGCGGCTTTGATTTTTGTTCTGGCTCTCCCGGTATTTTACTTGACGCGGTCACGAGAACCCTCCATCTCAGCCATGGCCTTTGAAACGCATGAAAAGATCACAAGAGGTGAGCTGCCCGTTTTGAGCGTAGCGGAAACCGCACAGCTCGTGGAGCAATTGTCTCCTTCGGTGGGGGAGACATTCAGTCCTGTGGAATATGACCTCTCGATGATAAGCATCTACCCTGTTGGAGGTCTGATTCAGGAGGTCAAAGGTCGCAAAGTTCTCGTAACCGTGTATAAAGGAAAAGGTCCCTCCGTTACCTGCTTCACCTTCATCGGTACAGAACGAGATGCGCCGGCCGATGCCGAGTCTTTTGCGGACTCAAAGACGAAACTTAGGCTCTACGCATTTTCCCGAAGCCGAATTAACGCGGTCCTGCACCGTGAGGGGGAAGTCATTTGCATTCTCGTTTCCGAGATGCCTATGGCGGAGCTTCTCGCTCTGGTCAGCTCCCAGGCGCAACCCAGCTAGGCTAGTCCTTACACAAGCGTGATTTTTTTAGGAAGAAGGTGAGTAGATACTCGAAATGCCCGCCAGTAGTGGTTACCGTGTGAATTGGGAAAAATACACAGGCCAATGAAAGGGGGCATTTCAAGTGAGTCGAGTCTACCCG
>JACQUW010000252.1 GCA_016210115.1 Deltaproteobacteria bacterium | reverse complement strand
TCGCTGCTCTGGTGAGCGACCATTCGCTGACGAAGATAAAACCATTCAGAGATATCCTCGCCTTTCACCACCAGGTGATCAAGGAGGCCATTCAAGATTTCACCATTATTCCGATCGCCTTCGGTCACATCGTCCGCAGCGCCAAAGAGATCCGCAGACTTCTTGAAGTTAACTATTCGGAAATTGACCAGGAGCTAAACCGGCTCTGCAATAAGGTGGAGATGGGGTTAAAGATTCTGTGGGATGTGGACAATATCTTTGAATACTTTGTCAACAGAGATAGGGAGCTGCGCGATTTTCGCGACACGATCTTCGGGCGGTCCCGTCCGCCCACACAAGGGGAAAAGATTGAGCTCGGCCGCCTGTTTGAAAGCAAGCTCAATCGGGAGAGGGAAAGACATGTCAGGAGGGCGCTGCAGGTACTCGGCATTTACATGCCGGATGGCAAGCTCAATCCCCCGGCCCACGAGAAGATGGTCATGAACGGGGTTTTTCTCGTTGAGAAAGGGAGCGAAGGTCTTTTTGAGGAGAGGGTTCACTGCGTGGCAGCTCTTTTTGACGGCAACTTCACCTTTGATTACAGCGGACCATGGGCCCCGTACAATTTCATCGAGCTTAAGCTGGACGAGCTCGGGCCAGTTCTCTCTCCCGAAGAATCGCGGGGGAGGCATCAAAGCAACCTGTAGAGTAGAGGAGAGTATGGCATTTTTAATTGATAACTTTTTATTGTTCATTGCCGAAAACATCCTTTTGCAGGCTCAAAAGGAGTTCATGAACGAGGAGGAGGTCAGGCGTGACCTCAGAGAGCTGTACGAGAACCTTGAGAGCGGGAGGATTACCGAAGTGGAGTTTGAAGAAAGGGAACGCGATCTGGTCAAAAGGCTTGAGGAGATAGACCAGTACAAAAAAGAGATAGACGAGGCCGCCTGAGTTTTGTGATTGCACGAGGCGAAATGAATAGAGCTGACAGTTCTGCCAGCCAGCAGGTCTGTCTTTCCGGAAGGCAGGTCTCCCTGGTGGAGGTTTTAGACAGGGTCCTCAACAAAGGGGCGGTGCTGACCGGGGATATTACGATCTCTATAGCCGGCATCGACCTTCTATACGTGGGCTTAAACCTTCTCATTTCCTCGGTGGAGACGGTGAACGGGCAGTGGACAAAGCCGTTTAGTGCAGGAGAAAAAGTTTATGGCGCCTGATATTCAGGCAGGCGGGATGGAAGATATTGCCCGGTGCCTAAGAAAAGATCGAGGCCCCTGGCCCTCTCGTGTGAACCTGGAACCGGATAAGGTGGAGCAGGGTCTGGCCAAGCTGGTTCTCTCCCTCATTGAGCTGATCAGGCAACTGCTTGAGAGGCAGGCTATCCGCAGGATGGAAGCCGGATCTCTTAGCTCGGAGGAGATAGAGAGATTGGGGACTGCGCTTATGAGACTGGAAGAGAGAATGCAAGAGCTGAAAGAGCACTTCGGGATTGAGGACCTCAACCTCGATTTGGGCCCTCTGGGAAAGCTGATCGATTAACCGCGAAGGAATCAAAGATGCAGGGAGGACAGATTATCCATGGGACGCAGGCCACCAACCTGGCCGATATCCTGGAGAGGGTGCTCGACAAGGGAGTGGTCATCGCCGGGGATGTCAGGATCAAGCTGTTAGACATCGAGCTTCTCACGCTGCAACTCCGCCTCGTTATTGCTTCCGTGGATAAAGCCAAGGAAATGGGAATTGACTGGTGGCAATTGGATCCTTTTCTTTCGTCCAGGGTGAGAGAGAATGGAAAGGGAAGAGAGGATTTCGAGGCCATCAAGCAAAGAATCGAGCAGTTAGAAGCCTGCCAGACGCGGAGAGATGGTAGAAAAAAACGTTCAAGGAAGAGAGTCTAACTGCGCGATGAAGACGAAAAGCGATAAAGAGTTCGATCTCTCTCAAGTGATTGACGGAGCGCTCGAAATTCTCGGCCTTAAGATAGACCTCGGCAAGCTTCTCTCCTCCCCCGAGGACGTGAGAGACCGGCTGCAGGAGCTGCGTGAGAAGCTCAAGCGAGCCGGCGGCAGAGAGGTCCTGAGAGATGAGGAATGGCAGAAAGAGAGGGCAACCATCAGCGGGCATGTCAGAACCCGCGGTGTCCTGGGAGAGAGAGAATACCACATCGGCACAGCAGCGCGGCCGCGCAGAGAGGACCAGGCGCCAAAACCCCTTAAATCTACCGATGTGGTGGAGCCAACGGTGGATGTCTTTGACGAGCCGCAAGAAATCGTGGTCGTAGCAGAGGTCCCCGGCGTCGGCTTTAATGACTTGGAATTAAAAATCCAGGACAGGGTTCTTTCCCTGTTTACGCGCCCTGAGGCCCGGATGGGCTATAGGAAAGAAATCGAACTGGGTTTCGATGTAGATGCCGGTTCCCTGAAAGCAACCTGCCGCAACGGTATCTTGGAAGTGCGGTTGCGGAAAAGAACAGGTTAAGGCGGGTAACTAAAGATGAGGAAACACTTAAGGCAAAGATTCTTGCGGTTTTTAAAAGAGGCAGATACGAATTTCCTCCTCTTCTTGCCTGAAAGCACCCGCGTGGCGATTATCGATGCCAAGGACGTTGCCATGGCCCTCGATGACCTGGGGTATAATGTGCCGCATCTTATCAGGGTGTTCGAGTCTTTTAAGGAAAAGTGCTACCTACGCACAGCACTCGGAGAGATGCGTCTTCCTCATGGATGAGGCACGGATTGGGCGACTCAGTGATCAAGGCAGAGAAAGTGAAATTTCTCTCCGCGATAAGGTTTTATAGCGCTCTACTCGTCGGCTTCCTCGTCCTATTCTACACCCTATTCTAACCTTTATGCCGTGCAAGCTTTCATTAGCCAGTACGAGCGTAGCGTCCCTGGGACAAAAAATCGGACGACCTGTAGACGTAGAATTCGTTAGTAACGTCTGCGGGGTGGAGAGATGACGGTGTTCCACTGCAGTTTCCGTAACATCACCGGGCGGAGGAAAGCGGAGAGGCCGCTGCTCGATTCTAAGATCCGGGCACAACTTGAGAAAATCGGAGCCCTCCGCGAGATTGCTCTAGCCGTTAACTCAACTATGGATCTCCAAGATGTCCTCAAGGTCCTGCTCGAAAAGGTGGATCCATTTCTTCCCTGTCCAGCTATCACGGCTGTAAGCCTACTAAACAAAGAAACGGGACTCATAGAGCGCGTGGCCTGTCGCAATATTAAAGAAGAGGAATGGATGGAGGAGATCCGTGGAATCGGCAGCCGCAAGGGGGACATCGTATGGTTCATAATCAGGACGAAGTCTCCCGCCGCGATCTCCAACATGCAAACAGACCCGCGCATACAGAATCATCAGCTTTTGCATAAATATGGTTTAGCTTCTTATCTGGGGGTGCCCTTAATTGCTAAAGACGAGCCTCTGGGGGTACTTTCCATCTACACGAAAGAAAAGTACGAATTCAGCGAGGAGGAGATCGAGTTTCTTTGGGCTCTCGCAGAAGAGACGTCCAGCGCCGTCAGTAACTCTCAGCTCTACGAGCAGACCAAAAAGCAGGCGCTGGAACTGGAGAGGGCAAATAAGGTGAAGTCCGACTTCCTTAGCGTCATGTCCCATGAGCTTAGGACCCCCCTAACCGCCATCGTGGGTTATACAGGGTTGGTGAGAGACGGGGTGTTTGGGGAGATCAACCCGGAACAGGAAAAGGCGCTTGCCAAGGTTATGATCAGGTCCAATGAACTGTTACACATGATCAACGGCGTACTGCAGGTAACAAGCATTGAAGCCAACGACATCGACGTAGATATCCGTCAAGTCGAACTGGACGATTTTTTAAATGCGCTCAGGTCCGACTATGACGTTCCCCTGGACAAAGAGCTTAGGCTGGTCTGGGACTATCCCTCTGGTCTTCCAGCCGTAAAGACGGATAGCGAAAAGCTCAAGCATATCCTGCGGAACATTATTAACAATGCCATCAAGTTCACTCAGAAGGGTCGCGTAATTGTATCAGCACGGATGAAAGAGGGCTACGTCCAAGAGGGCCGAGGCAGCGGGCACCTGGAAGTCAGCGTTAGCGATACGGGCATGGGAATTCCGAACGAAAAAATCCCCATCATCTTTGATATGTTTTCCCAGGTGGATAGCTCGGAAACAAGGCCGTATGGGGGTGTGGGACTGGGGCTATACATCGTTAAGAAATATACCGAGCTGCTGCGAGGAACCGTCCAGGTGGAAAGTGAGGTCGGGAAGGGCTCGACGTTTACCGTGAAGATACCCTGCGAAAACATAAAGGACGGCTACCCTGGCGGTGCAAGTTTGAGGCTTGATAGACCGACTACGAGAACGACCAACTTTAGAT
Source organism: Deltaproteobacteria bacterium (assembly GCA_016210115.1). GTDB lineage: Bacteria > Desulfobacterota > Binatia > UBA9968 > UBA9968 > JACQUW01. The sequence goes on along the minus strand of JACQUW010000252.1, from coordinate 2,075 downwards.
TGTAAATGACAGGCAATCGTAGCTCTCTCCCTTAGAGGCTATTTCCTTTCTGCGAGTCCATGAACCTGCGGCTGCACATCACTGAAACGTTGTCGGAAAAAAAGAGAACCATCATTACGCTGCAGTGGATCGTTGTGATCGGCACCTCATATCTCTCTCTGTTCAGCAAACAACAGATCCTGGACGACCCGCGGGTTTATGCCCTGGTGGCCGTGCTCTTGATCTCCGTTTTAGTGCTGCAGCTCGCTCCTGAGGCGGTTTTTGGCCACAGGTTCTTTTCTCATACTTTAGTTGTCATCGATACAATTTTTATCTCATCAGGAATCGCCTTAAACAGGAGGACCCCCTGGGATCTTTTCCTGATTTACTTCTTTGGCCTTTTCATCACGGCCATCGGGGAAAGCATGCTCCAGGCTGTCACTGGGTGCGTGATCATGAGCGTCATCTTTGTCATCATCACTGCCTTCCACAGTGCTGGCTCTCCTCAGCTTGATTCTGACTTGCTGCTTCGAATCCCTTTTATTTTCGGCGTCTCGATTCTTTATGGCTACCTGGCAGAGCAGGTAAAAAAGGAGCGAAAGAGAGTGGAAAAGATCGAAGAGGCTGACCGGCTAAAGCGGCAGCTAGCTTCAGCGCTGGCTCATGATATCAGGAGCCCTCTGGGCGTTATTGTGGGTTATGCTGAAGCCGTCTTCTCGCGGCTTGAAAGGCAGGACGGAAATCGAGAAAATTTGAGCGACCTTCAGCGTATACAGGACAATGCCGAGCGCATTGTGAAGCTGGTTACGGGTTTCCTCGATGCCTCTAAAGTGGAGTCGGGTAGAGTCGAAGTGGTGCGCCAACCTGTGCAGGTCAATCGTTTAATTAAGGAAGTCTGCGAGCAGCAGATGGGAGATTTACGCAATAAGAATCTTTCTTTGAGTGCGGCTCTCGATGAATCCCTTCCTCAAATTTTGGGGGATGCGGGACAGATCGAGCGTGCGTTGTGGAATCTTATCGGAAACGCTATCAAATTCACTCCTGCAGGAGGGAAGATTGCAGTCGCTTCCAGGGGTGAGAATTCCCATATCTGTGTTGAGGTCAAGGATACGGGGAGGGGAATTCTCAAGGAGGAACTGCCTCTGCTGTTCTCTGAATTCCGGCGCCTGAAAGGTTCGGGGAAGATCGAGGGAACCGGCTTGGGGCTTTTTATTGTGAAGACGATTGTGGAGGCTCACGGCGGAAAGGTTGGTGTGGAGAGCGAGGTGGGTCAAGGTTCGACTTTCACTGTGACACTGCCTCTATGAATCGAACGCGCGAATGGGTGGATCCTCTTGATTTTGGGGTCCTTTGCCGGCGCCTTAGTTCACATCGCAATGGGTTTTAGAATTCGGAACTTAAATCTTAGTTCGAACAAGTTTTTGGACCTTACTCAGCGGTCTCTATTTTGTCTATCCCTAAGAATAGTGGCGAGATGAAAGTCAAAAAGCATATCCTCGTAGTAGAAGACAATCGTGATGTACTTGACGTGATACGGACAATCCTGGAACGCCTCGGTCATGACGTGAGTTTGGCGACAAACGGTAAAGAGGGTGTCGAAATGGCGCGCCAGCAATGTCCCGATTTGGTTGTCATGGATATTCTGATGCCCATCATGGACGGCTTTCAGGCTATTTCTCTGATAAAGGAAAATCCTCAAACTCGAACCGTCCCAATACTCGCGGTAACCGCTTTACAGGGAGAGCGGGAGCGCTGTTTCAAGGCTGGATTTGATGGATATATGACCAAGCCTTTCACGGTCGATGAGTTGGAGGCGACTGTTGAGAGGCTGCTTAAGAGGCAACAGCCTGCCCTTTAAAAACAACTATCGTTCTGCAAACAGAAAGCTCTGGAACCGTGCAGCTCAGCAGCGCCAAGATGCAAAATCAGGAGAGACGGGCGGGAGAGTCCACGCGCGAGATGGCAGAGAAGCGTCGTAGGGCCAGAGTCCGGTTTGTCCTCCCCATGATCGCAGTGGTGATCGTAGAGAGTTCTGGAGCCACCCGCCGGATTCGAACCGGCGACCTACTGATTACGAATCAGATGCTCTACCGACT
>JACQUW010000244.1 GCA_016210115.1 Deltaproteobacteria bacterium | reverse complement strand
GACCTGCTCGAGATATTCGTCCAGGGTGGCGCGGCCTTTTTGATAGCGGCCCTCGATTTCGAGGGTCACCTGCGTTCCACGATGGTTCTCCCAGTCGATCTTCTTGTTCTCGAAAATCCGCGGCTCGTTCTTCTTGGTATCGATCTGGACTTCGAAGTAGTGAGCGGGCGCCCTGGCGCTGGTGCGAGAGATAATCTGTACCGGTTTGCCGGTCGTCAGTTGCGCATACATCCCGGCAGCCGAAATTCCGATTCCCTGCTGGCCGCGGCTCATGCGCAGCCGATGGAATTTGGATCCATAGAGAAGCTTCGCGAAGATCCTCGGAATCTGTTGGCGGATGATGCCGGGGCCATAGTCGATCACCGTGATGCGGAACCGGTTCGCCTGGCTGGGCGGCGGCGGAGCGCCCCCGTTTGACACCACCTCCACCTTGACAATGACTTCAGGCAGGATCCCCGCTTCTTCACAGGCGTCAAGAGCATTATCGACTGCCTCCTTGACGCAGGTGAGCAAAGCTTTTCTCGGGTTGTCGAAACCTAGTAAGTGACGGTTCTTGGTAAAAAACTCGGAGACCGAGATCTCCCGCTGCCGAGCCCCCATCTCGGCCGCTGATACGGTCACCTTCGGCTCGGGGATTTGAGGGCTGTCGTTCGCGGCGTCGGACTTCATGATGAGTTTAGACATTTCTTCGTTTCATCTCTCCCTGTGGTCAGATTCGACGGCTAGTAAAAAAAGACCTATATGCGCGCCTCCGCTTATGGTGTCTCGCGCCTCCCTGTGCCGGCACGGCAGACAGGCGCGTTGCCTCTGAGATCTTTTTGACCAGCCTATAAAGCGAGTTTTTCAGATCGTCCAGCTTGGCAGCGAAGTCTCTGTGCATGCCGTCTGTCTTCGTCAGCAAAACTTCGGCTGGAATATCGCGAATGGTTGACGTGATCGGCGCAAAAAGCGGATCGCGTTGTCCCCGGCTTGCTAGGGGCAACGTTAACCGGCTTTACGAGGTTTTCATTGGGGATCATCTCCACCGTCTTCCTGTGGCGCTTTCCAGTTTATAGCTGTCCACCTGGCCATAATAATCCACCCCGGCAACCCAACTCAAGTCGCAAGCCAAAAATCAATGGCGAAACCGGCTCTATTCTCCCAAAGACTTCATCGTCGTGAAAAGCTCATAACAATTCGATGACTACTCCCTCATCCCCGCGCAACTCGAGCTCATCGACGATCTCTTCCGGACCGCGATCCACGTGCGTTGAAAGCAAGATCGAGCCTCGGCATTTCAGGTCGGCCATATTGAAATTTCGCGCTCTGGCGCCGAGATTGAGCACGATCAGAAGGCTTCGCTCATGCGCCTTGCGCACATAAGCCATTAGATCCTCTTCCGCCGGCAATGGCGCGGAATCTCCAACCGATAAGGCCGGCTCCGCGCGCCGCAATTGGATCAAACGGTGGTACAGATTCAGGATGGAATTGGGGCTTTTGCGCTCGACAGCCACATTCACACTTTCGAAATCTTCCGCCGGCGGCAGCCAGGGTCTGCCTGTTGTGAACCCGGCGTGCTCCTCGCCACTCCATTGCATCGGCGTTCTCTCGGGATCGCGCCCTAAGCCCAGACCCGGCACGTTCTTCTCGTAAGGGTCTTGGACCTGCTCGCCCGGAATTGGCACGTTGTGCATGCCGATTTCATCGCCATAATACATCGTCGGCGTTCCCCTCAACGTCAGCAGCAGCATTGCCGCGACGCGTGCCTGCGCCGCGCCAACACGCGTGGCGATCCGCGGCTTATCGTGATTGCCAAGCACCCAGTTTGGCCAGGCGTAGGACGGCAGCAGCGCTTCGTAGCGCTCGATGGCGTTCGCGATATCCCGCGCTTTCCACGGCAACCCGATCAACTGAAAATTAAACGGCAAGTGCGCGCCCTTTCCGCTCGCGCCGTAGTACGCGATCAACCGCTCCACTGGAAGATAGATTTCGCCGACCATCATGCGCTCATCATATTCATCCAGCGCGCTACGCATTTTTTGGACGATATCCTGCACTTCAGGAAGATCACTGGTATAGGTCGTCAGCAATTCACGATAAGGCGGCATCCCGGGACGCCACTCGAGATTGACGGGGTTATCGCGGAATTCCGGGTCCTTGACGATGTGATGCATGACGTCGACCCGAAACCCGTCCACGCCGCGATCGAGCCAGAACCGCAGCACATCGAGCATTGCCTTCTGCACTTCGAGATTGCGCCAGTTGAGGTCCGGTTGTTCTTTCAAAAACGCGTGGTAATAATACTGCCCGGTCTTCTCATCCCATTCCCATGCCCGGCCGCCGAAGTTCGAAAGCCAGTTATTCGGCGGTCCGCCATCCGGCGCAGGGTCCCGCCATATGTACCACTCGCGTTTTGCGCTGTTGCGCGACGAACGCGACTCAACGAACCATGGATGGCGGTCCGATGTGTGATTGGGCACGTAATCGAGAATGACTTTGAGGCCGCGCCCGTGTGCATCGGCGATAAGGGCGTCGAACTCATCCAGCGTGCCGAAAACCGGATCGATGTCGGTGTAGTTGCTGATGTCGTAGCCGAAATCGGCCATGGGCGAAGTAAAGATCGGCGAAATCCAGATCGCATCCACGCCGAGCCATTGTAAATAGTCGAGCCGGCTGCGAATGCCGAGCAGATCTCCCACGCCGTCCGCGTTGGTGTCCACAAACGATCGCGGGTAGATCTGGTAGATGATCCCGCGCTCCCACCATTTATAATGGGCGGGTTGAAACGGTTTTGGTTCTAGCGATGCATGGTTCATCTCAATGGGAAGAGGTGTTGGTTACAGCGTCCCTGCGTCCTTTTCTATTTACGATAAGGTTTTGCAGGTGACAGAACAAGAGCCGGTGTTGTAGAATTGGGCGATGTTGGAAATAAGTCGTCGCGACCTATGAAATCAGCAAGAAAAAAACCGCTGCGGCGCGCCGACCTGGCCGCCGCCGGCCTGCCTGCACTTGATAGCCTGCAAATATCCCGCGTTCTCGAGAGGCTGTTCGGCTTTGTGACGCATGTCGCGCTGTTCCTATTCTTGATTTACCCTTACGGGGATTACGACTGGGGCTGGCACTATCGATACGGCGAGTATTTTCTCGAGCACGGGGAGTTGCTTCGCAAGGATATCTTCTCCTGGACCATGGAAGGATATGAGTGGATCAACCACTCATGGCTCTATGATCCCCTTCTTTACGTCGTCTACCATAACTTCTCTTTCGTCGGACTTTCCATTGCCGGAGCGACGATTGCGATTTTGGCTTTCACCATCGGGACCTGCTTCTTTGATCTCTCCTATTGGCAGAAAGCCTTCCTGGCTTTCTTTTACTTCTTCCTGATGCCTGAAGTCATGCATCAAGGCCTGCGCACACAGGTCGCGGCCCTGCCGCTGTTTGCTTCGCTGACGGCTTTCCTGATTCTCGCGCGCAAGGGAAAAAAGTGGCCCTGCTTTGCCTTGCCATTTTTGTTTCTTCTCTGGGCGAATCTTCACGGCTCGTTTCTGTTAGGACTTGTGATCTTTGGTTTTTTCTGGATCAGTCTCCTTTTTCTGGAGCTCCTGCAGGCAGGCTCCTTGAGAGTCGCTCCCGGGGTTGTTTCTCTTCTCATTTCTTTCGCTGCGTCCATTGCGGCGACGCTCGTCAACCCTTTTGGCTACCATATTTATCTGGAGTCGATGCGCCATTTTAACAGTCCGCTTCTCTCTCTCGTCCGCGAATGGAATCCGGCCCCGGTAGAGCTCTTTTACGTCAAGATCCTGGCGCTCTACACACTATTTTTGCTCGTGGGGTTTATTAGAAGAAAGAGCATCGCCGATCTTCCCTATATCGGCATCTCGCTTCTGCTCTTCTACCTCGCTCTAACCGCGCTGAGGCACATTGGATTTTACATGATCGCAACTCTGCCATTCGCAGCAATGATTTTAAGCCATTTCGCTTTGCGCCTGGAACGCTTTAAAGCCACGGCCGTGGTCTTTTGTCTCGCTGCGGCGACAGCGCTGTGCGGTGGATACCTGAGGCTTGCACCCATCGATCTTTTCTTAAAATATTCTTTTGAAGACTATTGTATCCTGGGCCCCCGGTGTTCCGAGACCCTGGTCGGGTATTTGCGTGAAAATCCTCCGGCAGGTCGAGGGTTTAATGAATACGATTGGGGGGGCTTTCTGATCGGGAGAGGAATCCAGGCCAAAGTGTTCGTCGACGGCCGGATGCACCTATGGCAGCGCAATGGCTACAGCCCTTTTCTCGATCAAACGAGGATCTTTGACGAGCTCGACTTGCAACGATTTGCTCAATACCAGTTCGACTGGGTTATGGTCCGAACCGGCTCGGACCTGGCCAAAATCCTCGAAGCCTCGCGTACGAACCTCGCCATAGGATCCTGGGACAAAGTTTATTCCGACCGAAGGGGAAGCTATTTCGTGAGGAGGCGTTAGGGTTCTGGAACTAAGTCTGTTTAATAAAGTCATCCGCTCTTTTTCGTCATTCCTCCGAAAGTACCTCGCGTTGCTTGGTCGAAGGCCTCCGGGCGCAAGGCTTCGGGCCGCGGGCAAGCCCTACGGGATAGCAGATTGCAAATCTCAAATGGCAAATTTGAAATCTGAGATCTGCCATTTGCAATTTCTCGCGAAGCGAGGATTCGCCCTCTCCCTTCCGCCCCTCGGGCGATATGAAAGCCGCTGCCCGAGTGTTTGCCGGTGACAGAGCTTTTCAATTCCATTTACATTCGATCTGACTTCGATTATACGATGAGCTGCTGAACGACCATGCAATGGAATTGCGCCAGATTGTTTTTGGTATCTTTTCTCTCCCTCTTCCTCGAACTCCTTTTCATCCGCTGGGTGCCTTCTCAAATGCGGATCATGGCGTATTACGGCAACCTCATGCTCCTTTCCTCCTTTCTCGGTTTGGGTTGCGGCGCTCTTTTGTCGCGCCGGACGCAAAAGCTCGATCCATGGTTTCCTGCCGGCCTTTTCCTGCTGGTTGCGGGCGTTTTCTCCTGCGAGGTTTTGAATTCCAGCAAGGGCCTGATGAGCTGCGCTACCTCTTCAGAGCGAGATCCAGTTCTACGGTCTTGCCCGTAACGGTCATCTTTATTCTGAATTCTCTGGTGTTTCTCCCGCTCGGAAACCTTATAGGGGTCTATTTTCAGAGACTCCCGACCTTGCGCGCCTATTCCTGGGATCTCGGAGGCGCCATAGCAGGAACCGCTGTTTTTGGCCTCTTCTCCTATTTTTGGTTTTCTCCGGTCATTGGCAGCGTCATCGCCATGTCACTCTATCTGATCTTGTCCGAGAGCCGCGTTCGTTGGATATTCGGCGGTCTATGCTTCGCGGCGACAGTAGCGTTGATGTCCCGTTCCGCGGACCCGGGAACTCTCTGGTCGCCCTATTACCACATAACGGTCAAGCAACTCTTACCCGACGGAAACACAAAAGACGCTATCTTGCCGCCTGACGACCTTACGACCATGAAAGATCCTCCCGCGTACATCGTCAACGTCAACCATGACTTTTACCAACTGATCGCGACCGTGGACGCTCGCCGCTATACACGGCCCGGCGCTCAGGTCCTGGATTTCAGAGATCAGTTTTTATCCCACCGGGTTCGTCCTCAGGCGAGTGACGTGTTGGTGGTCGGCTCTGGAAGCGGTAAGGAGCTGGAAGCGGCGTTAATATCCGGGGCCGACCGCGTGGATGCGGTGGAGATCGATCCGGGTCCTCATTCACATTAGCCACCGATTCAGTCCGGCTCAACCCTACCGAGACGCGCGGGTTTCCACCCACAATACCGATGCGCGCGCCTTCTTCAGGCAGACGCGCAAACGCTACGACATGGTTATCTTCGGGTTCCTCGATTCTCAGGGCTTGTTTACACAGATGTCCAACATCCGGCTCGACGGATACGTTTATACGACGGAAAGCCTCAGGGAAGCGTTCGCTCTGCTTAAGGATGGCGGGCTTCTGAGCCTCTCTTTCTTCACGGCCGGTAAGAGTTGGCTCACGGATCGGCTGATCAGGATGATGCGTTCGGCAACGTCGCAAGAGCCGTTGATTTACGCAAAGCCTACCGGGCACGTCATCCTTCTTGCCGGAAAGAACTATCAGCCCCAGGGTCCACCGCGCCATGGGGAATACCGCCGCCTGGGCTGGGTTTCGAAAGGCACGCCTGAAGCGATGGACGATTGGCCTTATCTATACGTGCGGAGACACTTCATACCGCTGGACTATCTCGTCATCATCGCGGTCCTGCTAATAACTTCGTTTGCGTCCGTTCTGCTTAGCTCGAAACGGGTCGCCAGAGGCATGGACTGGCACTTTTTCTTTCTCGGCGCGGGCTTTCTGCTTCTCGAGACGAAAAGCATTGCTACGATCTCTCTCTATTTCGGCACGACCTGGCTTGTGAGTATGATCGTCATTTTAGGGATATTGGTTATGGCGCTGGTGGCGAATTTAGTCGCGTTCAGGATATCCAAGTTTCATCCGGCCGTTTATCTTCCCCTGGCCGGCTCGATTCTGCTTCTTTACTTCTTCCCTGATCGATGGGTGCTGGAATGGCCGCAAATTTTCAGGTCTGTCTACTCGGTACTGGTGATTCCCCTTCCTCTCTTTTTCGCCGGTCTCGTCTTCTCCCTGACTTTTCGCGATACTCCTGACCCGAGTCTCTCGTTCGGCAGCAACTTGCTCGGCGCGATGGTGGGTGGATTCGCCGAGTACCTCGGCATGATCACCGGCATGAAAACGCTGCTTCTCCTGGTTCTTCTGTTTTACTGCTGCAGTGGGCTGTCCGTTCTGCGAAGCCGCACTTCGCCGGGCGCGGCAGTAGCGCCGCGGTAACCGGGAAAGGCGCAGACTCTACTTTTCCTGCCCTGACTTGTCGCCTCAGACGCGACGGGGAATACGCGCGGCTGAACACGTAGCCATTCAAGCTCCGCCCCATTTCCTTTTCTCTTCGTCCCGGATCTCTCTTCGCAGTAGCTTTCCGACTTTGGATTTCGGCAGCATATCTCTGAATTCGATATAGTCTGGCACTTCGTAGGGAAGAAGCCTCTCACGGCAGTGCTTGATGAGATCGTAGGAGGTGACGCCCCGGACGTCGCCTTTCAGAATCACGAACGCTTTGACTTGCTCCCCGGCTATTGGATCCGGCACACCCACAACACAGGCCGCAACAACCGCGGGATGGTCCTGGAGAACGGATTCCACTCTGCCGGCGGAGACGCGGTAACCCTTGTGCTTGATCAGATCCGACCTGCGATCAACAAAACCGACTTCCCCCTCCGGGTTTATCCTTACGTAGTCGCCAGTTCTGCACCACGTTCTGCCCTCAAACTCGACGAACGTTCCTTCAGTTTCGGCGGGATTATCCAGGTACCCTCCCAGAGGATAAGAATAATCGGAGCTCACAAGCAATTCGCCTGCCTCATCCGGCGGCACAGGTTGCAGCGTTTCTGGATCGACGACCTTGGCCATTCTGGTGGGTATCAGGCGACCGACGCTCGACGGGGCGGGTTTTTTCGCAGGTTCGCTCACCGAAATGCAGACTGTCTCAGTCGAGCCGTATACTTGATATATCGGGATGCCGAATCTTTCCATCCATCTGGAAGACACCTCCAGCGGAAGGATATCGCCCGCGCTCCAGCAATACCGGAGGCTGCTGAGATCATAGGAATCAAGCCGCTCGTTTTCCAGAATTTGGCGATAAAGGCTCGGCACGCCGGCGAGAAGGGTGCCGCGGTAGTTCTGAATCGACGCCAGGAGAGCATCCGTGTTCGGCTTCGGGGCTATGACCACGGTATTGCCCAGGTGCAGACCCAGAGCAAAAACCATGTCCTGCGAAAACATGTGAAAAAGAGGGAGCGGCATGATGAGCGTATGGTCGGACCCCTGGATGCAGCTCCGATAGACCTCGCGGACTCCCACTATGCCGCTAAGAAGCTCCAGGTGGCCGTGGGGAACGCCTTTTGGGAAACCGGTCGTGCCGCCGGTATAGAGGATATGGGCAATGTGCTTTTTCGGATCCATTTCGACCCGGGGCGCCTTTGGACGATCTTTTGCGATGAGACGCCTGAAGAAAAAAACGTTCTCTTCGCGCCGTACGGAACCCTCGATGAGCTTATCGAAAATCTTGCCGAAGAATCTCTTCGCCAGGGGCAAGAGGTCGGCAATGCGCGTCACGATGATTCTTTCAATCCGAGTCTCGGCCAAAACCTCTTTGACGTAGCCGAAATTGGTATCCGCGCAGATGATGGTCTTTGAATTTGAGTGGTTCAGCAGATAAGCAAGCTCGCGCGGCGGGTAAATGGGAGAGACGGGAACCGGGACTGCGCCCATTTTTTGCAGCCCGAGGTAGGCAATCAGCCATTGCGGCGAGTTCGGCAGATAAAGCAAAATACGATCTTGAACTCTTACGCCGAGGTCAGTCGCAGCGGCGGCAAACCGGTCAGTCAGTTCCGCTAACTTCCGGTAGCTGAAGCGAGTTCCCAAAAAAATCAGCGCCGGCTTCTCCGGGTATTTCTCGGCGCTCGCCTCAAAAGCGCTAAGAATCGTCTTTTCCCGTTCGATGACGTCTCTGAGCGGCGGTTCCAGTTTTAAATCCCGAAATAGGCCGATCGCACATGAGGATTATTCATGAGATCTTTGCCCGTTCCTTCCACGGTGATCGATCCGCTTTCGATAACATAACCCCGATCGATGATCGGAAGAAGGGGCCGGGCGTACTGGTCCGCGATAAGAACAGTGATCCCGGACTCCCTGATGTTCCGGATCGCATCGATGACGCCAAGTTGAAGCGACGGCGCCAGGCCCAGGAGCGGCTCATCCAACAGGAGCAGTCTTGGCCTGGCCATGAGAGATCGGCCGATGGCGAGCATCTGCTGCTCCCCGCCGCTAAGAAAACCTGCCGTCCGATGCCGCAATGAAAACAGAAAAGGAAAGAGTCTCCACACAGATTCGAGGGTTTCCTTCGCCTCCGCACGACCTCGCAAGGTAGCGCCGATTTTCAGGTTTTCCAGAACGGTGCTTTCCGGAAAGATACGCCTCCGCTCCGGGCAAAGAACGATCCCGTCTCTTACCCGTACGGCCGGCTTGAGGCGGCTGATTTCCGCGCCTCTGTATCGGATCGCGCCAAGCACCGTGATCTTCTCGCCGCCTCTTCTCTCTTCTTTGATCTTTCGATCGAGAATGATGCCCGAGAGCGTGTACATGAGCGTGGACTTTCCAGCTCCGTTCGAGCCCAACACTCCAACGATCTCCGACTCGCTCACCTTCAGCCTCAGATTATTGACAGCCAATCCGTTTTCGTAAAAGACCATCAAGTTCTCTATGGCGAGCATTCAGATCTCCGCTCCAAGGTAAGTTTCCTTCACGGTCGAGTTCTCGACGATCTCGGCTGGAGATCCTTCGACGACCTTTCGTCCACGATCGAGCACTACGACCCGGCTCGCCAGTCGAAACAACTCCCTGAGCCGGTGCTCCACCATAATAATAGTCATCCCCCCCGCTTGCAGCTTCTCAATGAGAGGAACCATGCTTGCGACCTCTGAAGCGCTAAGACCGGAAAACAGCTCGTCGGTAATGAGAAGCTCCGGTCTCAAAGCCAGACAGCGAGCAAGTTCGAGCCTTCGAAGATAGCCATGCGGAAGAGCTGAGGCAGGCTTGTATGGGACAAAGGAGTCCCTCTCGAACCCAACCTCCTCCAGAAGATCCATTGCGACGGCATCTCGGTCGCCCCATCGGCCGCTCGCAGTCAATTTTCTGATCCGCGGGGAGTAGAGCGGAACGATCAGGTTCTTGAATACAGGAAGATTGTGGAAAGGCCGCGCCGTTTGAAAGCTCCGCGCAATCCCCAGAGCAGCCATTCTATGGGGCGGGAATCCGGTGATCTCTCGGTCCTTGAACCACACCTGACCCGAATCCGGCCTGGCAAAGCCCGTAACGATATTCACTGCGGTGGTTTTCCCGGACCCATTCAGCCCAATAATGCCGAGAATTTCATTTCGCGCGACCGAGAAGCTTACGCGCTCTAGAGCGATAATGCCGCCGAAACGTTTCGTTACGTCTTTCAAAACTAACAAATCCATGAGCTGCTTCAGTTTGAACGGCTTGAACTGTTTGAACCCATTGAACCGTTCGCTAAACTTTCACCCACCGCTCGACCTGCTCGTATTTTCTTTTGAGATAACTCATCATGCCCTCGGGCTTGAATAAAACGAGCCCGACCAGAAGCAGACTGTAGGCCACGATCCTTAGGCTTCCGAGATCGCGCAGCATCTCCGCCAGTGGGACCAGGACGAAAGCGCCCAGCACCGGCCCGGCCAGAGTACCCATCCCGCCCACCACCGCGCAGGCAATCGGCAGAATCGAGAGATCCAGCGAAAACGCGGAGAGTCCAACGAACATGTAGAGGTGAGTAAAGTAGGCGCCTGCAAATGACCCCAACGCAGAGCCGATCCACACCGCGACAAGTCTGTAATAAGCGAGATTAATACCCGAAGCCCTGACTGCCTGATCATTGTCGCTGATGGACCGAAGCACGAATCCGAGATCGGTTGTCATGAGCCTCCGCAGCGCGAAGACGGAGGCCAGAAGAAAAACAAGAATTAAATACTTTTCCACCCATACGTCAGGAAATGAGTCGACTCCGACGAGACCGTCGGTTCCGCCTACGACAGCGGTCGCCTCAATGATCCGCGCCATGAGAAGCGGATAGACCAGAGTCGTCATCGCAAAGTAAATTCCCCTCAGAGGCAGGCAGGGAGCCAGCAGAGCCGTGCAAAGGGAAGCGCCCAAAATCGTGGCAAGCGCGAGCGTCAGGAAAGGTGGCAACCCCAGATGGAGATTGAGGAGCCCGGCGAGATAAGCTCCAATCCCAAAGAAAAGGGCTTGACCCAGTGACACCAGGCCGGTTGACATGGCGATAAAGGCCCAGCTCAGCGCCAATAGCCCGTATATGGCGGTCAGGGTCACCACTCTTTCGACATACGCGCCAGGAGCCAGGAGAGGGAGGAGAAGGACAAGCAATGCCGGGAGCACTCGCGGCACAGCGACATACAGCATCGTCCACGTTGAGCTCAGCGCGTAGATATCCTCGGTCAGAACTTTGATGGGCCTATCGATCCTCTCCAGACGTCGGGCCACGATTTAAACTCTCTCCTCCAGTTCTTTTTGTTTGCCGAAAATGCCGGAAGGTTTCACTATAAGCGTGATGAGAATCGCAAACAGGGCCACGATCATCTGGTAATGAGGTCCCCAGTAGGCGACGGTGAAGATCTGCGCGTAACCAATGATGAGGCTGGCCACAATGACGCCGGCCGTGCTCTCGAGCCCTCCCAAAATGCACACGGCAATCGAAGAAACCAGAATATTGGATCCCGATTCAGCGGCAAGATAACCAAGCGGCAGTACGGCAACGGCAGCCAGTCCAACCAGGACGGAGCCGAGCGCAAGGCTAAGCGTCGCCATGACATCGGAATCGATTCCTGACATCATGGCCGCCTCTTCATCCTGCGCGATGGCGCGAAAGGCGAGGCCGATGCGCGTATGATGCGCAAATAGCCACAGACTCAAAATCAGCGCTCCTGCGACGACGGCAATGATGATCCGCTGCGCGTCCACCGGAACGCCGAGCAAGCTTGCGCTGCCAACCATGAAGGGAGGAAGGCTGTAGCTGGAACCCAGAAAACCGAAAAAGCGAAGCGACTCCAGTGCGGCCGTACCGAGCGCAAAGGTCACGATGATTTCCGAGAGCGGCATACCGCGGACTCGGATAAGGGCGAGACGATAGATCGCCGCGCCGACAAGGCCGATCACGCCGAGAGCCAGGAGCACGGCAACGGGATAGTTAAGCTTGACGCGGTGAATAAAGAACCAGGCCGAAAACCCGGCGAGCACATAGAGCGCGCCGTGGGCAAAATTCGCGACTCTGCTGATGCCATAGCTCAGGGAAAATCCAAGGGCGATCAAAGCCAACGTGGCGCTGTTGATCAGGCCGTAAACCAAAACAGACGGCAACACACCATCACCTCGTAAGGGCCTTGGCGGATGCGACCCAGGGCGGGATACGGCTCTTTCCCGTCGCGATACTGGCAGGCCAGACAACAACCCTTTTTCCGTCCTGCCACTGAAACCAGGTCCCAACGGCTCCCTCTTTCGGATCGTAGCTTGCGATCACCTGGTGAGTCTTGGGATCGAACCGTACTCTTCCATACACTCCCATCAGATCGCTTTTTTCCAGCGCCGCCACCAGTTTGTCCGAATTCAGCGAGCCGGCGCGTCTGATTGCGTCCGCAAGCACATAGACCGCTGTGTAGCTGCTGGCGGTCCCATATCCTTCGGGCTCAACCAGCCAACGCTTCGTGTACGCGTGGTAGAATTTCATCGTCAACGGCGTCGCGTCGGAAGGGGCGTTTCCGGCGTTGGCCGGAGAAGCAAACCAATAGGCGACGGCGCCGTTGGTATTCGCCCAGCCGCCGGGCTGCTCCACGGCGCTGGAAATTCCGGCGATAGGCAGAACCGGAATCTTAAGGTCGTTCCATTGTTTGACCAGGATGGCAATCTCGGGATGGTCCATCCACACGAAAAGGATTTGCGCCTTCTGGTCCCGGGCCTTCAGCAAGCCCGTCGAGTAATCTAACGCGCCCGTCGGATAGACTTCATTGCCCAGCACCTTCCAGCCTTTCTGGGCCAGGTTTTTTCCCACCAGGTCGCCTATAGCTCGGGCGTGCGCGACATCTTGCACCATGAGAAAGATCTGATCAAAGCGATATTCCCGCCGCAAATTTTCAAAGAGATCGATCGCCTCTTTGGCCAACTGCCCGGCCTCGCTGGTGATCCTGAAAAGGTACTTATATTTACTGTAGTTTTCCCCGATTCTCCGATGGTAGGCTGGGGTTAGCGCGCCGGTGGTTAAGATCGAAACTTTTTTGTACTTGGCGATGAGATCCATTGCAGCCAAAGCCGCCTCTGAACGGATGGGTCCTCCCAAAAGAACGTCGGCTTTTTTATCCAGGATCAGTTTTTCGACGACCAGCAGCGCTTCAGAAAGAGGCACGCCCGGCTCGAGGTCTCGGGTGTCGAGCACGTCTAATTTGAGCGGCCTGCGGGCGCCTCCTACAGCTACACCACCCTTGCCATTGATCTCCTCAACGGCCAAAAGCATGGCCCTCTGAGCATCCCAGCCATAGAGATACTGCGTCGCCAGTGGCGCTCCAATGACAATGGGCTGACTTTTCTGAGAAAAGCTGCTTCCGGCGAAAGCAAAAACAAAGGTGGCCGCAACGGTGATAATCACCACAAATCGGCGAAACTTCGTCATGAGAAGGCCTCCTCGATACCGGAGAAAAGTTTTTTAGTGTGAGCAGTATCGTAAGGGATAGGCGCCCTGTCAAGCTCATCGACGGCCCTCTCGCTCACGCCCCTGGGCGTCGAAATGAACTCTAACACGCCTCAGGTATCTTTGCGTTCAAATTCAGGTAAACGCCGGATTTGCTTTCTCCATCTGTTCCGTTACCTTTGCGCCAAATCTTCGGCTCCTTTTTCATTTAAAATTCCCTTCAGAAAGGTCTGGCATGAAAATAGAAAACCGCAGTGGCCTGACATCATCGCTTTGCGGGATTGTACTTGCAGGCGGCGAAGGCAAACGACTGGAGTCGTTTGTCCAGCGAATTAAAGGACGTCGCCTGCCCAAGCAGTTTGTCAACTTCATTGGCAGACGCTCGATGCTGGAGCACACCGTGGATCGGGCGGAGAAGCTCATCAGTGCAGAGCGGCTTTTCGTGGTTGTTAACCGGGAGCATTTAAGACATCCGGAGGTGAGGCAGCAGCTTAGCGGACGAGCGAAGGAGACCGTGGTCGTGCAGCCTGAGAATAAGGAGACCGCGCCGGGGCTGCTTTTGCCTTTGATGCATGTTTATCACCGTTATCCGAAGGCGACCGTAGTGGTCTTTCCTTCGGATCATTTTGTGCTAGAAGAGGATCGATGGGTGAGTTATGTCTATTTGACCTGCTGCGCTTTGGAGCGTGCGCCTTGGGGCCTGGTCTTATTGGGGGTGGAGCCGGAAGAGGCGGAGGAGGAGTATGGCTATATTTTGCCCGGTGACGAGGTGGAGGGTTTAAGCGGGCTCAAGATGAAGCGGGTTTCATCTTTTGTAGAGAAGCCCAAGGCGCGGGAGTTAAGGGAGCTATTGGTGCGCGGGGCGTTATGGAACACAATGGTGATGGTCTTTAAGCCCGCGACGTTATTGGATCTCGTGGCTCGGATCGCGCCTTCCCTTTATGCCTTTTTTAAGCGGGTTGGGGAGGCGTTTGGCAGCTCCAAGGAAAGGCAGGTGGTGGAGGAGGCTTATCGGCAGATGGAGCCGGTCAATTTTTCTAAAGGGGTACTGGAGGTTTTACCGCAGCGGAGCCCGCGATCGCTTTTAACCTTGCCGGTGCGTGGCGTTCACTGGAGTGACTGGGGCTCGTCGCGTCGCGTGGTGAGCGTGTTGAGCAGGACGGGGTATCTGGCGCGGGTGCGTGGGGTAGCGGAGCGGGAGCTATTTAAAGCTCTGAGCTGACCCGATGCGTGTGCGAGGAGGTATTGTCAAAAGGAGGAATGGAGCCGTCCTCGATTTAACCTAAGAATTTACTTTAAAAAAGGGGGGAAGCTATGGATTGGCAACTCATCTTTCTGCAAAGTAAAATCAACGGCGGCCTCTATCTGGGCGACGAACTTCCAGTGCAAAAGTGGGAGTGGCCTACCCATACGTGGTTTCAGGAGCGCCTGCGCAATGTCCGGGAAAGGGAAAAGAAAATAGAGGAAAAAATGAACCACATTGAAGTTTGAGGGCTTTCGCAGTAAGACAGCCGTCACACAACAATACTGGCAATCCGGAGGTCTACAATGGGCGAGCTATCGAAAAGCTTGGCAGTCGTGCTACTCTTTGTTTCCCTGGCGAGCTGCCAGGCTTTGACCGGCAAGACTGCCGGGGAAAACATCGATGACGGCAATATTACCGCTTCCGTCAACGCCACGCTCGTGGCTGATAAGGCCTCGAATTTTCTCCGTATAGACGTCGATACCAACAGAGGGGTTGTTTCTCTAAATGGGATTGTCGACTCGCCTGAACAGAAAACGCGCGCAGAAGACCTCGCAAGACGTGTTCAAGGGGTCAAAAGAGTCATTAATAATCTTCAAGTGGCGCAGCGCTAGCCTCCCTTACCTTTGCTGAGAACCCACCTGCCTGGCCTGAGCTTTTTGCAGGAAGAGTAAGCCTGCCTATGAATCCGGTTTGGGATAAATGCCCACTCCGGTGACCTAAAGGCCACTTTTTGCGCCAAAAAGCAAAAAAGTCTGCCAAAAGCTCTCGACAAGTGACGACAATTAATATACATAAGGTAATTACCCGACTGAAGCACAACGATTTTTTTGCTGAGCGGGTTAGGTTTTTCACACCGCGCTCTTCTCCCCCTCGCTCACATAGTAAAGGATTTTGGCCATCCATGGCTCTCAGTAAAAAACCCATAGCCCTTTTTTTCGCGATTACGTTGTGGGGCTTCTGCCCTCCGCAGGCCCGGAGTGATTACCTTCTTGGACCGCGCCAGCTCTCAGAGCAGGGAGCTGCGTTCGATTGGGAAGAGGCCAGAGCGAAAAGCGTAAAGATCCAGGTTGAGCACCGGGACCGCAGCGAGAACGGCAAGCGGGCCAGCATGGGATCCGGTTTTCTGATTTCACCGGACGGGTACTTCATTACGGCATATCACGTGATGATGTACTGTTTGGAAAACCGCAGAGAGCAAGCGAACTTCTCCCGGCCCGTGAACTGTTCAACGGAGCACCCGGTGATACAGTACACGGCGCAAAACGGCGACCGGGAATTTGAAATAGAAGTGATTTCATACCTGAGCAAAAGGGAGTCAACGAACGGAACCGTTCAAACTCCGGATGAAATCATCAAGCACAGAGACTTTGTCCTAGGACGCCTCAAGGCTGCACCGGGCACTCGCTTCCGCTTCTGGAACCTGAGACATTTCAACGAAGGCACAATCGATCTCCAACGTGTGGCAGCGGATTTTCAGTTGAAGCCCATGATGCCACCCAAGAAGGTTTTCATCGCCGGATATCCAGCCGGTAAACATTTTGCGATTGCGCATGGTTTCCTAAACTTGACGGAGGATCAGCGCCGCGGATATTTTGCGGCTGACCTTCAGGTTTATGACCCCGGCTATCTAAAAAAGCATGGTATTTCTCCGGATACCAAATGGGGCATCAGCGTGGAAAACCACATTAGCGGGGGCGCAGTGCTCGACGCATCCGGAACCGTCATCGGCCTGATCGTCAACGGAAATGCCAATACGGCCGGCATTCTGTCAATAGAAAACGTTCTCGAAACTTTCTTCTCGAGAGAGCCCAAGCCCGGAAGGCAGCCTGCCGTTCTGCTAAGCCCGACAGAGACACTGCTCTACCTGAAAGAATGAGATTCCTCGGCCGTTGCTTTCATTTGTCTTCCTGTTTTGACGTGAGTTTGCCCCGCCAAGAGAGTTGTTTGTAAGGATCTTCGCCCAACGGATTCGGAGAACCGAATTTGGCCTAACAAAAAATTTCCTGATGATTGGTCTTCCCTCCTGATAACCTTTCTTGCGCGCTGATTTTTCCTTACATTATCGTCGTCGCGATCTTCCGTGACACCTCTCAGGTATCTTCCCGCATTGACGTAAGCATCAACAATGCCCAAACACTTCTAGAGGCTGTCACTCCCAAACACTTCTACAGGCTGTCACTCTCGTTCTCAAAGTAGTTTTTGAAAGGAGGAAAAGAGACAATATATGAATTACCGTGACATATTTTTGTCGGCTCTCTCGGTAGGCGCGGCACTGTTGCTGAGCTCTTCGCCGATCGGAGCCCAGGCTCAGCCAGGAAGCAGAGACACTTCCAGAGGCAGCGAGCCTTCAACCGGGATGGAGACTTCCAGGGACAAGGGAAGTTCCGTAACTCAGAGCCAAGGCTCGCAGAGCGGAACCTCTCAATGGCAAGGAAGTAGCCAGCGGAGTGCTGGCGAAAGTGCTACTGGCGGACAGGTTCAAGGATCCGGCCAGGGGAGCGCCGCTGGATCTCTGGGGGGAAGCGCTCAAGGTTCTTCTCAGAGCCCCACTTACGGAGAAACGGAAACGCGGGGAACCCGAATAGCCGGTGGAATGGCTAAAGAGGACGTGAAAAAGGCGCAACAGGCTTTGAAGGAAAAAGGCCACGATCCCGGGCCGGTCGACGGAATCATCGGGCCGAGGACCCAGGCAGCTCTCAAGGCGTTTCAACAGGCTCAAGGTCTCAACGCTTCCGGTCAATTGAACGATGAGACAAAACAAGCGCTTGGTCTGGAGCAAGGCATGGGAGAAACAACCGGCGGCATGGGAGGAAGAACGAGCCGCGGAGGCGGTTCATCTTCCGCAGGACAGGAGACTCACGAACAGTCGGCAGGTCCGGAGGGAAAAGGACGCCAGTAGGGAGCTAATCTGGATCGGGAGCTAAAGACAGTCTCGTTCTCGTTGAAGCGGCGCCGGAAAGAGTCGGCGCCGCTTTTTTTTGCAAATTTTTCAATGACCGTATCTGGTTCTTAATCATTCTCTTCTCAGCTGTTGAAAACTGGCTGCATGCTTCGACGAGGCCTGTCCTGAGCAGCAAAGTCGAAGGGCTCAGCAACGGATATCTAGTTGTTATTTAAGACTCATTCCGTTCGCCCTGAGGCTCTGGAAGTGTGAACGGGAGTTTTTCAACCGCCTGTTTCACTCTTTACATCCGCCTCCGGATCATAAACGATCACTCGCTCTTGCTCGTTGGCATCGTTGCGCGCGACGATACCAACCGCGGGTTCTGTGGCGCTCATGTTGCGCGCCTGGTGCGGCACGTCCGGGGCTATATAAACAAATTCGCCGGGTCCGCTGACTACCGACTTCCGCAGGCCCGGACCATAGGTCGTCTCAACATGGCCCGACAATACGTAAATCGCGGTCTCGTATCCCTGATGGATGTGCGGCACCGCGGCACCGCCCGGCGGAATCACCACCCGCTGCAACGAGATTCCCCGCGCGCCCGCGGTCGCTTCCGAGATTCCAACGAAGTAAGGAATCTTCTGTTTGGCGTCGATTTCCACGCCCGCGCGAATACAGACCACGTCCGGCTTTCTTTGCTCCGCCATCGGATCCTCCAGTAAAAAATTCTACGATACGGCGAGTTCCTCAACCGGGGCTTGGCTCGCGTTCGTCATGGACATTCTAGCCCATGAAAATGATGATTCAACGATAGCGCGCTTCTGAGCAAGACTCTTTCGTTTCGTTTCAGCAAGAACTCGTGTATACGAGGAGCATGCCCGAAGAAAGACACGAAGCGAAGACGTTGCGAATGGCCTGGATCGTTCTGGCGGCGGCTTTCTTGATGCAGATGGTCTTTTCGGGAATTCATTTCGCCTTTGGAGTCTTTCTCAAGCCGATTGCAGAGGAGTTCGAGTGGAGCCGTGGCGCCACGGCATTCGCCTATACGCTTCTCTGGTGGGTTTCGTCCCCAGCGGCGCTCTTTCTCGGCATGCTCTCCGACAGAATCGGCACGCGCAGAGTTCTCGTATTCGGCGCAGTCGTATTCGGGTTAGGGATTTTTCTCTCCAGCCAGATCCGCAGCCTTTGGCAGTTTTACATTTATTTTGGCCTTCTCGCTGGAATCGGCAGGGGCGCCGACCGGGCTCCTCTTCTCTCTGCGGTTCTGCAGTTTTTCAACAGAAGGAGGGGGCTGGCGATGGGGATCACTCTATCGGGAACGGGATTGGGAACGATCATTTTCCCGTCTCTGGGCCGCTACGTGATCTCGGTGGCCGACTGGCGCGTCGCGCTTACGGTGATGGGTCTCGTAAGCTGGGTTCTTCTGATTCCCGCGGCCATGATCATTCGCAACCCGCGGCCGGGTGAAGCCGAAGCGGCGGATTCAAAAAGAAAGGCCATGGCCGGCGACGATATCGGAGGGATCCTCGGTTCGCCCGACAAAGATTGGAGTCCCATCGAGGTGCTAAAGAACCGCGTCTTCTGGATCGCCGTCGCGACCGGTATCGCCTGCTGCGTCAGCCACTCGCTTCCTTTGGCCCACATCGTGGCCTTTGCCTCGGATCTGGGAATTGCCGACTTTGCGGCGGCTGGCGTGCTAAGCGTTATTGGCATCACAGCGGCTATCGGCCGGCTTCTCTGGGGCGTTATTTCCGACCGGATCGGCGGAAGAAAAACCGTTATGTGGTGTATCATCCTGCAAACGATCGCGATGTTTCTCGTGGCCTTTGCTGAAACTCCCTCGGCATTTTATCTATTTGCCGTTGGCTTCGGTTTGGCTTACGGCGGAGTTCTTCCTCAATACCCGGTCGTGATCCGGGAGCTTTTCGGTATGCGCCGGTTTGGCACCGTCTACGGGATGCATTCGTTCGCCACCAGCATCGGCATGGGCGGAGGAGGAATCGTCGGCGGATACCTGTTTGATGTTTCCGGAAGCTATTTCGTTCCCTTCATGACCAGCACCGGCCTCGGCCTGATCGCTTCAGCATTCGCAGTCCACCTGGCTTCCATCAAAAAACCAACGGCTCCACCCGAGGAAAGAGAGCTTCCCCTCCAAGAAATCAGGGTTCCCGCGAGAGTTTAGTCGCGGTCGGGCAACCGCAAAACTCCTTGCATTCATCCCATCGGCTGCATTATTCATGCACCGAGGAACGTTAGCATACACTGTAGGTTTGAGCCGGCAGCCATCCGGGAGAGGTGAACTAGCTTGTGAGATGAGGTAAGATTTGTTTATGGAGACACGGCGCATTCATCACTTTACGGCGGCGAACCCCGGCTATATGACGCTGGACGGCACCAACCAGTACCTTCTTGGCGAAAATGAGATTACGGTGATCGACGTCGGGCTTTCCTCAAAGGAGAATATCGACGGAATTCTGAAGCAGGTTGGCACGGTGGGCGGGAAGAAAATTGAAAAGATTCTCCTAACCCACATCCACAGAGATCATTCGGGCGGGGCTCTGGCATTGAAGAAGCAAACCGGCGCGAAGCTTGGGATATCCCGGTTGCGCGCCGGCTATGTGGGCAGCGAGGATTTTACTTACGATGACGGAGATGAGATTCCGTACGATGGCGGCAGGCTCCGCGTCATCCATACCCCGGGCCATGAGTCGGGTCATTGTTGCTTTTACGAGCCCGATCAGCGGATTCTTTTCACCGGCGATCACATTTTGGGTCGAGGCACGACCGTAATCCCGCCGCCGGATGGAGACATGGCTCTATACCTCCGCTCGCTGGAAAAACTGCTCGCTTTGAAGATTCGTCTGCTGCTTCCCGGCCATGGGCCGGCAATTGATGCGCCCTACGATAAAATCAACGAATACATCGAGCACCGGCTCATGCGCGAGCGCGAGGTGATGGAGTGTTTGAGAGACGGGCTGGACACCATACCAACCATTGCCGCCCGGATTTATGCCGAAGTTCCCGCGCCGCTGCAAACCGTCGGCCGGCTGTCTATCGAGGCTCATCTGCTGAAGTTGATCCAGGAAAAGCGCGTGGCGAAAGATGGGGAGCGTTATCGCCGGTCGGAGGCGGTTTAACGCTACAGGAGAACCCCAGGAGTGACGCATTTTTCCTGGGATAGTCAACCGGGATGATTTGAGAAACGAAATCATTCTGAATGCGTTTCGCCCTCCGTCATTTCACATCGCAAACAGAGACGACATCGGCGCCTTTCTAGAAATTTCTCCCATTTCGAAAAGCATCTCCATTTCAGCCTCGGCCAGCTTTTGCTCCTTTTCGGTAAAAGTAAACTCGATCCTCGGATACCGGGCCGATGCCAAAAGAGCTTCACGATCCCCCCCATAACGTTGGATAAACGCATCGGCGATCTCTTCCAGGTGGCTTTCACTGTAGGCGAATGAGGAGCGGAAAGCGCTGAGAAGTTTATCTTTAAGCTCCGGGTGCTCCCGAATAAGCGGCTCCCGGATCGCGATCATATGTTTGATGATTTCGGAAAAGCCATGAAGCGCCTGCCAAATCTCTCCGTCCGTATAAAGCAAGCGCACCTTCCTATCCTGCTCTCCCCGGAAAAAGAACTGGTCCAGCAGGACGATCGCATCGACTCTGCCGCTCTTGAGCACATCCAGCAATTCCTCCTGCGGGTGCGATTCCCAGCGCAATGTCCTGTCGTCCACGCCGAAATGGTGCCTCAAAAGATAACGGTGCACCGCGTGGGCGCCCTGGTGCGTAGCGATCAGACGCCCGGCAAGATCTTCGGGCTTCTTGATCGGGCCCTCCAGGAGGGCAAAAATCCCGTTCCCTTTGCTCGTAGATTTCCACTCGGTTGAAAGCCCGAGGATCGGAGCGCCTTCGAGCTTCCGGCGGAGAAAATTCGGCAGATAGAGATTCGCAACCTGAACCTCGCCTTTGATTAGAGCTTCCTCCTGAGCATGGCTGGGTGGATCCGGAAGCTCGATCACGGAAAGGCTCAACCCATCGGGCTTTACGATTCCCTTGGCCAGAGCATAATAAGTTCTAAACATGCAGAAGCGGTTGCGATAATGGGCAAAAGTCAGTTCCATGGAGGCCTCCTCAACGGCGAGTGATCTCTTCTCTTTTTTTGATGCAAATGTCGAGAGCCGCGAGGGCGTAGACCTTCGTGCAGTTGATCATATTGTCGATGCCTACTCCCCGCCTTACTCCGGTCGGCGTATCCCATTCCGCCGGCGCCCGCGTTTCCGTGGGATCTATCAGATGCGTGCCGAAACCGGGCCCATAGGTAATCGAGGGAACCCCGTATGCGGCGATCCGCGAACCGTCGCTCGTTATTCCGTAGCGTATGGGCTTCGAATAAGGAACGGGCTTTCCGAACACATCCCTGTGCGCCCTTTCCATTGCTTTTACAAC
This sequence comes from Deltaproteobacteria bacterium, assembly GCA_016210115.1. GTDB lineage: Bacteria > Desulfobacterota > Binatia > UBA9968 > UBA9968 > JACQUW01. Next base: position 8,387 of record JACQUW010000244.1, on the reverse strand, counting down.
GTATTCATTCTTGGAGATTTCGTACCCGTCGGTGGAGAGGTAAAGATCCACGCGAGTGCCGAGGATGTCCTTGTCGCCCTTCTGAACTCTGGCGCAGACCGCTTCCAGCTCGCGCTTGATTGCCATCGGCGACGTTCCCGGCAGGGTTTTCACGATGACGTAAACATCGGTCGTCGGTCTGGTTCCGGGTTTGAAGGGATTGCCGCCCTCGATGGCGCCGATCTGCACGGTCGGCATCATGAATTTGTGTCTGTAATTTTTTTGATATTCCTTCTCCCAATCCTGGATGGCCTGAGCCACCCTGGCGGCGCTCAACACAAATCGGGTAGCTTTGCCATCGACGGACACTCGCGCCCAGATCAGACCGGCATTGCCGATTTGCAGGTGGAGTCCGGTCGGCTCGCCGATAATGCACATATCCGCGGTTACTCCATGGTCCATCATGAAGCGCGCGCCGACTCCGGCGCCGCGATAGGTTTTCCCCGCAAATCGTCCGACGGGCGCTTTCTCAATCTCGCCCACGACGCCGGAGATGATGATGTCGCCTCTAAATTCGATCCCGGCTTTCTGCAGCATCTCGACCGCCTGGATATAGCAGGGGAACGCGCATTTCATGTTGACCAGGCCACGACCGTAAATCCGATCCTCCTCCACGACCGTTTCCTGGGGGTTGTCGAAATGGTCCATGTGAGCGCAGAACATCAGTGTGGGCCCGTCGCCCTTCCCTTTCAACGTGCCGATTACGTTCGGTCTCCCCTCTTCTACCTCCTGATACTGCACTTCCATTCCCAACTGCCCGAATTCCTTCCCGAGATACTCCGCGATTTCCTTCTCTTCGCCCGTTATGCTGACGATATCCGCGACGTTTCTGGTGAGCTCGATAAGTCGCTCCCGGTCGATCTGGTCCGTTACCCGCTCTTTTAATTCATCAGACATGTTGTCTTCCCCTTTCGTTGCCACGCATTATAAACCCGATTTCATTCTCGAGACAAAAGTTCCATGTAGCATATGAGAATAAGCACTCGCAAGCGTTGCAGCTTCTAAGGATCACCCATGACGGCGAAAGCCACACCCGCTCGTTCTACGAGCCCGCGCAATGGTCGGGTTAGTGGGGAAACGGATCATTTCGCCACAAGTCACAAAGGCGCTAAGAAAGAAGAGTTTGGCCAACCTCAGGCTATATAACGGTTAATCCTTTTTTTGGCTTTGCGGATTTACCGAGGGCAATCAAAAACATAACGCTCTTTCCCGCGCCATGAGGGGAGAAAAAATCCGTGACGTCATCATCGAAAAATGTGAGCCCCGAGGCCCCGAGGCGCTGGGCGTAGGCTGAAAGGTAAAGTTTTCCTCCCATGATACTCGCCTCGAGCTGGGCTGCGCGATAGCCCCGGTTGCCAAAACGCTCCAGAGCATGATTGAGATCCGCCAGAAAAAAAACGTCGACGCTGCAATCCGCCGGGATCTCCTGCCCCAAGCCAAGATATCCTGCCTCGCGGCGGAAGTTTCCTTCCTTGAGCAGCTCAACCGCGCGCCTTTCCCGCCGAAACAGGTAAGCGCCAGGCGGGAGATCTTCCACTGCATGGACAATGAGATAAACGTCGTTGAGCGACGCCTCAGTCTCGTTGAGGAAATCGGCGGGTATCCGACGTGTTGCCCGATCAAGCATCGTGGAGAGCTGCGTAAAGGTAATGGATTCATGGGAACACTGGCGAGTAGATCCGCGCCGCTGGATAACTTGCTCTATCGTGTCCTGGGGAATCGCCTCATCGCTCAATGGACGCAGAAGGAAAAGCCGCTTTTCTTCTTCTCCTCCGTGTGCCCTTTTATCACCTTCTTGTTGCGCCTCCCGGCGCCATGTCGCGACTTCCGCTTCGCTTTCCAGAGACGAAGCCTCGTGCATGGCCCTGATCGCCGGGTAATCGATCTCCTCCTTCGAAAGCCGCATAGTCTCCAACGCCAGGGGCTCGACCGCTGCAGAGGACTTCACTCCTTCAGACGCGTGATCGCCGAGAGCTACGAGAGTAAGCGCAGCCTCGCGGTTGGTGTCCAAGCCCAGAAGCTGGTTCACCGTAGCATCTACGAAGCCGACGACTACTTTGGCCGGTAGCTTACGTGCGGCTGCCGCCGCTAAGAAATTAGCCAAAATAGTGCCGTTGTCCCAGTAGCAGTGCCGGTAGGCTCGGGCCTGGTACTTCCAGGCATTGCGCCAATAGGTCGAAGCGCAGGTGACCACGGCCGGCGCGTTCACGATCGACGCCTCTTCCCCGCTGGCACGAGCAATCACGGCACGGTAATCTCCCTTTCGAAGCCTCCGCAGGGCAAAGTCATGCGGACCGAAGTGATAGACGCCCGCTTCCAGACCCGGAAGATCGCCGCAGACGACATACAAATCGATGTGATAGAGGGCGCCTGTGCACGCTGCGGCTCGAAACAGGATCTCTCCTCCCGGATAGCTCTTACGTTTGGTGATTCCCGCGGATAAATAGAGGATTTCCGCCAGGGTTTGAACCGCGAGGCCTTGTTGAGTTTCTGCCGGGGTGTTGACAACCGAGATCGCCGAAAGCGCCGGCCTTCCCGAAGGCGATAGATGTTGGGGTAGAGGGATAGGCTCCAGCTTAGAATAGATTTTAAAGGGGATCGGCTGGTTCTCCCAGTCCAGATGGTGAGCGTTTGTGCGGATGCTCTGATAGGAATGTTTGGTTCCATTATGATAAGCCCAGGCGGATTCGAGGTTACGGTTTTTCATATCGTGACTCCTAATTATCGGAAGCCCTGCGGGTCGTGTTCAATATTTAGGCCGTCGTTGTCTGCTTCGAAATATTTTGGACAAGACTGTTTGCTCGCGTCTCCACTCTCGTATCGTTTTCCGTTCTGATGGCTCTAGTCGGTCGTTGGGATGAGAATGCCCAACGTGCGGCGGTCGTTATCGAGATACTTCCTGGCCGTTCTCAGAATGTCGCCCGAAGTAACTTTTCTTATTCCCTCCAGGTAAACCCTCAAGAGCCGCCACGTGGCCGAGGACTCATATTGGCCTATTATCATTGCATGATCGTACATGGAGTCTTGACTAAAGATATGGTCCGCCTCGATTTGATTCTTTGCCTTTTCCATCTCTCTATCGCTTACGCCTTCGGATCTGAGGCGAGCCAGCAAGAGATCGATTGCCCTTTCTAACTCCTGAGGATCTTTCCCGGGCATGGCTTGAGCCGATATGGAAAAAATCGTCGAGTCTAACGAAAGCCGGTAGTAGTTCACGGTGATGTCGTAGGCGAGCCGGTTTTCGTAGACAAGTTCCCGGTACAAGCGAGAACTGTGGCCGTGGCCTAGCATCGTCGCGAGGATATCCAGGGCAAAACTGTCCGGACCGCGCAGATTCGGAGCATGATAATAAATCAGCAAATAAGGCAGCTCGGCCCTTTTCTTGAGAATGGCTCCTTTTGCGACTCTTTGCTGAACTTCTTGGATTTTGACCCGGGGAGGCTCCGGGCCGGGAGGAATTTTAGCGAATGCCCTCTTAATTACGGCAAGCATTTCGGCCGCGGAAAAATCCCCTGCGGCGATGATGAATGCGTTATTGGGAATGTAATAGGTTCTGTAATGCCTTTGGAGGTCTTCGCGGGAAATCCGTTGGATATCATGCATCCAACCGATCACCGGGCGGCGGTAAGGATGCATGCTGTACGCGGTTGCCGTGGTGATCTCGGTTAAAGCTGAAGCGGGATTATCCTCGGTCCCCAGGCGCCTTTCCTCCATAATCACCTTTTTCTCTGTTTCAAATTCGGCGCCATCCAACTGATTTCGGGCCATCCTGTCCGCTTCCAGCTCAATGGCGATGTGAATCTTCTCGCGGCTCATGTTTGCATAATAGACTGTGTAATCCGCCGAGGTGATCGCGTTGGACTCGCCGCCGTTTTTCGCGATCATCCGGGAGTAGTCTTTCGGACCGATCATATGTTCCAGGAAGTGCGAGAGCCCGCTTTTCTCCTGGTCGTTTCTTGACCCTACGCGGTACCAGACCTGAAAGGTAATCGTGGGGCTTCGGTGATTTTCCAAAAGAAGAATTTTAAGTCCGTTGGCGAGCGTAAACTCTTGAATTTGAGAGGCCTCCGAGTATGAAGGGGCGGAGAGCACCGAGAAAACAAGAAGAAGAAGAAGGAGGAGTAAAAGATGCCTGGAGTTTACCGCCGGAGACTCCGGCAGGCAATCGAAAAAGAATCTCGTATGCTTGGACGGGCCGAACATGAACGAAAACTTCGCACCCTTTCGCAAGTCCCGTTCGTCCTGAGTTTTACCGAGGGGTGAACGGCGATTTTAACAATTCACGGATAGTTCGGAGCGCGATGGACCCACGACGCTCAATTATACCACGCGAAATAGGAAGAGTCTTTGCTCCGGTGCCCCTCAGTAGGGACGGAGAACCGTTGCCGGACTCAAACCGGACCAATCTCGTGGCGGGCTTTAAGGCCTTTCCTTCCGTCGGGTACAGAACGGGCACAGGATTTTGATGCCCTTGACAGCAAGGCGGAGGTCGGGTATTCGATTGCGTCTGGCTCCGGAAAAGAACGGGGCCACTCCGCGATGATGGGTTCCTGGAGAAAAGTAAAGGAGGCACGCGTTTGCTAAGAACTTTTATTTTCTTCGTTTTACTCCTTCTTTCTTCTTGCGCCCGCAGCGTTCTGCTGGTCCAGCCCACAACAGGTCAGGTGACTGAGTGCTCGGCTTCGGCGGTCGGCCCTATTATTGGCACCGCCAGGGTGACAGCCTCCATCCATAGCTGCGTCGAAGAGCATAAGCGGCTGGGATTCATCGAAGCGGATAAACTGACTCCTGAGCAGAAGGCCAAATTTAACATACCTCAGTAGTAAGCAGCGAACACGGATCAATTCCCGGACGATTTCCGTAAAACCGCCGTAAGGAACGTCGTCTGCGCCGGTTTCCCTCAGCGAGTGGCGATGATGGTATCAGGGCCCCAAGCGCGGGGTGTCTTTGATCTTTATAACATCTGAGTGAAGACGCTCTCAGAGGGGCGATGGATCTTGAGGCGGGTATACCGCCGGTCATGGCAAATCCAAGCTGCCACGCTAAATGTGCCGCAGGCCGGTTCAGCCGGCTCAACAGATCTCCAACTGGTGCCGGTCGGCGTCAGGGCAGCGTGTAGGCGCAGCCGTGCACCGCGTTGCTCCAGAGGGCCGGCACCTTATAGGTGACGGGAAGCGATCCAAGAAAACCGGGCAGGTCCTTCGGCTTCCACAGCAGGACATCCCCGCACTTATCCGCGATTTCCGCTGACCACGTGTCGACCCACGCGAACCCGGATGGGTACGGAGCCACCGTCCCGCTCCGGATGCCTTGATCGCTCTGACCGCCCTTGTCTTTCCCATTGCGGCCTCGGAGCGCTAACGTGAGGGCTCGAGACAGGCTGCTGAACCTGCGAGCGGCGGAATTGCCCAAGTTGATCGGCTGCGAGACGATCGAAGTTCCTATTAATGTCAACTACGCTACGAGGTGGCGGGACAACACGCGGCGGCCTTTCGACATGTGTTCGCGTTGTCCTGTTCTCCCACACCTGCGGCCTTTCCACCCGCGTTTGCGCCGGCATGTTCTCCCATACCTGCGGTGGCCTTTGCACCCGCATTCTCGCCGGCCTGCTTTCCCACACCGGCGGTGGTGTTGACCGCTGTCTTCGGGGTTCTTCCCGCGTTGCCGCTTGTTCGACAGCAGCCCGTCCATGGTGGTTGTCAAATCTCGGATTATTGACGTTCGGGTTACGCCTGACGAAGCGGGTGCTAGCATCGGCATTTGCTCTCCAGTTGCCGCGATCCAGGTTGTTGTAAGTCACATCGCGATGAACGCTGATATAGCGACTGAGATTGTGGTAGTTCAGTTCCCGCCGGACAATATTCCGGTTGATTCGAATCTTGGTATAGTTGTTATTCACGTAGATGTTGGTGACGTGGACATGCGGGCGGCTGTGGGCAATCCAGCCGTGGCCCCGCCAGCCGTGATAATAAATGCGGCGTCTGCCCCAGTCGCAATCATGGTTCAGCCACGCTCCGATGAGAAGCGGCGGGCCGAAAGTGATGACAGCGGGGGCATAGAACCTGGCAGGTTCGACGAAAATGACACCGGGATTGTATGCCGGCACGTAGATGTACTCGGGCTGATAGGGAACGATCTCGATGTGAGCTGGGTCGTAAATCACCTCCTGGTAAGGCGGCCTCGATACCAGGTTGCCCGCGGAATAGGCCATCGCGCGCAGGTGCTGGATCGACTCCATGACATCCGTGGATTGGTTGACGTAGGCCTGGCCCACCGCCGTCGTCCAGTCGATCCGCTCGCTCATCATAAAAAGCACGGCCGGGTAGTGGGCAACGGCTTTGACGCTGACGTCCCACGGCCGATAGTCGATCGCGTACGGATCGTTATCGGCGCGCAACCACTCTGCCGCCTCATGAACCTCGTCGGCAAACGTCGCGGCCAGCAAGACCTGCGCCAGCAGCGGGTCGGGATAAAGAGCGATCGGTGCCAGCAGATTATCGAGCTGCTCGGGCGTAAAGGGCTCGTAAGAAGCATATTCCTGGGCCTGGAAGGTCGCGCCTCCCCAAGAGATTCCGGTGCTTGCCGCCGGCCCCAAGAGAGAGCCGATCAAACTTAGAGTCAGCAAGACCGTCACTGTTTTCCCCCTTTTTTCCTTGCTTTTGCTCTTGATCATCTCAATGCCGGTTCTTTTTGGGGCATTCTGACCATTTCTCGAGCTTCGGCTTGTCGATTACGAAATTGCCCCCTTGCGTTTCTTTAGACGCCCGAGGAATGAAAAGGGTATAGTGCAGCGCTCCGTTATTCGCTCAACCATCTAGGGCGGCCTTTTCTGGGCTTTGGCTAAATACATCAAACCGTACGGTTAACTGGAATGAGGGAAAACGATCAGGTCAGTAACGTCTGGAGTATCGCAACGATCACGTTGTACGATCAGACCTACTCAATGGGCCCGGCAAAGAAATGGCGGTATGGTCGCGTAAAAGGAGCGACGACCACGCCGCTTGAATGCGCCCTTACAAGTTCCCTTCCCTCGCCAGTCTGCTGGCAATCCGATCATCGACGAGATCCTCTGCTTTTAGCCGGGCAAATTTCGCATCGACGTTGGTCAGAATACCCAGGGCATTGCGCAGTCCCTCCTGGGTCGGAAGGAGGCGCCGGTTATACAGAGCGTTGATCGTCGCATAGCCCGCTTCGGCATCCTCCAGCCGGAGCAGTCGCAACCACTTGGCTAGACTTCGCATCACTGCCGGTTTGTTTTCAGCCTCTTTAATGAAGACAACCGCTTTGATTAAAGCTCTCAAGGTCTTCTCCACCAGCTCCGGGGACTTCTCCACAAAGCTCCTGCGGGCGAGGATTCCGGTTCCTTGATAAGGAATGTCGGCTTTAGCTACGTCGGCCAGAATACGGCCTCCCTGCCGTTCGGCCATTTTGCCAAACGTGTAACTTAGAAAAGCGCCATCGACAGTCCCCGTCGCCAGGGCCTGAACGATAACAGGCTGATCTCCGATAACTCTCAACTGTATTTTGTCCCGGCTTGGGGTCGAGTCCCCAATGATCAAGCACCATCATCGTGAACATCCAGAGCCCGCCGCCGATGCTCTGTACGCCGAGGGTTTTTCCTTTGAGGTCCACAGGGCTTTGAATCTTGGGCGAGACCACAAAGCAGCCGTCAAGCTTATTGATGAGGCCGCCAATGAAAACGACGTCCAGTCCCCCTGCCATAGCCCCGAGTGTAGCACCCGTGGCGGGGGCGGCGTAGAAGTTGGCGTCGCCCGCAGCCAGAGCCGAAATCGCTATGGGGCCATTTCGCATCTGGACAACTTGAAGATCCACTCCCTGCTCATCAAAGAAACCTTGATCTTTTGCGACGAAAAGTGAACCCGGCTTCTCGTTGAGGCTGGCAAAAGCGAAGACGAGTTTTTGCCCGGAGGATGCTGCCTCAACAATTGGGTTAGGAAAAAGCAAGACGGAGGACAGAAGGGCGAGCCCTGGGGTGACAAAGAACTTCCCGCTGATTTGCTCAGATGTTGGGACAGTGATACGTTGGCATTATATCGAGATGAGGAGACATTGAGATGAAAGAGACGTACACGGCTGTGATTAAAGAGTCCGGCGGCTGGTGGATTGGCTGGATCGAGGAAGTGCCTGGCGTCAACTGTCAGGAGGCGTCGAAGGAACAATTGATTGAGAGCTTGCAAATAACCCTGCGGGAAGCTCTGGAGATGAACGGAACCTGTCAATGAAATGAGACACGCCCGATTGATAAATTAGACTACAAGATCTCCTCGCCCATCTGATTTTCACCCCTAGCCATACCCTTACCCAATGGCTGATCGTTCGTTATAGGG
>JACQUW010000026.1 GCA_016210115.1 Deltaproteobacteria bacterium | reverse complement strand
GCACTCGGATCTCTTCGAGGTTCAAAACCGATTCTTCTGGCATCCTGATAACCGGTTATACATCATCGCGGGTCGGATGTCCAGAATTGAAGGCAGGTCGTTAATCAAACTGAAGTTCTTGGCGAGGACAAATTCACCCTGAATTGCAGGCTCCGGCACATTGACTTTTGCCTCGGGATCCAGTATGTTGCGCTTCTATCCACCCAGGGTCGGCTTGTTCTCTCCCTTTACTGTTTTTCATCGGATCTAAAATCAGCCGGGCGGCAGGCGGGGTCTTTGAGACTTGTATCTGGTCGAGTTTTGGGCAGATAGTTCGTTTACAAATTCCACTCAGTTTGGAGGACACTATGAGCAAGGCGGCCAAAAAGGCGGCTGGCGCACCTTCAGAAGCGATTGCCGATCTTCGGAGCGCTCTTGAATGGCTCAAAGCCCAAGGCGATCTCATCGAAAGCAATAAGGAAGTCAACCCGGATCTCGAGATCACCGCGATCCAAAAGCAGCTGGACGGCGCGTGCCCGATCCTGTTCCAAAACGTCAAAGGCAAACCAAACCATCGTGTAATCACGAACCTGTTCGGGGACATGAATGTCATCAACAAGATGTTCGGCTGGAAGGACGATCGGGAGCGAACGCGGGAGTTGGCATACGCGCTCACGCATCCGGTCCCTCCTGTTATCGTGGACTCTAAAGAGGCCCCCAGCCAGGAAGTCGTCATTGAAAAACCGGCGGATGTGAACGAGTACATGGTGCCGATTCGGCATACCGAGTATGAACCCGAGCTCACTGTCGGATCTGGAAACCGGTTAATTTCCGGAGAGTACTTCGGCGGCGGAACGGACCTGGGCTACAACCGGATGAATTTCCGGTGGGGCAACATCGGCACGTTTCAAATTTCCCCCGGCTCCCACATGTGGCAGGTCGTTACGAAATATTATAACGAGAACAAGCCGATCCCGATCACGATGTGCTTCGGCGTGCCACCAAGCTGCACGCTGCTTGCTGGGGCTGGTTTCGATTACGCCATTCTCCCTCAAGGCTGTGACGAGATCGCCATTGCCGGAGCGGTTCAAGGCGCGCCGGTCCGCCTCGTTAAAGCCCGCACGGTCAATGCCCTGGCGCTGGCGAATTGCGAAGTTGTGCTGGAAGGATACGTAAACCCGCGCGACCGGCGGTACGAGACGGAAGAGGCGGAAAAGGCGGGGGTGCAAGGCCGCTATCACTTTCACCCGGAATGGGCCGGTTACATGGGCAAAGCTTACAAAGCCCCCACTTTCCACGTAACCGCTGTCACGATGCGCAAACCCGAGTCCAAACCGATCATTTTCGCCCTCGGCGTGCATACGCTCGATGACCATAACATCGACACCACCATCCGTGAGGCCGCGATGTTCGAGCTGTGCGAGCGAATCCAACCCGGAATCATCCAGGACGTCGTGATTCCATACTGCATGACGGACTGGGGCGGGGCGATCATTCAGGTAAAGAAGCGAAATAGGATCGACGAAGGCTGGCAGCGTAATTTTATGTCGGCCCTTATGTCCACCTCTCAGGGGATGAGAATCTGCATCGCCGTAAGCGAGGATACGGATCCCTATGATATGGATGATGTCATGTGGTGTCTCACCACGCGCGTCAATCCCCACACGGACATTCTTAATCCTATCCCGGGCGGCCGCGGCCAGACTTTTATGCCCGCCGAGCGTATGACGGCCGGTGAGAAGGAATGGACCGCTTCGAACACCCGCTTTGAAGGGGGGATGTGCATCGATGCGACCGTGCCTTTTGGATATGAAAATGACTTCCTGCGGCCGGTCTACGCCGTTGGCAAAGTCAATCTCAAGAACTTCTTCTCGGACGCGCAGATCAATAACGCCAAATCGAGGATGAAGGGCTGGGTCCTTTCATTAGCCCGGACCGGACGTTAACTCAAGGCGGGAAATTAGAGTAAGCGGATCAAAGGGCAGGGTGAGCGTTTCCTGCCCTTTTTTTAACGAACTAATAAGATGGCGGGCCAAGAAGTCAAAGCTGCTCTTTCCCCTTATCGGGTCCTGGATCTTACCGGCGAACTGGGATTCTTATGTGGCAAAATCTTGGGGGATTTGGGGGCTGACGTCATAAAAATAGAACCGCCCGGAGGAGAGCCCGCAAGAATGCTGGGGCCCTTCTACCTCGATCGACCCGATCCTGAGAAGAGCCTCCACTGGTTCGCTTTCAATAACAACAAGCGGGGGATCACTCTCAACATAGAAAACCGGACAGGACGGGAGCTTTTTCTCCGCCTGGCCGAAAGCGCGGATTTTGTGATCGAGTCTTTCGTCCCCGGCTCTTTGGAACGGCTCAATTTGAGCTATACGGTCTTGAGACAGGTTAACCAGCGCGTGATCTTGACTTCGATCACGCCGTTCGGGCAAACCGGCCCTTACAGTCGATTTAAAGCTTCCGATATCGAGATCCTGGCCATGAGCGGCTGCATGTCTCTTACCGGAGATCCGGACAGGGCGCCGCTGCGGGCAAGCTTCCCCCAATCCTACCACTGGACCGGCTCCTATGCGGCCGCCGGGGCGCTCACGGCCCATTACCACCGGCAAAGAGCCGGAGAGGGACAGCAGGTCGATGTTTCCGCTCAAGCCTGCCTTTTGTGGGCCTTCTCCCACGCCCATACGTTTTGGGATCTCAACCGGCAGCTCGAGAAACGAGCCGGCTCTTTCATGACCGGCCGGAGCATTACCGGCGCTAAAATGAGAGTTTTCTGGCCATGCAAAGACGGCTACATTAACTTTATTATCTACGGAGGTGAGGCCGGCAGAAAAACCAATCAGGCCCTTGTAGAGTGGATGGACAGCAAAGGAAAAGCCCCTGAATTCCTAAAGCAAAAAGATTGGAAGTCGTTCAATATCGCGGAAGTGACGCAAGAAGAGATCGATCAAATGGAAGCGCCCATCGCCGGTTTTTTTGCCGGGATCACAAAAAAGGAATTTTTCGAGGGTGTCATCCAAAGAGAGATGCTCGGTTATCCGGTCGCCAGCGTCAAAGAGATTTGCGCGGATCCTCATCTCGATGCGCGTAACTTTTGGCAATCCGTCGAACATCCTGAACTGGGAACCAGTTTGACTTATCCGGGGGGATTCGCGAAGTTTTCCGCGACCAGCTGCAAAATCTGGCGGCGGGCTCCCCGAATCGGCGAACACAACGAAGAGGTCTATTGCGGTGAATTGGGACTAAGCAACGAGGAGCTGGGAAAGCTTAAGGACTCAGGGGTCGTTTAGCTGACGGCGTGATTTGATATGAAAGCCCTGGAAGGAGTCAAAATAGTCGAATTCGCCGCCTTCGCGGCGGGACCGGCAGTGGGCAAGCACCTCGCCGATCAGGGCGCCACGGTCGTGCACGTCGAGTCTAAGAGCCGGCCGGATGGCTTTCGCACCCATTACCCGCCTTACAAGGACAACATTTACGGCCTGAATCGCTCGGGTCTATTCGCATTGTGCAATAACGACAAGCTGGACATCACGCTGAATCTCAAAAAGGGCGCGAGGGCCAACGATCTGGCCAAGAAAATCGTCGCGTGGTCGGACGTGGTGATTGAAAACTTTAGTCCGGGAACTATGAAGCGGCTCGGCCTGGATTATGAGTCTTTGAGAGAAGTGAGACCCGACTTGATCATGCTGAGCAGCTCTAACCTTGGCCAGACCGGACCGCACGCAAATCACCCGGGATTCGGTTCGCAACTCTCCTCGCTTGCGGGGTTTACGAACCTGACGGGCTACCGCGGCGGACCGCCTCAAATTCTTTACGGCCCTTATATCGACTATATCGCGGTGGCCTATGGTATGGTTGCCGTTCTGGCGGCGCTCGACTACCGCCAGCGAACCGGCCAGGGACAGTATATCGACATAGCGCAGTATGAAACCGGCCTTCAATTTCTGGCCGCCGAGATTCTGGACTACAGGGTCAACGGCAGAGTGGCCGAGCGCAGCGGCAACCGGAACATCCTGGCAGCGCCACACGGAGCCTATCCGTGCAAAGGAGAGGACCGGTGGTGTGTCATAAGCGTCTTTTCAGAAGAGGAGTGGCAGTCTCTGGCTCATATTATGGGTGACGCGGATTGGACGCGCGAGCAGCGCTTTGCCACTCTCCCCCTGCGTCAGAAAAACGAGGATGAGCTGGATCGGAGGATCGGGGAGTGGACAGCCGGGTTCACTGCGCGGGAGCTGACGGAGAAGCTGCAGCGGGCGGGGATCCGCGCTGCCGTAGTGAATAAGATGAGCGATCTTTACGATGATCCTCAGTTCAGACACCGGGGACAGTGGAAAGAGATGGAGCATCCAGAAATCGGCAAAATGAACTATCAGTCCCCGCCATTCATTCTCTCTGATACTCCGTCGGGACCTGACAAACGGGATTCCTTGCTCGGCGAGGACAACGATTATTTTTATCTCGATATTCTCGGTCTACCAAAAGGGGAATTTGAAGAACTGGTGCGGGAAGGCGTCATTGGCTGAGGGAGATAGGTTTTCAGGTGCCGAGTTTTTGCGTTGATCTAGTGCAAAAAGTTTGGTGCTGAGAGGCGTCCCCCCAGCGGGAGCCGGGCCATGCCATTTTAGATTTTGGATTGCCGATTCTGGATTGCTGGAAAATCCCAAGTCCAAAATCGGCTATCGGACGTCTCCTCGCTTCCGGGACACGCTTCCTCCGCTTCTCAGATTCAACCGCTGAAAGCTTGACAGGGCGGGCCGCCTTTAGGTAGCTTCGTGCACATCAGTTTATGCTCACCAACAATTCCACAGCGGGAGGTGCCATCATGAAACGGATTAACATTCAGACTAAAAAGGGGAATCGCAGGGGAACCACCGTTAGAAGCATGGCCGGGATCGTTCGTTTGTTATCCCTGGTCATTTTTCTCCTGATGGCGCCGGGGTTCACCCTGGGGGCTTCCCCCTATTATGAGGGTAAGACCCTGACGATTGTCGTCGGTTACAAACCCGGCGGCGGCTATGACCGCTATGCCCGGCTGATGGCGAAGTTTTTGCCCAAGCACCTCCCCGGGAGTCCCACCGTGATCGTGCAAAACATGCCCGGAGCCAACAGTATCATCGGCGCCAACCACATCTATAGCGTCGCCAAACCGGATGGGCTTACCATCGGTACCTTCAACAATGCTCTCACCACAGCCCAACTTACAAAGGTTGAGGGCGTGAAGTTCGACTTAACCAAATTCGCCTGGATCGGCAGCGTTGCAAGCGATGCGGTGATTCTGGCGATCCGAAGTGACCTGCCCTACAAGACCGTCGATGACATGCGCAAGGCAAAGGAGATCGTGATTGGCACTACTGGCCCCGGCAGCTCCACGCACGACTTTCCCTCTATTCTTAGAGAATTCACCGGTCTCAATCTAAAGCTTGTTTCGGGATACTCTTCGAGCGCCGACGTAATGCTGGCCATCGAGAGAAAAGAGGTGGACGGTCGCGCCGGGTCGTTGGATTCGATACGACCGTTTATCGATCGCGGGCTGGTCCGGCCTATGATCCGTTCGCGAATTTCTGATCCGACGATAGAAAAGCTGCCCGTCGATGAGGAGTTGACCAAGGACCCCAAAGGGAAGGCCATCATGGCGGTTAACGCGGCCCCAACTCGAATCTACCGCCCCTATGTTGCCCCTCCGGGAACGCCGGCGGAGGTTATGAAGATCCTTCGCAACGCTTTTGCCAGCGCAACGAAAGACAAAGAGTTCCTCGCGGAAGCAAAGAAATCAAAGATGTCGATCGATTTCACGCCGGCAGAGGAGGCTCTGAAGGTTGTCCGCGAGGTCCTCAACCAGCCCCCGGAGCTCGCCAGGGAGATCGGCAAATATATCAAGTTCGGTGACTAGGCTGGTTGAATGGTGAATCGTTAACGTCTTGAGCGCCACTCGCCGGTTGCTGGCTTATGCTTGATGCCTTCGTTCAGGGTCTCGTCATCGTTCTCCAATGGCAGACTTTTCTCATCATGCTGCTCGGGATCTTCCTGGGCTTCTGGGTGGGTCTATTGCCGGGACTCGGCGGCTCCACGACTTTGGCCCTGATGCTCCCGTTTATCTACAAAATGACGCCGGTCGAGGCCTTTGCCTTCCTCCTCGGCATGCATTCCGTCGTTTCAACCACGGGTGACATCACCTCGGTCTTGTTCGGGGTCCCCGGGGAAGGAACGACCGCCGCTACCATTCTGGACGGCCATGCGATGGCAAAAAGAGGAGAGGCCGGACGAGCGTTGGGAGCGGCTCTCATGAGCTCCCTTGTGGGCGCTGTCGTAGGATCGTTCGCCCTGGCGCTCGCAATCCCGGTTGTGCGCCCCCTGGTTCTTACATTCGGCGCGCCTGAGCTGTTTATGCTGGCTATCGTGGGCATCGCCTTTATTTCCTCATTGAGCGGAGAGGGAGGAAGAGGATTGCTGCGCGGCTTTCTCGCCGGCCTGCTGGGTCTTATGATAGCTCTTGTCGGCCAGGATCCGCAGGCGGGGGTGCAACGCTTTACTTTTTCCCAACTCTATCTCTGGGGCGGGCTCGATCTCGTTCCGGTTCTGGTCGGGCTTTTTGCTATTCCGGAGATCATTGATCTGGCTATCCGAGGAACCTCTATAGCGGGCGAACTGCCCAAGGGGAGCCTGGCAAAGGGGGCCTGGGATGGGGTCAAGGACACCTTCCGCCATTTTTGGCTTACTATCCGGTGCAGCCTTGTCGGGACATTCATTGGGATAATGCCAGGTTTGGGAGGAGGGGTCGCCCAGTGGATTGCCTACGGGCATGCGGTGCAGAGCGCCCATGATGCGAAAGAGCGAACCGGCTTCGGCAAAGGGGACGTGCGCGGAGTCTTGGGACCTGGAGCCGCGAACAATTCCAAAGAGGGCGGCGCGCTGATCCCCACGGTTGCTTTTGGGGTGCCTGGTAGCTCCGCCATGGCTATTCTGCTAGGGGCCTTTTTTCTTCAGGGAATCGCTCCGGGGCCCGATATGCTGGACAAGCATCTCACCCTCACGTTCTCGATGGTCTGGACCATGGTGATCGCGAACATCATCACGGTCGTCCTGAGTTTCTTTTTCCTGAACCAGCTCGCCAAGCTGACCGTAGTACGGGGCACCGTCCTTATCCCTTTTGTGTTGTTCCTCGCGTTTATTGGCTCCTACACGTCAAACAATCATATCGGAGATCTGCTGGTCTTTTTGGTTTTCGGCGTCCTGGGCTACCTGATGATCCGAGCCAGTTGGCCCCGTGCGCCCCTGGTCCTTGGATTCGTTCTGGGAAAGATCGCCGAAAACAACTTTTACATTTCTACCATTCGTTACGGCGGATCCTGGATGCTGAGGCCGGTCGTGCTGATACTCATTGTATTATCTGTAGTAGTTGTTCTCTACCCTCTTATCCGGCTGCGCAAGGGCAGCGATGTCTCTGAGACAGTGGCATGAGAGCCGTCCTAAGTACCCGGTTTCTAATGGCTTTTATCGTCGCGATCGCCGCTGTTTACGCCCTGTACTCTTCACTTACCTGGCCGTTCCGGACCGCTCTGTTTCCGAGGGTCATCGGCTTTCCTCTGCTGGTCTTATCCATCGTAGAGATGCTCTTGTGCGTAACAAATGTCGAGGGAGACCGTGTAGGGCACGCCGTTGATTTCGAAATGACCACGGATGTGGACCCGGCGGTTGCCCTAAAGAGGACCTTTGCCATCTGTTCCTGGATCTTGGGTTTCCTCGCTCTCATTCTCGGAATCGGTTTTACCCTGGCCGTCCCGTTATTCGTCTTTCTCTATCTTAGGCTCGCCGGCAAAGAGGGGTGGGCGTTGACTCTTTCTCTGACAATCCTCGCGTGGCTAACTATGGAAGGGCTTTTCAATCGTCTCCTTCACCTCCCTTTCCCCCAGGGCTGGCTGTTTTCCCTCTTGGCCTGACCTTACCCAAGCGGTTCAGACATAGTTTGTGTCTGAACCGCCGTCCACGGAGCCAGTCCCGCTGAGAGGCAGTACCCCTCCGCGTCTCGGCTTGACAGAGAGCCGAAGATTTGTTAGTTTACGCCAAAAGATGTTTTATATCTTAACCCCGAAATGCTAATTCGGGGTATTTTTTTTTATATGGGACAGAGAGAAAACTCCTGGTGCCGACTGCTAGCGCAGCTCGGTTCGGCTAAAAAGGCATTGCTGCTGTCGCTTCTGGTGCTCTTCGCGCTTCCTTCTCACCCTCAAACAGACGGCAGCAGGCACTGGATTGAGGCTTCCGGTCAGATTAGAGAAGAGGGATACGAGCTATTTAGAATTTACTCGGTGCTCAAAAAGAAGATGGAAGTAGCGGAGGACGTGCTCTGGGGTATAGCGAGAACGGTCCAGAAAGAGAGCAAAGGCCATTCAGTCGATCCAATGCTGGTTCTGGCAATTATTGATAACGAGAGCCGGTTCCAAGTCAAGGCAGTATCGAAGGAAGGAGCCCGCGGACTGATGCAGATCCACCCGTCGGTGGCGCACGCTCTCGCGAAAGAGGCAGAGGTCCATCTGGGGCATGGGCTAAAAAGCCTCGACGATCCTATCATGAACATTAAACTCGGCGTTCTTTACCTGCGCAGCCTTAGAAACAGCTTTAAGGACTTGAAGCTCGCGCTGGCGGCCTACAACCATGGGCCGGCCGCAGTCCGCAGCAGGCTGGCGGAAGAAGGGACCTTTTCCTCTCGGTACGCAGTAAAGGTCCTGTCTACTTATCGTTCCTTGCGCAAACAACCCCCCAGAGCTACTGATTAAAGCCCGAGATTCCCTCTGCCGGTGTGCTATCATCCCGCACGCCCGACTCGGCCTCTCTGGAAAATCCAGAGGAGGCCAGAGCCTCCCATACCTTTTTCGCATACAACCACCGGTCCTCGTCCTCGAACCCTCCGATCGGAATCGGATCATAGAAGGTCATCCTAAGCGAAACCGGCCTGAGGAGGATTGAGCCCTTTCGGAGGGCCTCAAAAGTTCCTTCGATCAGCACAGGAACCACCGGCGCGTTTGCGCGTATGGGAAGGATAAAAAGGGTCGGCTTAAATTCCTGGATCTTCCCGTCTGGAGTCCGTGTCCCTTCAGGAAAGACCACGATCGATCTCCCGGCTTTAAGAACACTATCCGCCTGACGCAGGCTCGCCAAGCCTTCTCTGGGACTTTTCCTGTTCATCGGAATCTGTCCCGATTTCTTCAGGGCCCAGCCCATAAATGGAATACTAAAAAGCTCCTTCTTGGTAATCATCCGGAAATCATAGGGGATATGAGCGAAGGCCAGAAGAATGTCTAGAAAACTCGCGTGGTTTGGCATAAAAACGTATGTTCTATTAGGATCGAGCCGATCCAATCCACGGATCGAGACTCTAAGCCCCGCCACCATGAGGTTGGTTTTCGCCCAGATGACAAAATATCGATGCGTCCTGTTTCCGTTGTTGTCGAAAAGGCTCAAGACAAGGACGCCGATACCCCAAAGGACCAGGAGGATTGAGAAAACCACAATGACGTACACCTGGTACGGCAGCAGCGCTAGAGTCCGAAATAGATTGCGGGCTTTCACGGGACACAGATTAGCTCACGCTCGGGTCATATCGCAAGCTGTTCAGCGCTTGGCCGTCCGGAGCCGCAAACGGTGATCAACGAACGCGCGGAATACAGGCATTTCACTTCGTTCTGTGTTACGTTTTACCTGTCCGCAGCCCGGCGGAGGCAAAAACAACCATGGGTGAGCCAAGGATATTGAATCTTTCCGCAGATGCCTGGGAAGAAATAGAACGCCACGCCATTGACTGTTTCCCGGAAGAGTGCTGCGGGGTGATCGTTCATGACGGCCCTGCCGATAAGGTTCGCCGTCTCAGAAACATTCAGAACCAGCTTCGCGCCCTGGATCCCGCGACTTATCCTCGCGATGCCACGATCGCTTATGCGATGGATGCCATCGAGTTCGATAATGTGGTCCAGGAGGCAGAACGGTCCGGAGC
Source organism: Deltaproteobacteria bacterium (assembly GCA_016210115.1). Classification (GTDB taxonomy): domain Bacteria; phylum Desulfobacterota; class Binatia; order UBA9968; family UBA9968; genus JACQUW01. The sequence goes on along the minus strand of JACQUW010000026.1, from coordinate 35,333 downwards.
CAAAATTAAGGCGTTCTATCATTCCCATCCCGATCACGAGGCCTACTTTTCGCAGGAAGACAAGGCCTTCGCCATGCCATTTGGTGAGCCCATTTACCCGGATACCGCCCAGATTGTCGTTTCCATCTATGACAGAATCGTCAGGCGTATAGCTGCTTATGCCTGGTCTGAAGACAAAAAAGACTTTGTAGAAATTCCTGTAAACAGAAGCGGATGCCTATGAAAGAACCGCACGATCACTTTATTCATGTGCGCGGACTTAAAATCCACTATCTGGAGTGGGGCGAGCGGAATGGCGAGCCACTCATTCTGGTACACGGTTGGAGGGACCATGCCCGAAGTTGGGATTTCTTTGTCGCCGCCCTGCGCGAAAGGTACGGCAACCAGCCATGGATCATTGCCCCCGACTGTCGTGGCCACGGTGACAGCGGGTGGGTTGGCGCCGGCGGCTACTATCACTTCCCGGATTACGTTATGGACCTGGACTGCCTGATCGAACACCTGCAAGTCTCTCATTTGAGCCTCATCGGCCATTCCATGGGCGGAACAATCTCATTTCTCTATTCCGGCACCTTTCCGTCGCGCGTAAAGAAGCTTGTACTCATCGAGGGAATTGGCCCCCTCGGAATGGCTTTTTCCGATGCCCCGGCGCGTATGGAGAAGTTCCTTTCCGAGATGCAGGCGATCCGGCAAGGCAATATAGAATATCAGAGCTTTGAATATCCGAGTTTCGAAGAGGCCGCCAGACGCCTCCAGAAGATCAATCCCCGCCTGGGCAGGGAGAAAGCCCTCCTCGTGGCGCGTTGGGGAATGCGGCAGACCCCATCCGGCAAGTGGGTATGGAAGTTTGACCCGCTTCACCGCGCCACTTCTCCTCAGCCTTTCTATTCGGCACAAGCCATGGAGTTCTTCCGGCGCATCCAGTGTCCGGTTTTGATCGTTCAAGGAAAGGAAAGCCGCCAGACCCCTCGTCCCGATACAGAGGAGAGGCTTTCGGCCATAACGCATCAAACCGTGGCAGTGGTCAGCGACGCCGGGCACATGGTCCATCAGGACAACCCGCGGGCCCTGGCTGAAGTCGTAGTTCCTTTTCTGGAGGGCCTCTAGTCTAGTCTAGTGTGAAGGAGTTCCTCCGGGTTGACCAATATAAAGATCCTTTAATACACCACTCGGTTAGCTTCTTGCTCAACTAATTGGAAACCCTCGCCGTCGAGGATGGGTGTTTGCTCTGCGAAGCAAAGATTGCTATCTTTCGCCTAGAAACGTTGTGAAAATGGCTCTCGATACCAGACGCGAGAGAAACCGAAGACCTGTCTGCATGCGAGCACGCATAGGCGATCCCAGCGGCCTATCCAGACAGTGCGTCGGAGCCAACGTGGTCGAGCCAACGACGGGGGCCTTTTTCAGAGCTCTGTAGGGGTTGGCTTTGACTGAGAGAGAGAAAAAAAGACTTTTCCTGCGCGTGGGGGATGAAGTCTCACACGATTGCTATCAGCAATGGGGCATTGGGATTGTCGTAGAGGTCATGACCTCTACGGTTCCCGGGGGAACATGCCTCGCGCGCATTCGCTTTCAAGACGGAGAGCTACGGGTATTCGACAACGATATGGACAGCGAGCGATGTTGCTACTATTTCGGCTTGCGCCGGTATTGGAATCCCTCGCACGGGATAAATGCCATCCGGTCGAAATTCTCTATTCATCGAGGTTAGAAGATGTCCAGAAATATTAAAATCGGGCTCGCCGCCGGGATGGTCGCGATCGTGATGTCCCTGGTTCCATTTTCTGTATCCGCTGATGATCGGGTTGAAAAGGCCGGCGTGGCTGTCGGCGTCTCCGCAGGGAATATGTTGTTTATCCCTGTCAAAGCCATCACGCTAATTTGGGGTGCTGTGGGGGGCGCTTTGTCTTATGCCCTGTCCGCCGGAAACGAGGATCTCACGCGCCAGATCTGGGATGATACCCTTCGGGGCCCATACGTGATTACCCCTGAGCTGGCGCGGGAATCGATCGGAGAGAGACCGGAACTGCAAAATGGGCAGAGTCTGAGGACTGAGCAGTGATGATTCGAAATCTGCTCAGCCCTCAGCCGTCGTCACTCAGTCCACTCTAAACCGCCAAATTTTTCTTAAAGAAATTCACAGTTCGGCCCCAGGCGTCCTTGGCGGCCTCCGGATGGTAGCGGTCGGGGTTGGTATTGTTGTTAAAGGCGTGCTTTGCGCCTTCATAAACCTTGATATCCGCGCTCTTGCCGTACTTTTTCAAAGCTTCCTTGAGCGGCTCCACACCGGGCATGATGTTCGGGTCTTCCGAGCCATAGTTGCCGAGGAGCGGGCAAGGGATGTTCTGGACCAGGTCGATCGGGTTCGGGTTGGCGCCATAGTAGACAACCGCAGCGTTCAGGTCTTTGCAGCGAGTCGCGAAGAAGAGAGACTGTTTTCCTCCCCAACAGTAACCCACCACGCCGACGCAGCCGTTGAGAAAATTCTGTTTCTTTAAATATTCGAGCCCGCTCTGGAGGTCTTCCGCCACTCCTTCCTGGTTGAGCTTACCAATAGCCGCGATCTGCTCCTCAGCGGTTTTATACTGATCGGTGCCGCCGCTTCGGGTGAGCAGATCGGGCGCCAGAACGGAAAACCCCTCCTTCGCGAATCTTCGAGCCACGTCTTTGATGTGATCGATAAGACCTCTATTTTCGTGGATAACGATCACGCCTCCGAGATTCCTGCCGTCCTTCGGCCGCGAGAGATAAGCTTTCACGTTCCCGGCCTTTCCGGGAAACTCGACCATTTCGGAGCTGAGAGCCGGGTCGTTCGGCTCCACGATATAAGGTATCGCTTCTGCCATAATCAGTTCCTCCTTTCGTCTGCCGTTGATGTTCCATTCATATAGCCAAAACGGAGGAACAAATCTAGACCCACCTCTCCGGCGCGAATTGAAACTCCCCACCGAACGGGGACAAACTTCAGCCGCCTATTTCTTCTCGTTGCGAAGGATTTCTGCTTTCGAGATCAGCCATTGCCCCTGATGCTTTCTCTGCCGGAAAATGTAAGCTCCTTCGGTCGAGGTTTTGAGGCCCACCAGTCTCATGCCATCAAGCCGGTATTTGCCTTTGACAATCGCCGTACGGGCATCAACAAGGGAAATCTTATCCACGGCGTTGCGCAATGTGCTTTCCTTTAATCTTCCCTGTCGCTCCTCGATGATTCTTTTTCTTATTGCCGAACGGGACCGCAGGACGGAGCCTGTGGGCAAAATGAGGACCGCATCCGGCAAAAAAAGCTTCGCGACCGTCTCGTGGTCACTTTTATTCCAGGCGGCGACCAGAGTTTCAACAGTTTTGCCAGCTGCGGTTTGGTCGTCCGCTTTTGCGCCTCGACGTTTTGTCGGGCTGGCCGTTTCTCCCCACGGCGGCGACAAAAAAAAATGCATGAGAACCACAAGGCCTGCCGAAATAAGACCGAATTTCCAGCCAATGTAAAATCTGTCTGCCTTCATAGAAACAGACGATATTTTAATTGGCTCGATCCAGGCAAACTATGGGGTAAATCCTGGAATGGGAGACAAAAAACCCTGCAGAGCGGAAGCGCCTTCGCTCGGTCTTTCACCCTGAGCCGGCGCTGATGCTCATTCCGTGCCGCCAAATGACGATGACCAGGGCGGTCACAGGCACCGAAAGAAATACGCCGATCACCCCGCCAAGTTCCGCGCCGCACAGCACGGCCAGTATCACCAGCAAAGGGTGCATTTCGATCTCACGGCTTATCAGGCGGGGATAGATGATGTAATCCTGCGCGACGCGAAGAATGAGCAGGAAGCTCAAGACCAATGCTGCCAGTTTCCAGGAATCGAAGGCGGCAACGCCTGTTGCGAGCACCATGATCGTAAACGGACCCACCACCGGTATAAACTCAAGCAACCCGGCGAGGACTCCTATCACGACCGGGTAAGGCGAGCCGAGCAGCGATAATCCGGAAACAACAATGGTGCCGATAATCAGGCACGCCAGCAGCTGCGCCCGAATATAAGCGGCCAGGGCGTCACCGACATCCGATAAGAAATGCGTCGCGCGGAGGCGCCACTCCCATTCGGGCAGTGATTGGATAAGGCGTTGCCGGAAAACGGCGCCGTCTTTGAGCCAGAAAAATGCGATGATCGGAATCAGAATGAGCCAAGGTATATAAAAGGTCAGGTACATGGTACGGGCAACGATTTCTTTAATCGCTGTGAAAAAGCCGCCGATTTTCCTTTGTAGGGAAATGCCTTCAAATGCGCCCCGATGCTCTCCAGAAATCAAACACATTCAGCCGCTAATCTCTTGGCATATCGCTTGCTTTTAATCTGCTCAGCTTTTTTTTGGAGGTTCAAAATGGAAACAGAAGTTGTCGTTATTTTGGCTCTCGTCATTGGAATCCTACTTGCTGTTGGAGTCTGGTTCTACATGACAAACCGGAAGTCAAAGAGTTTGAAAAAGACATTCGGTCCCGAATACGAGCGGCTCGTGAGAGAGCGCGGTAACCGAAACCGCGCCGAAGCAGAGCTGCAATCTCGTGTTAAACGCGTGGAGCAACTCAGGATCGTTCGATTGTCACCTTCTGACGCGGCGAGATTCAGTGATGGATGGAGCAAAATACAGGGCCGATTCGTGGATAATCCGAAACAGGCGGTAGAAGAAGCCGACCGGCATGTTCGAGACCTCATGCAAGCCAGGGGCTACCCGATGTCCGACTTTGAACAGCGGGCCGCGGATATATCCGTGCATCATCCCACCGTCGTGGAAAACTATAGAGCGGCGCGAAATATTGCGATCCGCAATCAACGTGGAGACGCGGATACTGAAGAGTTAAGGAAAGCGTTGGTGTACTACCGGGCGTTATTCAATGAACTCCTCGAAATACGGCGTCCTGAGAAAGCAGCCTGAAAAATGGAGGTAAAACATGGGTCTAGAACGAAGAGAAGAAGAGAGAGTCACAACGGCAGACGTCGCGGCCGCGAGTGAGCGCGGACGCGTCGCATCGGATAGTCCGGCGGCTGAAAAAAGGCGGCCCGACGCCGAGCTGGAAACGCCGCAGGCTCGGAGCGCCGGCCATGAAAATCGGCCAACCTCCGGGACCGGAGACGAGCGGCTTGCTCCATTGACGTCGCCGCAGGAGGCGCAAGACTTTCGGTCGCGCTGGGATCAGTTGCAGGCTGGTTTTGTCGACGAGCCAAGGCGCGCGGTTGAGCAAGCGGATGAGCTGGTAGCTCAAGTGATGAAACGGCTGGCCGAGACGTTTTCCGAAGAACGGACTAAACTCGAGAAGCAATGGGACCGGGGCGACGAAGTTTCCACCGAGGAACTGCGCGTGGCTTTGAGGCGTTATCGCTCGTTCTTTCAGCGGTTCCTATCATTATAAAGTTATCCAGCCGGTGTAGGCTTGACGGCTGACCTTTTAACCAGCCGTCAATCGAAGACCATGCTCGTGAAAGTTACCGCCGAGCCGGTTTCCTGAGTGAAGGCCTGGCTGTACTTGAGACACCTTCCTGCGCCTCGGTCGAGCAACTGCATAAGTGAATAGAGAGGTGAGAAGCCGCATATTCGCCGGCGGTCACCGTCCTTGGCGACCTCATGAAAGAAACCCTCGGAATCCAACGCTGCGAGCTTATCAATGAGCGCGCGGTCCTCTTGTTCCACCCACCTTAGAAAATCGACGGTGAGTGGCTCACGGTCACCGAACTGCATCCCGACATGAGCCAGATCCACCCCGGCAATCAGGCACACCTGCCGGGTTTCGTTCTTGATGAGTTCGCGCATGGCCCGGAAAAAATCTCCGACCCTGGCTTCCTTCTCAGGAAGCGTGCGGTTCTGCACCATCGGGTGGAAAGAGGAAACCAAAATCGGGACGATTTTGAAAGGCTTCTTCAGTTTGAGTCTTTCTGCTCGGAGCCACGCCACGTAAGCCAAAAACACTACTTGAAACTCGATCGAGTGCTCGGTGCGATGAAGATACTCTTCCGCAAATAGATCGCCTCCGTAACTTTTCTGAAGCTCCCGAACAAATTTTTTATCGGTTTCCACTGTTCCTAAAGGAGTGACAAAATCCTTTAGAACGCTTGTAAAGGGGCTCTGCCCGCCGCAATGGGACGTTCCGAGGAGGATATAGAGATCCGCGCCCTCAGCTTGGACGAGTTCTTTGTAAGCCCAGGCGTAGCAAGCACCTCCTCGATGGAAGTCGATATGAGGCGCCACAACAGCCTTTGGAGTCGGCTGGGGATTTCCGTCGCCCGGTTCTCCCGGCCCGTCAGGTAACTGAAAGTAGCTGTCGAGCTGGCTTCTTAACGCTTCCGGCTCCTGCTTGTAGACCGTGCCGACGTGGGCGGGTAGACGGTTTGGGAGCTTGCGGAACTCTTCAATAATCTTTCCTCGGTGCTCTAAAAATCGCTCGCTGTAAAGATAATAGTGAGCGTCCAGAAGTTCGATCATCTTTCTAAGATCGTCGCCGAACAGGAGATCGCCGAATCTTCGGCAGTAGGCCTCCTGGATGTCCACCAGCGAATGCCCGCCATCGAAATGGGACAAGACAAAATAGCCTGCGGGCGTGACCGCCAAGGGCTGAGACAAATGCTGGGGATCTCGAAGACAAATCAAAGTTTTTCCCTCCTGCTGGACAGGAAAGGCCTCGACCGGACGCAAGCGCGGATAATCAGTCATACATTGTAGATTTCCGGTTTTTGCGGAGCTGTCAAGAGGCGGTGTTTGGGAGCAGAGAAGCAGAGATCCATCGGCCCGCTGACGGACAGACTCCCTCCGTGCCGGCGGCGTCTTGACGCGATTCGGACGCTCATTTAGGATTTGAGTTTCTTGGAAAATGGAGGAAGCGAAATGGAGCCGGCCAAAGACATGCGAACGTTTCTCAAACATCTCGAGGACATGGGTGAGATCAACTTTTTTGACGGCGTCGATCTGCATCTCGAAGTAGGCGTCCTTACGGAGCTCATGGGCGAAAAGGAAGGCCCGGCCCTGCTATTTGACGCCTTTGATGGATATCCCAAGGGTTACCGCATTATCACAAACGCGTTCCGCACCTGCAAAAGAACCGCGCTGGTCATGGGGCTGCCGATCGATTCAAGAGGGGTGAATTTTCTCCAGGCCTGGAGAGAACGTTACCGGACGTTTAAGCCTCTCCCCGTTACCCAGGTCGAGGGCGGGCCGGTATTCGAGAATCAAATTAACGAGAGCGAGATCGACCTTCGGAAGTTTCCCACTCCCACCTGGCACGAGCACGATGGCGGACCTTACCTCGGCACGGGTTGCTGTGTGATAACGAAAGATCCCGAATCAGGAAAGATCAATGTGGGTACTTACCGGATCATGATTCAAGAAAAAAACCGCGCTTCGATCAAAATGAATCTGGGAAAGCACGGCAGGCTGGCGCTGGAGAACAGCCACGCCAGAGGAAAGCCGCTTCCCGTGGCCGTGAGTCTCGGGCAAGAGCCGGCCCTCTTCATTTCATCGCAAATGCCGGTGCCGCCGGATGTCGACGAGTATGAGTTCGCCGGCTGGCTTCAGGGCTCACCTGTCCCTGTCGCGCGCGGAGCGCTTACGGGACTTCCGATTCCCGCGAACGGCGAGGTGGTTCTTGAAGGCGAAATTCCCCCGCTCAAGCCTGAGGAGCTGCCCAAAGAGGGTCCATTCGGCGAATGGCCGGGCTATTTCACAGAGGCCACGGTGGGAGAAGTTCCTTTAATGGTTGTTAAGCGGATCTATCACAGAAACAATCCAATCATCCTCGGCGCGCCGCCAATGAAGCCACCCAACAGCTATCTACCCGCCCCTCTTGGAGCCGCTGCGCTTTGGGAGCAACTGGAGAAAGCGGGAGTTCCCGATGTCAAAGGGGTTTGGGGCTTCGTCTATGGCGGCCAGCCCGGCCCTTTTACAGTAATCTCCATCCGTCAGCGCTATGCAGGCCACTCCAAACAGGCGCTTCTCGTCGCCGCCGGCGCCCGCGCTGGAGCCTGGGGAGGGAAGTTCGTCGTGGTCGTAGATGATGATATCGATATCTCAAATCCTTTTGACGTCATCTGGGCAATCGCCACTCGCTGCCATGTTCGGGAAGGCATTGATCTCGTGAAAGGTGTCTGGGCTTCAGTCTGCGAGCCGGCCATTCCCCCCGAAGAGAGATACCCCACCGGCTACACAACCGATCGGGTCCTCATCGACGCCTGCCGGCCTTACCGGTGGCTGGATCAGTTCCCGAAGGTCAATGCCTTTCCTCAGGCCTTTAAGCAGGAGGTTGCGACGAAGTGGGGGGTCAAGGTTTAGACCGTCGAACGATCGCGTACGGAATCTTGGACGAATGCGCCTCTACTTTCCGGTGAAAAAAATCTGGCGGAATTCTTTCGCCAGATTTTTAAACTCCTCATCGCTCGGCACATCCATAAACACGACCTTCTCCGGCACGCTCTCAGCTCCTTCAAAGGTTGGACTCGCTTTAGGTGATACGACGAACTCACCTTTCGCCGCCATTTCCTTTTGGCCTTCGAGAGAGCAGAGAAACTCCATATAGAGCTTCCCGGCATTGGAATGGGGCGCCCTTCGGCTTAAGGCAAGTGTGTTGACATCGGCCAGGTATTTGTCGAGACGAACAAAGTCGGTCGGGGTCTTTTTGGCCCCGACATATTTTAGATAGGTGATTCCGGCCAAACTTTCCCCGCGGACCACGACATCCATGACCTGGACGAACCCTGTAACGAGATGCGGCTTTTGCTGCTCGACTTTTTTCGCGAAGTCGCGCCAGTTAATGTTGTATTTGCCGAGGTTCACAAAAAACTGGGCAGTCGTGGTGTGGCTTGAAGGATCCGGCACGCTTATTTTTCCCGCCCATCTGGGCTGGAGAAGATCCAGGAAAGTTTTCGGCACACTGTCTTTATTGACAAGCTCTGTATGGTAGACGATGCTCACCGGATTCGTGCGCCACGGAACCTGAGCGCTCTGTTTGTTCAAAAGCCGCTGCGGGAATTCAGCCGTCGAAGGTGGAAAAAACGAGGCGAGCAGGCCCTCTTTCTCCAGAATCAACTGAGTGCCTATATTCCCCTCGACCACGTCCACTTGCGGCCTCCCGGCGCGCGTCTCCGTCAGGACGCGATCGAGAATTTGGGTGGTCGAAGCGCGCCAGTATTCCACTCGGACGCCGTATTTCTTCTCAAACGCCTTGTTGATGCCGCTCATCGTCGGAGGCGGGACGGCGCCATAAGCGACCACCACACCCTCTTTCTTCGCCGCCTCGATATTGATGCTTTGAGCCGATACGCCTGCTGGCAAGAGGAGGTGGATCCATATCGCCAGGAAAACCGTCCACGCGGATTGCCCGCTAAAGTTTCTCATCTGATCTCTCCCGTCCTGCTTCTTACTTCTCATCAGCGATCCTCCCAGGGAAGAACCGTCGTCGGCACCTCCAGTCCGAGTTTTTTTTCTTTAGCAATTCTATAGACCTTGGCAAGGATCGCCACATCGGCCACTCCAAGACCGGCATTATTCTTAAAGAGCGTGACCTCAGCTCTATTCGTCCGGCGAACCTCTCCGTTGAGAAGCTCCGGAAGCCCATGGATGTCGTTCCAGCTCCTGATCCCCGCTTGCACGGTGTCGTAGATGTCGGCATGCTCGTCCTCCTTGATCTGCTCTACCGAATTGACCACAATCAGATCGGCGCGACGGATCGTTTCGTCATCCACTTCTCTTCTTTTGGCGCTGTGATACCCTGCCCTCACCAGCCCCTTGTCGCTCCCGACAATCGAGATCACATGCATTCCCGCTTCAAGCCAGCGCCCCAGCAAAACCGGCGCACTGGAATTTGTCGCGCACAACACGATGTCGGAATCTCTGACCGCCTCTTCCGGCCTCTCGGCTGCCTTAACCTCCACTCCCAATAACTGTTCCATTGAGACCGCAAAGCCTTGACGGTTATCAGGGCTCCGGCTATAAACCTTGACTTTTCTGATCGGTCTGACGCAGGTCAGAGCAACCAGATGGTTTTTGGCCTGAACCCCGCTGCCAAGAATCCCAATGGACGTGGCGTCGTCGCGCGCCAGATACTTTGTTCCAACGGCGCTGGTCGCAGCGGTTCGAAGTGAAGTCGCGCGGCCCCCGATTTCCCTGGCCGCCACAGCGCCCATGATAACCGCCAAAAGCGAGGCGTCCTCGCTATCATAAACGACTCCGACTGGAAGAGATATTTTATCCTGGATCTGCTCCTCGGAGGTGACGTTTAGCCGCTCGCAATGGATCAAAAGACCCGTCACCCCGGATGCGGGAACTGCGCCCTGGTGAACGCTCGTGCGCACTCCGCTAGGGGCGAAAATCCGCCGCCTGAGGCCATTTAGAAGCTGGTTTTGACTCCAGTCTTTGAGGCCTGTTTCCACTGCCTCAACAGCCTCTCGCATAGAGATTATTCCCTTCACCTCATCCTGACGCAAAATAAGTGTCATGAGATCCTCAAAATTGTAAGTTGGGATGCCAGTATGCTGTCCCGAAAGTTCATTAACATGAAAGCTGTGACCGAAGGGCAGGCCTGTAGGTTGCAGACGTAGAACCGTGCAGGTTGAAGGCAGAGACCAGGGAAATAACCAAACTTGGAGCCTCGAGGACCTGGCCCATCGGCTGCGACCGGAAGGCGTGCCCCTGAGGGAACCACTTCGGAGGAGTCACGAATCCATCCACGACTTGCAAAGGAACTTTTGGGACATGATACTACGCGCTATTTTAATCTTCCGTTCACCCGGCCGGGCGCAGGTCCTCTTCTCCGAATCGGATCGGCTCGATTTCGCAGGCGACGCTCTCATCCTTTTTGTAGACTTTAACCCATTTGAGCCAGTTCTTATCGTCCCGTATAGGATAGTCCTCCCGGCTGTGTTGTCCTCTTGACTCTTTTCGTTCCAAGGCCGAACGCGCAACCATCTCTCCAACCAAAGCCAGGTTCCCGCACTCGAGCGCTTTGACGAGACGTCTGAGATCTTTGCCTTTGCTCCTCGGCACCTTCTCTTTTCGGATCTCCTCAAACCTGCTGACGCCGCTTTTTAATCCGCCCTCGTTTCTTACCACTCCGACGCTTCCCCACGCGAGGTCCTGTATCTCTGTCTCAACTTCGAATGGGTTCAGCCCTTCGTCTCCCTTGAACGATTCAATCCTCGCGATCTCTTCAGAAACGTTTCGCTCATCAATGCTCCCGTAGTCGCGCCCCAGGGCGAAGTGGGTGGCGAATTTGCCCGATCTTGCGCCAAGCACCAAACAGCTTGCAATGGCATTGCCCGATAATCGGTTGGCCCCGTGGGTTCCTGTGCTTGACTCCCCCGAAGCGTATAAACCCTCGATCCCGGTCTCGCAACGCTCGTTGATAGAGATCCCTCCTAAAAACGTGTGCAGGGCGGGAACCCACTCGAACTTCTCTGTCCGGCAATCGATCCCGGCTTTCGCCAGCTTGGGCGCATATTCGAACGTGATCTCCGCGTCCCATTTCTCATCCGGAATAAAAGAGGGGTCCATATAGATCGGTCCCCTTCCTTCCCGCATCTCTTTATAGGTCGAGCTGACGATCATGGCTCGAGTTGTATTCTCCAATCGCTCGGGATCATATTTTTCCAGGAAGCGCTCTCCCAGTGAGTTAAAAAATCGTCCCCCTTTACTCGTAAACGGCGAAAGACCCGCCATCGGGATTGCCAGACCTTTGGGAGCGGGGATAAGTGTAAACTCCAGGAATTCGAGATTGGCGAGCTTTGCTCCGATATCAAAAGCCGCCAGATAGGCGTCGCCTGTGGTTAAGAAATTCGCGCTGGTATATTTCTGCAGCGCGATCGCGCTGCCGGCCGCCAGAACAATGGCCTTGGCCTTAAAGAGGCTGAAGTGTCCTGTCTGAACATCGATCCCCAGAGCGCCTGTGACCCGGTCGTTATCCTTGAAAAGTTTCGTGATCATGAGCCACTGGTGGACGTCAACCTCTCTGTTGAATACCTCCTTTCTCAAGGTGCCGAGCATCCCAACGCTTCCCCCAAGGGGCGGGACGCTGCGCGCATAAGAGCTTCCGAGTCTTTTCTCCTGATAGAACTTTTTCCCGTCGTCCTGCTTTTTAAAGCGCACGCCGATTTCTTCCAGTTCCACCACTCGAGCCGTGACCTCATCCACCATCGCTCGCACGATCTTCTGGCGGGACAGGAATTCCCCCCCAATCACGGTATCTTTAAAGTGCATTTCCTTGTTGTCTCTTGGGTCGGCGTGTCCAAAGGCTGCCTGAGGCACGCCACCAGAGGTGGGGCTGGAGCCGCTTCTGCCCAATCGTCCCTTGTCCACGAGCGAGACCCTCACGCCGCGCTTTGCCGCTTCGAGTGCAGCCATACAAGCGGCCAGACCGCCGCCGATAATCAAAACATCACACTCGACGATCTTATGGACGCCTCTCATCTGCCTCCCCCCGCTTGTTTCGCTTGGGCAGATCCAGGACAACCTGGATGGCCTTTTCCGGGCAGACCAGTTCGCACAAAAAGCAGTTCACACAATATTTGTTGCCAAACGGGAAAACCCTATCCTTCTTATTAGTAAAGCGGAACACATCGGCGCCACAGTCGTAAACGCAAATGCCGCACCCGTCGCACTTACTTGGATCCACTCTGATCGGCAAGACTTCTCCTTTTCAATTAAACAAGCCGCGCCATCTCGCCCTCAAAGCCAAGATGGCGCGTGAGGTGAGAGTTACGTCGCTATTTCTTGTAGTAGCGCACTTCGAAAGTCGTGCAGCCGTTGGGGCTTCGGTACGGGCCGTGAATCATGCCGGGCGGCCGGCAGGCATACATACCCTTCGTGAACTCCTTGTTGAGCCTTTTGTCGATGAGAGAACCCTCCAAAATGATGACTTCTTCCCAAAAATCGTGGGTGATGACCTCATTCGTGTCCACGCCGGGCGCCAGGCGGAGAAGGCGGGTCGTATCGCCGCTCTTCGCGTCGTAGCTCAACACTCTCTCAGTTATTCCCTCGCCCGTGACGCCGGAGCCGCCCTCCACGGCTTTCCACTGGACGCTGGCCATATCGGAAAACTCTATTTCCGGCTTTGGCATCGTTGCTCCTTCCTTTGGTTGATCAAATTAAGACTCTGTCCTTAAACGCCGGGAAAATCTCCCTGGCACTGTGACCTTTAGCGAGATCGATCTTCGCCTCAAGGATGGATTCCTCATCTCCGCCCATGACCATAGGATTCCCCCAGGGATCGACAATCATGCTCCGGCCCACGTACTGCTTTCCCCGGTTCATCCCGGCACAGTTGCTGGAGGCAAGAAAAACCTGATTCTCCAATGCTCTGACACGGTTCAACATGAGCCAGGCCTCGACTCTGGGGACCGGCCAGGCTGAAGCCACAAGAAACATTTCCGCGCCCATGAGCGCCATTTTGCGGTAGAGTTCGGGGAACCTAAGATCGTAACAGGTGGAGAGGCCGAAGGCGCCGATCTCCGTTTTGACCACGCAGATCTCTTCTCCCCGGGTGAGGAGCTTGGCCTCCTCTGAATCAAACCCAAAAAGATGGATTTTCGAATACTGGGCGACGACCTCGCCCTTGGGATTGATCAAAACGCTGGTGTTGTAAAGCCTGTCCCCCGATTTCCTGACAAAGCTGCCGCCAAAAACGTAGCAACTCTTCTTGGCGGCCTTCTCTTTCAACAAAGACACCGTAGGACCCTCCAGCTCCTCTCCTTCGTTCCTGTAAGAATTGAAAGCAAAGTAGCCAATGTTCCATATTTCCGGCAGAAGGATAAGATCCGCCCCTTCGACACTGTCGATCAACTCGCTCGCTCTTTTCAAGTTGGTGTTTTTTCCTTCGTCGCTGATCACCATTTGTATCGAGGCGACTTTGATCATGCGCCAATCCTCACATTCCCGATCTATTCTTTTGGGCTATTTGAGCCACCCGATCGGCTTGATCCGATAGCTGAAGCTGAGAGTTCTTTTTGTCGATTGATCCAAAAGCTCTCCCGTGAACGTTGAGGCGAAGCCGAAACCACGCCCAATTACAGGGACGGTGCCCAAAAACAGCATCATCCCGTCCAGCTTACGGTCGCGCACATGGGTTTGCGTAAGCCTCATCAGCTTTCTGGGTGGAAGAAAGGCGCTTAATTCAGCGTCCTGGTAGAGTCTCTTCCTGCGGCCGTCGCCAATCCAGCTTCGCAGCCGCAACCCGTCCCAGTGACTTTGGACCTCTTTGAAATCCCAAAGCTCCGGCGCAAGAACCTTCGCGCACATGACTTTTGATTTGGCGATACTCGTTTTCTCGAGCTCCCGGTCGGTGTGATCGCTTCCGACGCCGAGATAGATCGTTTCCTTTTCGAAAAGTAAAACCGGCTCCACCTCTCCGGAGGTCTGGTTCCCCAGCACTTCGATATCGCCGCCGGTCACCACCAGGTGATTAGGCACGGCATAAAACGCGGGGATCTTTTTCGGCGCCTCGACGCCGTGTTCTCTGAGTTCCTCCACGTGCTTCATCGCGATTTTCTGATTTCGTCCCGTAAAGCCGGCCAAAAGAAGGCGCCGCACCGCAAAATCGACCGGCGAGCTCCGGCCGGCGCCGCCGCGAACGAGTAAGCTGAGCAGATTCATATTCGCTCCATCCGCCTCACTTCAGTTAAAATGGGGAAGTATTTTCTCGGCGATAAGCTCCACCTGGGATAGATCCGGCGCCGCGGGCTGCACCGTGACGTGTTCCAGACCCATGCCCTCAAGCTCTTTTAGCCTGCCAACGATGTCTTTGACGCTCCCCACGAGATAACATTCTTGAAGGTGCTCCCAGGATCTATGCGTTCCCATCATGCTTTCCAAACGGGGGCGTTGGATCCTCAGAGCCTTTTCGCGATCTTCCGTATCGACGACGTAGGTGGCCTGCACGTGACCGAGCCTGAGCGTTGAAGGATCCCGTCCTGCCGATCTCAGGTAATCTTTCACAGTCTGAAAGTCTCGCTTGACCCATTCTGCCTTGCCCGACGCGCGACAGGTGAACACGTTCGCATGCTTCGCGATCCGCTTAAGAACGCTCTTGACCATGTAAGGCTTATCGGGAGAGAGGGAATCCGGTATCCGTGACCCGCCCGCGACCCAGACTTCGGGATACCTGGGAGGCCTCGGATCAATGGTCACACCGTTAAACTGGAAGTATTGTCCATTGAAAGTCACATTTTTCTGCGTCAGCAATAGTTTAACCGCATCGAGGACCTCATCCGTGCGCCGCCCTCTTTCTCTCATATCGATGCCCATCGCGGTGAATTCCGGCTCGTTCCAGCCAGGGCCGACGCCGAGAAAGAAGCGCCCGGCAGAGACGTAATCGAGAGTGGCGATTTCCTTTGCCAGAAGCACCGGATGTCTCAAGGGGATCACTAGAATGTGCGTGCCGATCCTAATCTTCTCTGTACAGGCGGCTGCATGGGAAAGACAGATCAAGGGATCGAGCCACGAGCCGCCGTAAAGTCCCGGCGCATCGATTAGATGATCCCAGACCGTAATCGAGGCGAAGCCCAGTCCCTCTGTCTTTCTGGAAAAATCCCTTACGATCGTTGCCGCCATCCTGTAATCCATATCCCGCCACGTAAACGTCGGAATCGTTATACCGATTTTCAAACCCATGCATTTCTCCTCTAGCTTTCGTCTCTTTTCGTCACCGTGCAAAAACCGCGGAGCTCAATTCGAGCTTAACACCTCTTTGAGTTTGCTTATCAAAGAGGGGCTGAGCTGAAAAAGTCCCTGAACCGTCTTTTGCACCTCCTCGCCGCTCAAAGGATCCACATCGAGCTTCGATTTCTTGGCATCTTTAAGAAACTCAGGATCTTTCATGGTTTCGGCAAACGCTTTGCGCGTTACTTGCACCAGCTCTTTGGGAGTCCCCGGAGGAAGCGCGTAAAGCCGGAGAATCGCATTCAAATCGTGAATGCCTGCGCGCATAAGCTGGCGCGCCTCTTCCGTTTTGGCGTAGTTGATTGCCAGAGGAACTTTGGGAAGGTCGGGATGGGGCTCTGCCACCGTCTGCAATACCAGGTTCACATCGCCCGATTGGATCCCGCTCTGCCAGCCGGATTTCAGCGTGTCCCAGCCAAAACACGCGCCATCCAACTCGCCTCCTTCAGCCGCGAGCTTGACCTCCGGAAATCCTTTGTAGCCCGAAACAAGCCGGAGAGGCAGACCCGGAGAGACTCTGAGGATTTTCGGAACGTCGTCCGTGCTCGACCCGGGCGCCGTTCCTCCTAGCTTTACCGGAGTTGTCGCCGCCGCCCATTTCTCCATGCTCGTAATCCCGCTGGCCCTGGTAAAAAAGCAGACCGGGACATACTTTGCCCCCACTCCCACATATTCGAACTTGGGACCCTCGAACTCTATCCCGGGGGCGCCAAAAATCTGTTGCAGGAGAAGGCCGCTTATAAAATTCCCAACGGTCAGGCCGTCCGGCTTTGCTACCTTATATACGTAATTCGCTGCGACTCGGCTTCCCGCCCCGGTCATGTTATCGACAATGACCGCAGGCTTTCCGGGTAAATGCCTCCCCATGTGCCGGGCGACGGTGCGGGTGTAGACATCGAAACCGCCGCCGGCCGAAAAGCCGACGACAAAACGCACCGTTTTCCCCTTGTAGTATTCATGCGTCGTCGCTGCGGCTATATCGACGAGCACGGTGAAAATCAAGACAATCATCAGAACCGCCTTGTTCTTACACATGAATAGGGCTCTCCTTCGATAGTTCCTGACTGGTCCCGGAAATTTAGGCTCTATTTCCCCCAAAACTGCGCGAAAAATCCCGAAGCTTCGAGTTCCTTTACGAAGCGGTCGTCGTAGAAGCTATCAGGATTGGCCGTCTTGGCCTTGGGGTTTGTAACCGCGAGCTGGTTAAGGATCTCTTGGATCCCTTCGCGCGTATTGTATGGGATTTTTTCAACGTAGTCCAATGCGTACTGATAAACCGCATCCACCACTTTCGAATCGGTCGCCCGGGTAAAGCGCTGGATCGCGCGCCGGCCAAGCTCTTTATCCGTGAAGAGTCGGTAGACGCCTTCCGAATAAGCTTTGATGAATCGACGCACCAAATCCTCGTTGGCATTGACGAAGGAACGCCGAGCCATCCAGGCGTCGTGGGGAAAATAAACTCCCGCTTTTCCCATGTTGACGAGAACGTGGGCGCCGATTTCCTGAGCGCGGAGATTGGCCGGGCTGGAGAACGGAGCAGCCACGATGAGACGGTTCGCCATGGCCGCAGCGCCCGCGAATACGTCCCCGGTTTGGATGAGCTTTACATCCCGCTCAGGCTCCAGTCCATGCTTGCGGAGCACGTAACGCATGGCAAAATCAGTGGCCGAGCCAAAACGCGCAACTCCGACGGCCTTTCCACGCAGCCCCTCAATCGACTTAATCTCCGGCAGAGCCATGATGTAAAACGCAGGCACCTTCGCCAGTGCCCCCAACATGACAAAATCGCCGCCCGCCAGAGTCGCCGAAACCGCCGCTATGCCGCCGGCGCCGGCGAATGGAACTTCCCCGCCCAGCATAGCCTGAACCATCTTCGAGCCTGTAGAGATAAAGACCAGGTCGCCTGTAAAGCCGTACTTCTCAAAAATTCCTCCCTCCTTTGCCACCCAGAGCCCTGCCTTGATTCCCGTTATCGCCGTATAGCCCACGACTAATCTGTCTCTCGCCTGAATCGAGACAGGGAAAGCCAGAACAACCAGCAGTCCGAGGATAAGGATCGTTGCGCCCATTTTCTTCCCTCGCTTTCTACTGAAAGACGAAACGTATTTGGTGATCGATTTTTTGCTCACTCCAAAACTCCGATTAGCCTGATTAAGCAACGAATAAAGGAGCCACCGTTAGACGACAACTAAGGTGGCCCATTTCGAAAAGCATCTCCATTTCGGCCTCGGCGATCCTTTGCTCCGCGGGCGTAAAAGTAAACTCGATCTTCGGGTAGCGCGCGGACGCCACAAGGATCTCTCGCTCGCCGCCGTAGCGCTCAATAAAAGCCTCCGCGATTTCCGCCAGATGGTCCTGGCTATAATCCAGCGAAGCTTTAAAGGCGGAAAGCAGCTTTTTCGGCAGGCCGGGGTGGTCCCTCAGAAACGGCTCTCGAATCGCTATGATATGCTTGACCATCTCAGAGAATCCGGTAAGCGCTTTCCAGCCCTCTCCGTCTGTATAAAGACAGCGGAGTTCCGGGTCGCGCTCCGCCAGACAGAAAATCTGATCGATGAGCACGGCGGCATCGACCCTGCCGGTTTTTAGAACCCCGATCAAATCCTGCTGCGGATGGGATTCCCAGCGCAGCGTATTATCGTCGATCGCGTAGAGTCGCCTCAGGAGGTAGCGGTGGACCACGTGCGGTCCTTGATGCGTGCCGATCAGGCAGCCGCCGAGATCCCCCGGGGTCCGAATCGCGCTGTCGGCGCGAACAAAGATGCCGTTCCCTCTGGCCGTCGTCTTCCACTCCGTGGCGATGCCGACGATGGGCGCGCCGGCAATCGCTTGCTCCAGGAAAGTCGGAAAGTAAAGATCGGCCACATCCACATCGCCCGAAACAAGCGCCTTTGGTTGCGCGTCGCTGGGCGGGTCGGCAACCTCAATAACGGAGATGTCCATGCCCTCGGGTTCGATTCGGCCTGTCGCCAGACCATAGTAGGTCCGAAACATACAGAAGCGATTGCGAAAATGAGCGAAGACCAGCTTCATGGATCTTCTCCCGGACTCCGGACTTCTGGACTTGGGCCGGATAGTCGGCGACCTTGATGTTAGCGCTTCCGCTGTGGGATGGCAATTCTGGCTAGAAATCTATTTCTCCTTGGAA
The DNA here is from genome assembly GCA_016210115.1 of Deltaproteobacteria bacterium. Lineage (GTDB taxonomy): Bacteria > Desulfobacterota > Binatia > UBA9968 > UBA9968 > JACQUW01. The sequence goes on along the minus strand of JACQUW010000026.1, from coordinate 16,510 downwards.
TAAAAGGTTGATTCAATGACATTTGACCGGACAACGATATTTGTAGCGCTTGCCCTGCTTTTGGCTGCTTTTGTCAAGGGGACGACCGGGCTTGGCTTTCCGATGATAGCCACCCCTATGGTCGCAATGCTGCTCGATATTCGCACGGCCATCACCATCCTGGTTATACCGAATATCCTCATGGACTTTGCTCAGATTCTCCGCGGAGGCTTCCCCTCAGCGGTTCTTCGCCGTTTTGCTTGGCTGCTCGTGTTAAGCGTAGTCGGAGTGTTCTTGGGGACCAAACTCCTCGTCATGTTGCCTATATGGATTCTCAACTTCACTTTGGGGATCATGGTGCTTATGTTTGTATCCTCGCAGTGGATCCGCTTCGACTTTACGATCTCCACCAACAGGGAACAAATTGTTTCCCCGGTGGTGGGGCTGGCTGCAGGTTTTCTTAACGGCATGACCAACGTAGCGGGGCCGCCGCTCGCCATGTATCTATACAGCCTTAAGCTCCCGAAGCTGGAGTTTATCAAATCGATCGCCACGATCTTTGTCGTGACCAAAGCCAGCCAGCTCGTGGCGGTTTCAACCTGGAACCTCTTTACGCCTCAGACCCTCTTTCTTTCCTTGGAAGTGACCGTTGTCGTTCTGCTCGGCTTCTATGCAGGGCTCAAGACTCAGGACAGAATCCATCAACAGACCTTCAATCGCTGGTTGCTCGCATTCCTATTCGCGACCGGCATAACGCTGGTGATACGGTCGTTACGCTAAGTTTGGGCCTATTCATAGAAGAGGCCATAGTCCAATAAGCCTTTATTGTGGGGGATTGACTCGGGATCCATGGACCCGTCTGTCTCATTAGAGTTCCGATCCTCCTGCAGCCTGTCATAGCTTCAAGAAATCCGGGCCAGCCAAAAAGACGGAGAAGGCATTGACAGGCCATTCCCATCCTGATATTTGGGGGCCGTTTCAAGTTCAGCAATAAAGTTGCATATTCTCGAACAGGCTTTGCGACTTGCTTTCAAAGGGTTCAGACGCGCGTGAGCGTGCAAGACAGAGCCGGAGAGCAGGCCGACCTACCGGGAGGATTGGATCATGACACTCTTGATCAGCAACACGGACGTTCAATCTTTGTTCGCCATGAGCGACTGTATCGAAGCGCTTGAAGACGGTTTCAAGGAGTTGGCGGCAGGTCGAGCCGCAAACTCGCCTCGAACGGATATGATGTTCCCCACGCGCAATCCCAACACCTTCTATAAGTTTAAGTGCATTCAAGGTGGGATCATGAAATTGGGAGTGGTCGGGCAGAGGACACAATCCGACTTTGACCATTTTTATGAGGAAGGCGGGATTATAAAATTGGCCGATCATCGGGAGAACTATCCCAGCAACGTCTTCCTTTACAGCATGGAAACTCTCGAGCTCCTGGCCATCGTTCACGACGGGGAGCTTCAAAGAATGAGAGTGGCTGGTATGTGCGCGGTGGCTGCCAAATATCTGGCAAAAGAGAATGCCCGGATCTTGGGTCTGTACGGAGCAGGATTCCAGGCCGGGAGCATGATTCGAGCGATGTGCGCGGTTCGACCCATCAAAGAAGTGAGGGTTTACAGCCCGACGCCAGAGCGGCGAATCAAGTTTTGTCAGGAAATGAGCGAGAAACAAGGGATCGAGGTTAAGTCCGTCGATACCCCCAACCAAGTTCCGAAAGGAGCCGATATTGTCGCTTGTGCAACCAACGTGGTCACGCCGGGGGGCGTATGTCAGGGAGCATGGTTGGAACCCGGATCTCACCTGACGTGCATCAAGTACCGAGAGTTTGATGCTGAGTCCTATCAAAGGACCAGCAAAATTTTCCATACCAACTTCACTGAGGATCTGCAGCACTTTTACTCGCTTTACATGCCCGCGGGAGTGAAGGTCCCTGAGCGCAGCAATCGGGCCGAAGGCAGCGATCAGAAGTTCTACAGGAATTACAGTAGAAAAATGTATGGTTTGGAGGAGCTACTGGTCGGAAAGGTCAAAGGGCGCACGGACGACGCGGAAATCACCATGTATATGAAGGGTATGGGCAACGGGACAGAATTCACTGCGACGGCAAAAAAGATCTATGATCTGGCTTTGGCCCGTGGCATAGGGAAAGAGATTCCTGGGGAGTGGTTTAAACAGGTTACCCATGCAAGCTGGTCTCGTTAAGTAAAGGGGATCTTTCTTGTTCGGGGTCGCCGGAAATCACTCACATGGCGGTTCCGCGGGCTGAATAGGGCTCAGCTTCCTTGGGGAGGATATCTGATGAGAACCAATATCATTCTTCCGTTACTTTTATGCATAGGGTTCGTAACGTTGCAGGGAGCAGCTAGTGTTGAGGCTGAAAACCTCAAGATTGTGATCACGTCATTCGATTCCTCCAATGCGGCAGTTTATCTTCCTTATCACACGGGCCTTTATAAAAAGCACGGCCTTGATGTTGAACTTGTTTATATCGGGAGTAGCACGATGGCACTGCAAACCCTGATTTCAGGCCAAGTGTCGGTTAGCGTCGGCGCTGGCGGGACAGTGATCCGGGCCAACTTAGGAGGCGCGGATCTCGTCATGTTGGCGGGATTCCTTCAAACCCTTCCGTATTCTCTGATCGCCAGCACCAAGATCAAGAGACCCGAAGACTTAAAGGGAAAAACTCTGGGCGTGAGCCGCTTCGGCTCCGCCTCGGATGACGCGGCTCGGCTTTTATTGAAGGCGCTAAACCTTCAACCCGGAAGGATGTGACGATTGTCCAGTTGGGTGGCTTCTCGGACCGGGCTGCGGCGTTATCTAAAGGCAGAGTTGCGGCCATCTCTGGACCACCGGGAACTGCGGAGCTCTTACCGGGCGGCGGTATTCATAATCTGGTTCAAATGGCGGATCTTCCTAAACCGCCCCCTTACCCTTTCATCAATTTGGCGACGACAAAGCCGTACCTAGGTAGGAACAGGGCTATTCTTAAGAAAGTCCTGATGGCACAAATCGAAGGGGTGCACTACATCAAGACGAACGAAGAGGGGACCAAAAGAATTCTGGCGCTCGTGGCTAAAGGCGGAACGACGGCTTATCTCCAGGCGGCCTACGATGCGCTTAGAAAGTTGATCCAAGAGCGACCCTATGTGGATCGCGAAGGGGTGAACGAAGTCATCCAGTCAGAGCTTCAGATGAAAGAAAACCAAGGCAGATCTCTGGCCTACGAGGATGTGGCCGACATGAGTCTGATTAGTGAGCTGCAGCAGGAGGGGTTTTTGGGGAAGGTGTTTGGGGGTAAATGAGAAGAGAAATCGTTTACATTCGTGTTTGAGTGACAAATCGGTCTTTTATGTTGCACATGCGAGATAGACAGACCTTTTGGCTGATCGTTGGTTTTATTCATCTCGTGTTGGGTCGGGAGGCTTTCTCCAATCCCTTGGTCATCGGTTACTCCTCTCTCAACCCGACGCAGACCGGCACGTGGATTGCGAAGGAGATGGGTTTTTTCAGCCGCTACGCATCAGAGACGGAAATTATATTTCTTGGTACAGGGACTCGGGCCGCCCAAACTCTTCTCTCGGGGAGTGTTCTTGTCGCGGTTATGGCTGGACAACCTGTGATCAGCGTTAGGGATGACGCGCGGCGGAACCCTCGTGATGGTCGCCGGTATTGTGAACCGAATGGATTTTATTTTTGTGAGTGCGCCCAATGTGCGCCGACCGGAAGACCTGAAGGGAAAGAGGATCGCCATCAGCCAATTCGGCACAGCCTCTCATCATGGGGTGCTTCTTGGGCTCAGGCGATGGGACCTAGAGCCCGCTATGTCCATAGAGGAATTATGGAACGGATCGATCGATCTGGATTCATAGACCAGCTTTATCGCTCTCCTTAAGTTTCCTGCTGGATTCCGCCCTACCTCTAAATCAAGGGCAGGCTGCGTCATCGAAGGAACGGCACGCACCCGGAAGCATTGACAGGCCTGCCACGACTTGATATTGGGTTCGGTAATGAGCAAGAATGTTGCTTATTCTCGAACATATGCCACGTCTCTGCTAAAGGGCTTAAAGATCCTGTCGTTATTTTCGAGACAGCACCGGGAATGGGGAATCACCGAGTTAAGCCTAAATCTCGGCTTGGCTAAGAGCACCGTCTCGCGCATTGCTCATACGCTAGAAGCGGAAGGACTCCTCCGCAGAGAGGTCCGTACAGGAAGGTTTCAGTTGGGGATACGCTTGTGGGAATTGGGATGCGTGGCGCTCGATGACGGCAAAGGCTTTCAGGAGAAAGCCCGGAGTTCCCTCGATGAGCTTGTCGCGAGTAGCCACGAGAGTGCGCAGGCAGGCATTCTCGATGGGCTTGAGATCGTCTACGTGGACAAAGTTGATGCGCCTCAGTCCTTGCGGCCCTATACGAGCCTGGGGGCGAGATTTCCTGCCTACTGTACCGCAACGGGCCGAGCCCTGCTCGCCTATCAACAGGATTCGGTGATCAAGAAGATAATCAAAAAGGGTCTGCGCCGTTATACAGAGCGCACCATTGTCGATGGGAATGAGTTGCGCGAGGAATTGGCGCGTGTCAGAGCGCAAGGCTACGCCATCAATCGAGGCGAGTGGCGCGAGGATATCGGTGGGATAGCGGCGCCGGTGCGGGATCGAACGGGCGCGGTCATTGGCGCTCTCGGGGTAACTATTCCGCTGTCGCGGTTTCCTGAAAGCGCGGTCTCACCCATGGTGAAGTCAGTCCGTAGGGCGGCTGAGAATCTATCGCGGCAGTTGGGTTATCTCGGAGAACAAAGATCATCGGCCTGAAAAACGCCGCGGTTGAGAGTCTGCGGAGATAAAGATGTACGCTGATCTCAGAGAATATATCGCTTTGATGGAAAAAAAAGAACGCCTTTTAAGGGTTGCTCGGCCCATGAATAAGGACACCGAGCTCCATCCCCTGGTGCGCTGGCAATTTCTGGGGTTACCGGAAAGCGAGAGGAAAGCCTTTCTCTTTGAAAATGTCGTTGACTCAAGGGGGAAGCGGTACGACGGTCCGGTATTGATCGGCGGGTTGGCGTCGAACGAAGAGATTTACGCCTTGGGTATGGGCTGCGAAGCCGAGCAGATGTTCGCCAAATGGGCCAAGGCTGTAGCTGAGCCTTTGGAGCCAAGGCTTGTTCCGTCGGGTCCGGTAAAAGAAGAGATTCACAAAGGTGAGAATTTGCTGAAACACGGAGGGCTAGAGGAATTTCCCGTTCCTATCTCCACGCCGGGCTTCGATAACGCCCCTTATCTCACCGCCTGTCATTGGGTGACTAAGGACCCCGAGACCGGCATCAGAAATGTCGGAAACTATCGGGCGCAGGTCAAAAGCCCCACGAAAACCGGCGTCTATCTCATAAGCGGGCAGCAGGACCTCGCGATTCATTGGAACAAATCTAGTGCGCGGGGAATGCCCCTTGAGGCCGCGGGAATCATCGGCGCTTTGCCGTGCCTATCCTATGTCGCGGTTCAAAAGATTGCCTACGGTGTCGACGAATACGCCGTAGCGGGGGCGATCGTTGGCCAGCCATTGGATTTGGTCAAGTGTGAGACCGTTGATTTGGAGGTTCCTGCGACCGCCGAAATCGTGCTTGAGGGGATTATCCGAACGGATATTTTAGAGCCCGAAGGGCCTTTTGGCGAATCCCACGGTTACATGGACCCGCGCAGCCTAAGCCCGGTCTTTGAGATCACCTGCATTAGCCACAGAAAAAAGCCTCACCTCGTCAGCATTTTGAGCCAGCTTACGCCGAGTGAGAGCAGCAAAATCAAGCACCGGGGGTGGGAGGCGCTCGTTCTGGATCACCTGAGAAACCACTGCAATCTGAAAAGCGTGACTCGAATAGGGATGCATGAGCCTTTGGTTAACCTGAGACAGTTCATCGTGGTTCAGATGAAAAAGACCCATAAGCTTGAGCCGTGGCAGGCGATGCATGCGGTCTTGGGATTTCGTTACGATTTGGGAAAGGTGGTCGTTGTTGTGGACGAGGACATCGATCCAGAGAATCTTGCCGCCATCAACTGGGCCCTATGCCATCGCGCTCAGCCTCACAAGGATGTGCGTATCGTAACAGGAAGGCAAACCGTACACTCGCCGATTAACCTAGTCCTGCAGCACGGCCAGCGTGAGGGCTACGATTCCGAGGATTCCTCTTTGTTGATCGACGCGACGAAAAAGGAGGACTTCCCTCCGGTTTCTTTGCCGGCGAAAGAATATATGGAAAATGCCAAGAGGATATGGGAGGAGCTGGGCCTTCCAGGTCTGATTTATAAGGCGCCCTGGTATGGATATTCTTTGGGTTACTGGCCAGGCGAGTTGGACGAAGAAGCGAAGCTGGCTGCAAATGGGGAACACCATCAGACGGGAACAAAACTCTCCACCAGGACGATACATCTCAAACAGGGGGAGAGATTGGAGGACGTCCGTAAGAAATGGACGCCTTGAGCTCGGCTCGCGAAGTCTTTGTATGGGAGACCGGGGGAACTTACTTGACAACATTTCTTCAAATTGATATCAACCGGGCCGTCGTTTGATTATAGGAAATCATGTTGCATATATTCGAACACCTCGATTCCCTCGAACAAGGACGCTCTTTATGGAGATTGTTGATCTTTCACGCCTGATCTATACCGGGATGCCCAAGGTCGCTGTGCTCCCGGATGTCAAGGTGCACAGATTCTTCAGCCTGGACAAAGGCCATCCGCTAAACATCACCGAGATTTCTCTTGCCTGTCATGCAGGGACACATGTGGATGCCCCTATCCACATTGTCCCCAACGGCAGGTCAATTGAAGAGATGCCCATAGACTCTTTTGTTGGTCCCGGGGCGGTGATCCCGGTGAAGAAAACGGCCGGCGAGGAAATTACGGCTCGGGACCTTGAGGACTCGGGAGTTCCAGTCAATCGTGGAGATATTCTCATGCTATTCACTGGTTGGGATGAAAAGTTCGAGAGTCCGGACTATAACGTGCATCCCTATCTTTCGGTCGATGCGGCTGATTGGGTGGTCGAGAAGGGCGTCAAACTTTTCGGGATCGATTGTATTACCGTGGACCTTCCGACATCGATGCGGGGGAAAGAGTTCGACTTCCCAGTGCACAGAACACTGTTAGGCAAAGGGGTCCTCATTGCAGAAAATGTGGTCAACCTGGGCAAGATTGTCGGAAAAAAAACGAGGATCTGGGCGCTTCCGCTCAAAGTGAAAGGGAGCGATGCGGGCCAGGCGAGAATCGTTGCAGAGATTCTTTAGCTGTTTAAATACGCGGGGGTTGAGGAGGACTCATGAGCGAAATGTCAGGGAGTGAGGCCCTAATTGAATCATTGAGGGTCGAAGGCATCAAGCATCTGTTTGGAATAGTCGGGTCCGCTTACATTGATGCGCTTGATTTGACCCCGAAAGCAGGTATCAGGTTCGTGGGTGTGAGACATGAGCAGTCTGCAGCCCACATGGCGGATGCCTACGCAAGGTTAACTAACGCTCCAGGGGTCTGTGTTGTGCAGAATGGTCCGGGGGCAACAAATTTGGTAACCGGAATTGCTGCAGCGTACCATGCCCATTCGCCGGTCGTGGCCGTAACTCCCTCGCCGCTGAGCTCACAGCTGTTCACTGACGCCTACCAAGAGGCGAACCACGTTGCAATATTTAGCTCGATCACTAAGTGGGCCTCTCAGGTTAACCGTGCCGACAGGATACCCGAGTTCATGAGAGTCGCTTTCAGAGCAGCTATGTCTGGCAGCAAGGGGCCTGTCCTAATCGACATTCCACGAGACTTTTTCTACGAGTTGGTGAATGTGGATATATTCGAGGCGACAAGATACAGGGAGATGAATATTGGAAGCGGAGATCCAGCCGCAATCGAAAGAATTGCCGAACGCCTCATAGAAGCGGAGAGTCCGGTCATTATCGCTGGAGGAGGAGTTCTGTGGAGCCAATGCGCGAATGACCTGCTTGAGCTGGCCGAACTTCTTACCATACCGGTCGTCACCTCCTATGGTCATAATGATGCCGTTTCGACTGAACACGCTTTAGCCTTAGGCTCACTTGGAAGGGGGGGGTCGAAGGCCGCGATGGAGATCTGCTCCAAAGCCGATCTAGTCTTGGCGGCAGGTACGAGGATCGGCCAGTTTACAAGTCTACCTTATTACGACTTCCAGTACCTGACTCATAAAAGCAGGATTATACAAATCGATATCGACCCAAGGCAGATCGGCAGATATTTTCCTGTAGAGATTGGGTTGTCCGCTGATCTTAGGCTCGCCCTGCGAGCCATCGTCTCTAGTGTCCAGAGCAAAATGGAGAGAGCCCGGCCGACTCATAGAACCCGAACAAACGAAATAGAAAGGGCAAGAAATGAGTGGCAACGGGAAATAGCCACGTGGATGCCTGAAACCCATCCCATTAAACCTCAATTTGTATACAAGATCATCAATGAAGTCATTCCCAGGGATGCCATCGTGACCCTAGACCTTGGGAGCTTAACAGGTTTTGCATACAGTCTTCTGGCATTTCCCGAGAGAAGACTGATAGCGCCGCTAGGGTTTGGTAACGTAGGCTTCGGTTATCCCGCGGGCCTTGGGGCAAAAATCGCCAAGCCGGAGAAGACTGTGGTGAGCATCGTGGGAGACGGCGCTTTTTCCATGAGCATCCATGAAGTGATGACAGCTGTCCAGGAAGATATCGCGACGGTTTGCCTAATCCTAAACAACTCAGCGTGGGGAGCTGAGAAGGCAAACCAGATGTATTTTTACGGGAAACGATACATAGGCACAAACCTTGTCAACCCCGATTTTGCAGCGATCGCACGGTGTATGGGGGCCTATGGGGAGCGGATTGATGAGGTTGATGAGATCAAGCCTTCTATTATCAGGGCGCTAGAGCAAGACAAACCCGCGATCCTAGATATCATGGTCGATCCCAACGAACTGTCTCTGCCTGCCCGAAGAGATGCATTGAAAGAACCCGTACGAATGATTTACCGATGAAAACGGTGCCCTGAAAATGATCCCACTCTGGGCGCACACGCCAGAAAATCGGAGAGAATGATCACATGATACCCCCCTCGTTTGACTATTATTCCCCATCGTCTTTTTCCGAAGCGGTGAAACTATTGGCCGAACTGGGTGAGGATGCTCGACTCATCGCAGGAGGGCAGTCCCTCCTACCCATGTTGAAGCTGAGGTTAATAAGACCCAAAGCGATTATTGACCTCTTTAAGGTCAAAGGGCTCTCTCACATCCGCGAAAAAGGAAGATATCTACAAATAGGCTCCCTGACCACTGAAAGAAGCATAGAGAGATCCCCTCTTATAAGAAAAGGATGTCCTGTTTTGTCTGAAGCTGCATCGCACATAGGTGACATTCATATCCGTAATTTGGGGACGGTGGGTGGCTCGCTTTGTCATGCTGATCCGTCCGCAGATCTAGCCCCCACCCTCCTGGCTTTGGGGGCGACGTTTACGGTGAAGTCTATTAAGGGCAGCAGGGTTATTGATAGCAGAGATTTTTTCGCAGGCCCCTACATGACCCATCTCTCCTCGAATGAAATTCTCAGTCAGATACAAGTGCCGAAGTTTAACCGCGACACTTCCGGGGCCTACGTCAAGCTCATGAGAAAAGCCGGGGACTTCGCGATCATTGGTGCTGCGGTCGTTTTACATTTGGATCAAAGAGGGGAATGCCAACAATGCAGCATTGCGTTGTGCGGCGCTGCTCCCTGGCCCGTTCTGTCAGAGCGGGGTTCCCAGGTTCTACTCGGATCTAGGCTTACAGATGTGGAAATTGCGAGAGCGTCTGAGCTTGCCAAAAACGATGCCGACCCAATCTCAGACATCCACGCGTCTGCCGAGTACCGGAGGGAGATGATACCCGTCATAGTTTCTAGAGCTTTAAGGCAGGCAAAGGAAAGACTCGGAGGAGGGGCATAATGGAGAAACGAATTTCAGTCAGAACCACGATCAATAATAAGGTCTACGATTTTGAAATCGAACCCAGGCTCCTCGTCGTGGACCTCATACGATACAACGCCGGACTTAAGGGCACCCATGTGGCTTGTGACACCGGAAACTGCGGCGCGTGCACGGTCATCATGAATGGCCTTTCCGTAAAATCGTGTCAGGTTCTGGCACCTAGAGCACATGGCGGCGAAATCACGACGGTCGAAGGGCTGAGATCGGGCGAAAAGCTCCATCCGATACAGGAGGCCTTCTGGGAGTGCGACGCGGTGGAGTGCGGTTATTGCACTCCGGGCATGCTCATGACGACAATCGCTTTTCTTAAGGACAATCCCCACCCGTCCGAAGACGAAATTCGCACGGCCTATTCTGGCAATCTCTGCAGATGCACGGGTTACCTTAACATCATCAAGGCGGTAAAACGGGCGGCAGAGAAGATGAGCGCGAGTTAAAGAGGAGGCGGTTATGGAGAATACAGAGGCGCTAAGAGCGGGGAGATACGTCGGCCAAAGCATCAAGAGAAAAGAGACTTATGAGTTGTTCCAGGGAAAGACCGCGTACCTCAGCGATATTGAAGTACCCGGAATGGCCTATGCTGCCATTTCCAGGAGCGTTTATGCTCATGCGAAGATTAAATCGGTCAATCTCGAAAAAGCGCTTAAGTTCCCGGGTGTCCTTGCCGCTTTCAGCGGTCAGGATGTGAAAAAGCTGACAAAGCCCATGGCGCTTTTCCCTTTTACCCAACCACGGCCCTACACGAGCGAATATCCAAGAATCCGGTTCTTTGATCACTACTGCCTCGCAGTGGATCGAGTGCGGCACGTGGGAGAAGCTGTGGCTGTGGTTGTGGCTACAGACCGATACGTTGCCGCGGATGCGGTAGAGGAGATCGAGGTCGAATACGAACCTCTTCCCGTGCTCACGGATGTGGAAGAGGCCATGCTCGATAATGCGGTGCGGCTGTACGAGGATTGGGCCAATAACATCCAATACGAATTTCGGCTTGTTGAGGGACCTGTAGATGATTTGCTCCGATCGTCGCACCTCGTCATTAGAGAAAAATTTGTCCAGCACCGCTACACCGGAACCCCGATGGAGACGAGAGGAGTCATCGCGCATTTCGAGGAAGGAGAGAGTCTGCTCACTGTTTGGGACTCGACCCAAGTTCCCCATTCGATTTCCAACCTGGTTTTGGATTCTTTGGGAAGGTCAGACGTCAAGATCAGGGTTATCTGTCCAGCAATGGGAGGTGGCTTCGGAATCAAATGGGCCTTTTATCCGGAGGAGGTGCTGATTCCTCTTCTCTCGATTCAGACGAATCGGCCCGTAGCCTGGTGGGAGAGCCGAACGGAACATATGCTCGCTTCGCATCATTCGAGAGAGCAAGTGGATTACGTAGAGGCGGGCTTTGATGCGACGGGGAAGATTACGGCTCTTAAGGCAACCGTGATTGTGGATATGGGGGTTGCGTATTCGAGCGGTGGAACCTCTTTATCCTTTGTCACCTCGAATTACATCCCCGGCCCTTACAAGATCGAGAACTACTCCGCAGTCTCTTACGGAGTCGTCACTAACAAAACGCCTTCGGGGCCGCTTCGGGCGAATGGCAAGGTGGAATCGAACTTTATCATGGAGCGAGTCTTGGATCAGGCGGCTAGGGAACTTGGCATCGGAAGGGATGAGATCCGAATTAGGAATTTCATCCAGCCGCACGAATTCCCCTACAGGTCCGTGACCGGGTCCCTCTATGACAGCGGCGACTATCCGACATGCCTTAGAATGGCCCTGAAAGCCGCGGATTATGACCGGCTTTTGGCCGATCAAAGGGAGGCCCGCGGAAATGGAAGGTGCAGAGGGATCGGCATCGGGTTCATGATGGAACCTCTCAGCTCCCTTAGACCCAACGCCTATAACGCCGGTTACGAGACCGTGATGATCCGGGTGGATACCGTAGGGAAGGCCTGGGTTTTTTCCGGGGATATCAACATGGGCCAGGCCCACAAAACTACCCTGTCCCAGATAGTGGCGGATGAGTTGGGAATTAAGTTCGAGGATGTGCAGGTTTTTGAGGGCGATACGGCACTCTGCACTTCCGCAAGCGGCAGTTACGCCAGCCGGTATTCGACGGTCACGGCTTCCGCCGCGATTCTGGCTTCGAGAAAGATCAGGGAAAAAATGCTCCAAATCGCCGCCAAGGCGCTGCAATGCAAGCCTGACGAGCTGGTTGCCGCGGGCGGCGTGATCTCCGATAAGGAGAATGGTGCGAGGCAGGTAAGTGTCAAAGCGGTCGCCAATATGGCCTATTATTCCATCAATCTCCTTCCGGAAGGCATGGAACCCGGCCTTCAAGCCATTCATTACTTTATCAATCCGAATACGAGCTTCTATCCGGACGAAAAGGGCAGGACCGCGAACTTCTCCACTTTTCCCTATGCGGCCCATGTCGCTTATGTGGAAGTGGATGAGCGCACCGGTGAAACCAAGATCCTAAAGTATCTTACGGTCGACGACTCGGGTAATATGGTGAACCCGATGATTATCGAAACGCAGATCACGGGAGCTATTGCTCACGGTCTCGGAGGCGCTTTGCTGGAAGAACTTGTTTATGACGAGCAGGGGCAGCTCCTCTCGACCAATTTTATGGATTATCTGATTCCCTCGACCACCGACATGCCAGAAATTGAAATCCATCACATGATCACCCCGATGCCCTTTACTCCAGGTGGCTTTAAAGGCGTAGGCGAGATTGGTTCCATCGGCCCTCCGTTGGTGCTGGCCAGTGCCGTTGAAGACGCGCTGTCTCATCTGGGGATCAAGATCATGCGTTTGCCTCTTAAGCCGGAGAAAATCTGGAGAGAGATACAGAAAGCGAAAGGAGCGGTGATAAGCAAAAGTTAACTCCGCTCAGTTTAGGGGAGAGAATTGTTATGGATGCTTGTGATCCGGTAAAGATTATCGTCGGCCCAATCACTCCTTTCAAATCCGACGGCAAGTTGGATTTGGCCGCCTTGGACGAGGAGGTCACCTACGTCATCCATCAAGGCGCAAGCGAGGTGATTGCGGCCGGATTCTTGATCCAGGACTATCCCCTGCTCTCAACTCGCGAGCGAAAAGAGCTGATGGAAAAAACCGCGTCCGCTGTCGGCAATAAGGCGTCTCTGGTAGCCGGGGTGAATGGCAGGACGATATTGGAGACCGGGAAACTTATTGAATTCGTTACAGCCCTGGGTGCATCCAGGGTCATTAGCGGCATTCCGTATGGGAGAAGGCCTTCGCTCCAGGAAATCTACAGCTACTTCGATTTTTTAAATGAGCAGGCGCCCGCGCCGATATTCTTTTATCACCATCCCGCTTTGGGATTGGAGCTGCCGGCTGAAGGTGTGAATCGCCTCATGCAATTGTCCAACGTGGGCTGCCTGAAAGAGACGAGGCATGATTTCAAAATCATTGAGCTGTCCCAAAGCATTACGAAAAAGTGGAACAAGGAGCTTTACACGACGAGCGAGGTGATGCTTCCTTCGCTTTTGTTCGGCATAAGAGGGATAAGCGTGCCTCCTATCCTTGTTGGGCTTGCGAAAAGACTCTCTAGCGCGTATAGCCGGGGCGATCTGGACCTGGCCAGGGACATTCAAGGAAACATATTGGAGTTTCAGAGGCTCCCGATCAAGAAAGCTTCAAGCAGCATCTACCGCGCTGGCTTTAGGATAATCGGAATAGATATCGGTCATGAAAGAGCGCCCTACGAGGACCTTGAACCGCAGGAGGAAAAGGTTCTCAAGGATTTTCTCAAAAAAGCTGGCATCGCCTGACCACTGAGTGGAAGGAGTATCATTATGCGTAAGAGCATTGTGTGGCCGTTGGCAGCTCTCTGGCTGTCTCTCTTTGCCAACCCTGCTGAGGTTCTTTCGCAGGGATTTTTCGAAGGCAAGACCGTGCGCATCGTTGTAGGATACGCGGCCGGGGGCGGATACGACACTTACTCCCGGGCTATTGCCCGGCACATGGGCAAGTACATTCCGGGCAAACCGACGATGCTGGTAGACAATATGCCGGGAGCCGGAAGCTTGGTCTCAGCCAACTACGTTTTTAAGGCCGCGAAGCCGGATGGTTTAACTATTGGCAATTTCGGTGGTGGCCTCTTTATGCAGCAGATCCTGGGTAGACAGGGGGTTGAGTTTGACGCCCGAACATTTGGATACATCGGCGTTCCGGCGAAGCTCGACACGGTTTGCGCTTTCACTAAGGCAAGCGGGATTATGAGCTTAGAGAGTTGGATGGCCTCGAGGACACCGGTCAAAATGGGGGGCGAGGCCCCAGGGAGTATCACAGATGATACGACCAAAGTTCTCCAGGCGGCGCTCGGCCTTCCGATCCATCTTGTCTCTGGTTATAAGGGAACTTCCGCGATTCGTCTGGCGGCGGAAGCGGGGGAGGTCGCCGGGGTTTGCGGTATCGGATGGGAGTCACTCAAAATAACCTGGCGCAAGGGGCTGGAGGCTGGCGATGTTGTCGTCGTATTGCAAGCACGCCCCAGGGCACATCCGGAACTCCCAAAAGTTCCGGTGGCCATTGATTTTGCCAAGACCGAAGACGCCCGGCAACTCCTCCAGGCGGGCATTCACGATATGGCTGCGATTATACGTCCTTATGTCGTTCCCCCGGGAACACCGAAAGAGCGCGTGCAGGTGCTCCGTAAAGCCTTCATGGATATGCTAAAAGATCCGGCGTTCTTGGCAGAGGCAAAGAAGTCCAACCTGGATCTCGATCCATTGCCTGGAGAAGAAGTGGAGAAAATTGTTTCCCAGCTCTTCAAGCTGAGCCCTACCCTCTTGGGTAGATTAAAGGAGGTTCTCAAGTGATTTTGGCTACGCAATCATCGCTCAGATGGGCTCGGCGACAGGTGGCAAATCGACCGATTTGATTTGATATCAACCGAAGTCTTGCTCGCCTGAGGGTATTTTCGTACGGCGCTACCCAAGGATCATCCTAACGGTAAAGAGAGGAGACATTGGTTAGAAAAATCTTTTATCTGCTATTTGTCGCGGCCTTTCTGTTTGCTTCGGGTAACCCAGTAGTTTGCGGAGAAGAAATACGAATCTCCTATGGCGTCATTACGGCCGCCCTGCTCCCCTTTTATGTCGCTCAAGATCAGGGGATCTACAAAAAGCACGGTCTTGACGTGGAAATGATCTATATGACGGGTGGCGCAAAAGTAGTCCAGGCTGTTGTCTCTGGATCTGCCCAGTTTGGTCTGGCCAACGCAGGGTCAGGCGTGGACGCGCGACTCGCCGGGCATCTGTTGCGCTATATCGCCTCGATTTACGACACTTATTATTTCCAGATATTCGGCAAAGCCAACATTCGAAGGCCTGAGGATCTTAAAGGTAAAACGATTGCAGCCAGCGCGGCGGGAGCGGCATCTGATTGGGGAATTCGAGACGCTCTGTCTCTTTATGGGCTTGTTTTCGGAAAAGACTATAAGATCGCATTCATGGGCGGCACCTCTGAGCGGGTATCCGCTCTGGAAAGAGGTCTGGTGGATGCCGCTATCATCTCACCACCAAATGGGCTCAAAGCTCAGAAGGCTGGGTTCAAAGAAATCTTGAACCTGATGGAGCTTAAGCTCCCTTTTGCGTACGAAGCTGTTTTCGCAGATGAGACTTACATCAAAAACAATCGCCAAACAGCCAAGAGGTTCCTGAGGGCGTATGTGGAGGCTTCAGCGGTGTCAGTCAAGCATAAAGAGATCGCCATGCAAGTCCTTTCAAAGGTGGCCAATATAAATGAGCGCGAGATTTTGGAGGAGAGTTATCGAACAAGCGTCCCCTTCATCACTAAAGTCCCGTATGTGAAAAAAGAAATTATCGAAAGGACGTTGAAGCTCTCGAGGTACGCAGGCGCAGCCAAGACAAATCCGGACGATTTCATAGACAACAGCCTCGTCCGTGAACTCGAACACGAAGGATTCCTATCAAAAATGTACGGGAAATGAGAGTTCCTTTAGAACTGGCGTGACCCGTATTTGCGATTGGCGCAGTCCAGATAGACTGGCGGCCTACAGGCTTCCAAAGCGGTAGCTGAAAAGACCGAGGAAAAATGAGCACGCAGAAAATTCTATTAGAAGAAAAAGGCGATATCGGCACTCTTACTCTGAATCGGCCGGACAGGGGCAATGCGGTCGACAAAGAAATGATGGGAGCGATGGAGGGAATCTTATCGGAGTTAAGCGTAAAAGGTCACTTGAGGGTGCTTGTTCTTTGCGGTCGAGGAGAGGACTTTTGCGCCGGGCGCGAATCTTGGCCGAAGCCAACGAAAAGCGCGGAAGATTGGGGTGAGGAACTCGGCCAGATTGTTCGGGTGAACCACCTGTTGACGACCTTTCCCGGAATCACGATAGCTCTGGTGCAAGGAAAAGCAAATGGGTTTGGCTTCGGGCTCGCGGTCCTGAGTGATTTGACCCTGTCGGCTGAAAATTCGCGGTTCTCGTTTTCCGAGATCAAGGCAGGCTTTCCGCCGACGATTGTGATGTCCTATTTAAGCCGATGGATATCGAG
>JACQUW010000025.1 GCA_016210115.1 Deltaproteobacteria bacterium | reverse complement strand
GTCGAACGGTTCTTTCGTGCGCTTGCGAGCAACCCCTACCGCTCTGAAGTGACGCAAGGCTACAGTAAACGGTTGCTAAAATATCAAGACAAGCTCTTCACGTTCCTAAACCACGACGGCGTCCCCTGGAACAACAACAACGCAGAGCATGCCGTGAAGAAGTTTGCCGACTACCGCGAGCTGGTCGATGGTCAATTCTCCGAAGCCGGATTGAAGGAATATCTGGTGCTGCTAAGCATCTATTTGACTTGCAAGTACAAAGGGATCAGTTTTCTTAAGTTCCTCCTTTCTCGCGAAAAGGACATCGACGTGTTTCGCCAGAGCGTTAACTTAAAGAGGCCAATACCGGCTCTCGAACTTTTGCCTGAAGGTTTCGTGTTCTCCCGGAGGAAGCGAAAACCGGATTGGGACCAGAGGCACAAACCGGATTCCATGATGATTTCGCGCGAAAGGTCGGGAAAACACGCTGTTGGGTTAAAAAGAGCGATCAGGGTCAGGCTGGCATAGCATAGATGAAGGGGACCATTTTTCTGAAGCGCCTCCTACCAAAAACCAGACAGCTCACAAGGGCGTACCGCGCCCGGAAAAGCCCAGGGAAAATGGGACAAGCTACTTTTCGGTGGTCTGGCGTAGCGCCGCCGTATTAGAAGCGCTTTGGCGCCGAGAATTCCACGTGGACAACAACGCCCAGGGTAACGACCTCGCATTTTTTCATCAGAAAGCAGGCGGTTTGTGTTCAGGACTCCGTCAAGATCAGTCTCGCTGAGCTGCCGGTCCTACTCAAGGTACAGACGCGGCGAAGATGCACAGGCGCTGAGGATAAAGAAAAGCAAAACGAGCAGAAGGTCAAGGCCGGTGGCGCTATGCTTCAAAACCATAAACCAGTTCCAAAAGTTGTTTGATGATTCGTGCCGTGGCGCCCCAAATATCCCAGCCGTTGTAACGGAAGTGGTAAATCGGTTCTCCCTGTCGGTGCGCGGGAGAAAGGCGGGACTCGCAGCTAAGGCAGCCAGGCTCCAAAAGAACCGAGATCGGGACGTTAAAGACAGCAGCCGTTTCCATCGGATTGAGCCGAAACTCGTACGGGCTGGGAATAATACCGACAAACGGAGTTACAAGGTAATTAAAGCCCGCTGTCACTTGATCGAGTTGACCGAGAATCTGCACGTCGCGCGGCTCGATGCCGATTTCCTCGTGGCTCTCGCGCAGCGCCGCCGCCAAAGCCCCGGAGTCGTGAGGATCGATCCTCCCTCCGGGAAATGCGACCTGCCCTTTATGAGAGCTCAGGATATCGGTCCGCTGGGTCAAAACCAGAGAGTCTCCTTCCACGAATTTTTGGATCGGAACGAGAACCGCTGCCGGTTTTAAGCATTCTCCCTCGATAAGCTGAGGTACGCGCGACCGCAAAATTTCTATGCATTTGTCAACGGACATGAAGAGTAGGGCGCCCGGTAGTTCAGACGTTTATTGTGAAAACATCAAAGAGTTTATACAATTTCTGAACTGAAATCCATCTCTGCCGCTCCAGGGATGGAGGTTATCTTTTGCCATTACCTCTCCCAATAATGAATCGGTGATCAGCGCAATTTTCCTAAAACTTAGAAAGCAAGGCGCCGGGAAAGTAATTGAGGTGATTTATTCGCCGGCTTTTTCTTCGGCCAACAAATTTTTTTCCTGCAAATCCGCGGGCCTTATCTTGCTTTACAATTATTGGGCTTGGCACACGGCTTGCACAGCATAACTCCTTCATTAGGAAATGACGGCGACACCGCTCAAGTTGCCAGTTCCGGAGAGCTCGACGCCTGAGCAGGGAGTTGAGATTGGTTATCCTTCAGCCGCGTCTAACCTTTCTCTCCGAGTTTGCCTTGGCGACCCTGGCTCTCCCGGGCTTAAGGGTTTTAACAGGCGCGCGGATGCACGCGGATAAATCCTTCAAAGTCGGCTTGTTTTTTCGCTTGGAGCTTTCAGGGCAAGACGCCGTCGAGGCGCCGATTTAAGAGGGGCCTGCCAAATGACTACCTATCAGAAGATGATCCTGAACTTTGGCTTTATCATCGGCATCATGTTCTGCGCGAATGCCTATCTGCTCTTCGAACTTACCTCATTATTGAGAGACGTGCGGGCCAATTTGGCCTCGGAGATCCAATCTATTGACCTTGCGAAGCGGCTTCAGGCTTTTGTCTATGAGGAGGAACGCAGCGCCCGGAAGTACCTGATCACGCGCGATCAGGCGTATTACGACCTGTTCGAAAAGGCGAGCGATCAATTTCAGGAAACTCTGGACAGATTGTTCAAACTGCAGTCGGGGGACCAACAGACGAAATTACTCGCCAACTTAAACCAAAAGCATGAGCTCGTCTTAGATTCTGTGGCCAAAACCGGAGATTCGCCGCGACGCTCAAGGCCGGTCAGTGACACCGCCGATAATAGGACACGAAAAGAAAACATTGAGTCCATTGACCGGTCGCTTGAGCGCCTGATCCAGTTGAACCAGATTTCCATCGACGGCTCCATAGCGGCTTTGTTCGCCAGGGCAAAGCGGTCCACTCGCGTCGCCGTGGCGTTCACGGTGTTTATGGTCTTGCTGGCTTTGATTGCCGCCTGGATGATTGCGCGCGCCATTACGGGCCCTATCAGAAGAGTCATTCAAGCGACCCAGAGGATAGCGCAAGGCTTCTTCGAGCCGGTCTCGGTCTCTTCGAAGGACGAAGTGTCCCTGCTGGCCAAAGCGGTCAATGACATGGGCGAGCAATTGAAAAAAAACGAGGAGTTCAAAGCTGACCTGATGCATCAGATTGTGCACGAGCTTCGCCAGCCCCTGCAGGTCATCTACTCAGCTCAAGGGGTGCTTCTCGAGGAGGCATTGACGAAATCGGATAAGGGACAAATCCAAATGCTTCAGCTGATGGGCGCAAACGTGGAGAAAGTCATCAAGTTCGCCAATCAGTTTCTGGATCTTGCAAAGATTGAAACCGCGAGGATGGAATTTTACCTCGCGCCAACCGATCTTCTGCCGATCCTAACCCGCGCCGTCGCGGACGCAAAAATCTTGGCGTCGGCCAAGGAAATCTCAGTGCGGCTTTCGGCGGCGTCCGCCCCCGCAGTCTTAGCCGATGCCGAAAGGCTTTCGCAGGTTTTCAGCAATCTCCTGAGCAACGCGGTTAAATTCACCCGCCCGCGAGGCAAAGTAGAGATCACCGTTTCCTCTTCGCCGGAGCGGGCCAGGGTCGCGGTGAAAGATACGGGCATCGGCATCGCGGAAGAAGATCTCCCAAAACTGTTCACCAAGTTTTATCAGGCCGGCAACGCCGCCGAGACCAGATTCGAAGGCAGCGGTTTGGGATTGGCGCTCGTTAAGGCTTTCGTCGAGGCGCAGGGAGGCGGCATCACCGTTGAAAGTATCGTTGGAGTTGGGTCCACGTTTGTAGTGGAACTCCCTCTGGCCACAAAGGCCGGAGAGCTGGCGGCAATGGAAGAAGATCACAAGCCGGGGCTTCTTTATGACTCGTTATAACCTGCTTTTTGCCACGCTTGTTTTTTTCACGGCGGCTTGCAGCGTGACCACTTCTCAAGACCCGGTCGCGCCTGCCCCTCCGGAATACGGTCTCGCTGACTCCGAAGCCGTCTCTGGCCCTCAGGAAGCGATGGAATCGGAAGCCCAGCTGCATCTGTCTCTGGCTGCGTTTTTCGAGCAAGCTTCTAGGCTCGATGAAGCGACGCTGGCATATGTCTGGGTAGCTGAAAAGTATAACGAGACGAGCTCCTTTCCTGAAGCCGTCCGAAAAGCGGCCCTTCTCTATGGCACGCCGTCCAATCCCGTGGCCGATGATCCATCTGCATTGCGTTGGATGCTGATCTACTTCGCACTCCCGCTTGCCGATGAAGAGAAGCGGCACGTAGAGCTCCATCTCGCTCTTCTGCAGCGCCTCATCGCGCTAAAGGAAAACATCGCACAGGAAAAAAATTTGCGGCAGAGAGCATCGAGTCTGGCAATCCGGCGCGGCGCGGACCTATCGGTTTTGGCCAGGCGAATTCGGGAGCTTGAAGTCGCCTTACAGGAAACGAAACAAGAGATCGAAAGCCTCAAAGAGGTTGATGTAGAGACGTCGAGGATTCGGATCACCAAATAAAATCGCGTCCGTTCGAAATTGAGCCCTCGTTGTAATCATCTCCTTCGTCCGGCCGGCCGCTGAAAAAATGGCAGTCGTGCTTCGAGAACCTCATGCTGCGACACCGTCAGCAGAACACGACGTACCGATGATTTCAGCGGTCCCTCCGTCCGTCCCCTCGTCAAGCTCAGGCAAAGTCCGCTTGCCAGATCCCGGCCTTAAACGCTATCCTGAGCTTAATCGAAACGTCGCCGAAAGGCGCAGGTTCTCGCTCGCGGCGCCGAGAGCTTGCGCAAAGGCGCGATGAGCGGTTGAGTGACTCGGGCTATGACTGATAAAGAGATCCATCACGCTATCAGAATCTTGCGCCGTGAAGCGCCGAAATGGCAGACGCCGATCGTAACGCTCGTGGCCGAGTCGTCCCAAAGTCCGTTTAAGGTGCTCATCTCTTGCGTCCTTAGCCTCCGCACGCAGGATGCCACGACGGCTCAGGCTTCCCGGCGGCTCTTTGCCCTCGCTGAAACGCCGGAGAAGATGTTACGTCTTTCAACCAAGACAATCGAAAAAACTATCTATCCGGTCGGCTTTTATCGCACGAAGGCGAAAGCTATCCGCGAGATCTGCCGGGCTCTCGTGGAGCAATATTCCGGTGCGGTCCCGGATGAAATCGAGGAACTTCTGAAACTTAAGGGCGTGGGAAGGAAAACCGCTAATCTAGTTGTAACCCTGGGTCATCGCAAGCCGGGAATCTGCGTCGACACTCACGTGCACAGGATCTCCAACAGGTGGGGCTATGTGCGCACGAAGAATCCAAAAGAGACCGAATTCGCTCTGAGACAGAAGCTGCCCGGCCAGTACTGGATGGAATACAACGACCTTCTGGTCGCCTTTGGCCAAAAGCTCTGCCGGCCCATTTCGCCTTTCTGCACCCGGTGCCCTGTCGAGAGCTATTGTGAAAAGGTAGGAGTTACGATAACACGCTAAGCCCGGGCTGATTCGAGACGGTCGCCATCTCGACCGCACCCCTCCAATCGGCCGAAAGACCGGCGAGCAGGAAGTTTGAAACACAACGACGCCCCGCAGGCATAACATGGCTCCTGTACCGATACCTCACTTTGCGCATAACGTTGAGGTTTTGGGCTACCATGATCTCCAAGGGCGCCCGGCCTTCAAGCTCGCCGTGCAGGAGGTCAATGATCGCTGGTATCTCTACATGGGTCATCTCTGGCACAGAGGCTGGACGATACTCGACGTCACGGACCCTGCCTCTCCAGAACATCTCAATTTCGTTTCCGGGCCGGAAAACACCTGGACCATTCAGGTCCAGGTCGCGGAAGGAAAAATGATTACCGCCCTGGAGCGGATCGCGCCCGGGTGGGGCGGCTCGGAAAATCGAGAACATTCAGAAGGGTTTTTAATTTGGGACGTGACCGAGCCGGCAAGACCGCGACGGCTCGGCCACTATCCGACCCGCAGTACAGGAACCCACAGAAACTTTTACGACGGCGGTTCTCTGGTCCACGTGGCGGGCGGCGCGCCCGGCTACGATAAAAAGATCTATCAAATCGTGGATATCTCAAATCCTGCAAATCCGAGAGAGATTTCCCGCTTCTGGCTACCCGAACAGGAGGAAGGCGCACCCAAAACCGGCGCACGCCTCTCCTGTCATGGGCCAGCCCACGTGGAGGGAACCCGGGCCTATCTTCCCTACGGCGAAGGGGGAGGAATCATTGTGGACATCTCCGATCTCTCCCGCCCGAAGCTCCTGAGCCAGCTCCTTTTTCGCGGCCTGTGCAGCCGCCAGGGGATTCACACGTATCTGCCACTGCCGCGAAGAGCGCTGGCGCTTATTAACGATGAGGCGATACAAGAGAACGGAAATGAGAACTTAAACCTCGCCGGTATCGTAGACTTAAGAGATGAAACTGATCCCCGGATCATCTCCCTTTTTCCGCAGCCGGTGCCGCCGGCTGAAAGCGGCCTTAAGAACTTCTTCGAAAAAGGCGGCCGCTTCGGCCCGCATAATCAGCACCATCCAAATCACCAATCCTGCCTGGAGGACCGCGATGATCTAGCCTACCTCAGCTACTTTAACGCCGGGCTCAGGGTCTACGACATTCGCGATCCACGAACCCCCCGAGAGATTGCTTACTTCATTCCGCCCGATCCGAAACAAAGGGTCGGCACGAAACCAAGCCGGTTGGTCGTGCAGACGGAAGATGTCCTGGTTGACCGGCGCGGTTTTATCTATATCAGCGAGAAGAATCAGGGAATCTATATCATTCGACTGAAACAGATCTGGCCCTACGAGGCGGTTTGCGCGACCTAAAACGACCTATGAAATCACCGCTGGGTTTCCTCGTGATGTCCGTTGCGATCGGGCTCATTCAACCGCACGCCGTTTCTCTGGGCCAGAGCCAATCCGCTGCCGAGCGTCTGGGGAAAGCGAAAAAAGAGGGAGCGGTCAACTTCTACTCCACCTGGGACATCGGCCGCAGCGGAGTCCTCAAGACACTCTTTGAAAAGCGGCACCCGGGAATTCAGGTAAACGTTTTTCACGCAAACGCTGCGGCCATGAACAACAGGCTTCGGATTGAAGCCCAGACGGGAAGGCACGATTTTGATGTGTCCATCCCGGGCGAAATCTTTTGGAAAGGATTGCAGGACCAGGGCCTCTTTGCGCCCTACTGTGCGCCGGAGCGCGACGCGTATCCGACGGAGCTCAAGGACGACCGTTGTTTCTGGACAATGCTCAACCTGAACACCCACGTTATTGCGTACAACAGCCGCATGGTTGCTAAAAACGACGCCCCAAAAAAACTCTCCGACCTCCTCGATCTCAGGTGGAAGGATAGGCTCGTCATGGATCCGCAGGATTACCGCTGGTTCGCCTACACGCTCGACAAATGGGGTGAAGAAAAAGGGCTTGAGCTCATGAAAAAACTCGCCGCACAACGACCCCATTTCCGCCCCGGCCATTCCTTACAAATTCAGCTTCTCGCAGCAGGAGAATTCCCTGTCAATGTGATGGCCTACGGCTACAGAGTAGAAGAGATGAAGGCGAAGGGAGCGCCGCTGGACTGGTATGCGGACGAACCGGTGACGATCACCGGCGCTGTTGCTTCAATTTCCCGGCGGGCGCCTCATTCGGAAGCGGCCAGGCTATTCGTCGATTTTCTTTTATCGCGCGAGGCACAGCAGGCCATGGTGCGCTTCAATGTGGTGCCCGCGCGCCCGGATGTGCCCCCGAATCCTGTGAGGTTGACGCAGGGACTCAGGTTGTATCCCGTCAAGCCGGAGCTCGCTGACATTATAAACCGCCGTGTCGAACAGTTTCGCGCGATTTTCGGTACGCAGTAACTCGCATGATTCATGCACGAGGCAGCGCTAGGCTTGCCCCCCCAGCAGCATAGCCGTGAATCGTACGCACTAATTATCCCAGCCGGTAAATGAAAATCGAATACCCAATTTTGGCCACCGGCTTTTGCTCTCGGTAAAACTCGAAATAGTCCCTGTCAAGACCCAGAACCGGCAAATAGACTCCGTGGAGATTGGTAGCGCTGATAGCAACGATGCCCTTTAGCGGCTGAAGCCTGCGAGCGCGGAGCAGCTCCGGATAACCGATTCGTGGTTGAAACATCATCAGGCTCGGAAGATATTGATAGCCTATGCCGTAATAGTCCGGGCTCGCCAGACCAAAATAGCTGAGCCAGACCCGCTCGATTTTATTCTTCTCCATATACTGCTTAAGACCTTTTAGGTCCTGTCCCCAATCAAGGTTGGAGTCGACAAGATATTTGTGGCCGTTGTCAGGACCGCCGGCCAGCTCGTTAAAATAGGCAAGGTAATGGGGAAAGATCGTGACGGAAGAAGCGACATACCATACAGCCAACGCCGCGAAGCAAGCCTTGAGAAATATTCTTTGTCGACCAGCCCAGACCCAGACAGCGCCAAGTAGAACGAACAGGCATGGATAAATAGGAAGGAGATGGCGGTGGCCGATGTTCATCCGGCTTGCGAGAGCGAGACCAAAATACAGCACCGCAGGCAGAAGCAAGCACAACACTCCAATCCGGATTTTTGCGAAAGTAGCCCCTAGCGGCAAGGTGTCCGGCCGCAGCGGATTATTTGTCAAGGACATTTCTCTGCGAGCGGACGCCAGGGCGACTGGAAGCAAAAGCAGCCAGAGGATCAGCGGCAGCGGTGTTTTGAGCAAGAATGAGACGAGGAAGTAGTGATACCAGCCTCGGTCTGAGATCTCGCCGTTTAGGAAAGAAAGGCGGCCCATCTTCTGCGAGACAAGGGAAACGCCATGGAGATACGCCTCAGGGAGTATTTTTGTCTCTCGAGCCCAAACGACAGCCTCTCGGCCCGGCGAGGCTCTCGGCAGCACATCCGTCCAGGAGACCGGATATCCATACCTGGAATCAACGCCGCCCTCATAACGGAAACGGTAAATCCCCCAGAGGGCTCCATAGGAAACGAGTCCGATTAACAGCAGCGCGCTGAGGCAGAGGAGAAGCTTTTGTCCCCGTCGCGTAGCTGTCGCAAAAAACCGTCCGCCACCGAATCGGATGGGAGCGCTTCCCGCTGCAGCAAAAATTCCCAAAGCCAGCAGGACAAGAACCAGCCAGATCGCCGAAAATTTCGTCATCAGGGCAAGCCCGAGAAAAAGACCCGCCATAAGAACTCGTTGCGGCCGCACTTCCCGGAGCATCTGGGAGAAAAAATAAATGACCGCGAACGAGAAACAGGCGATCGGAACATCGGTATTCATCAACCGGCCATGAGCCAGCACGTTGGGCTCGAAGCTCAACAGGAATAAAGAAAAACCGGCCGCGCTCCTGCCAAAGAGCTCTTTGCTCCACTGATACACAAAGAAGGCCATAAGCAAAGTCAGCGGCAGAACGGCAAGCCGGCCGAGAAAAACGAGCCGCTCTCCATCGTTGACTCGAAAGAGAAACCGCTGCGCCGTTCGAGCGTGGGTATAATCGTTCCAGCGCGCTGGCGGCGCAGGAAGGGTTATATCGGAAAACAGCAGCGGGGCCGCGGCCAGCATCTTGATCAGTGGCGGATGCTCCGTGTGAATCCGGTACTCCCCGACCGCCAGGTGCAGATAACCCGGATACTGCCGCAGAACTTCGTCGAAAGTCGCCGATTTCTGCATCAGGCTGGGAACCGCCTGTAGCAGAATGACCGCAAAAAAGAAACAGAGGACCGCCCAATCCGGAATTCGCGAGAGGTTAAAACGTGGATTCAACTTGACTATGAATCTCCACAGCGGTGCGCCAGGAGAATTTTCACTCTCCCCGCTTTAGCACTTCGGGGAAATATTTCGAGGGCGCCCAGAGACGCGTGGTGAAATTCCGGCATCCGAGGATGCGCAGCTCGCGCATGATGCGAACATAATCCTGCGACTCCAGGTAGTCGCGCCACGCGTCAAGGGAGTCAAACTCGATGCTGATGGCGACTTGCGGTGTCACTTCGAAGGGATTCCGATAGTTGCGGATCTCCTGGACTCCGGGATGCGCAAGCGTCACCGGAAGCCAGTCGTTCTTGGCCTTATTGGCGTATATCGTGAGGTTCGCCTTCTGGTCTGGGAGATCCCACTGGATGAAGTAAAGTATCATAGCTCTGACTCTCCAGGACAGGTGTGAAATCCTCTATTGAACAGCCCGCACCAGCCCGCCATCGATTTGAATGGTGACGCCGGTAATATAGCTTGCTCGGTCGGAGGCAAGAAAGACCACCAGGTCGGCGTACTCTTCGGCTGTTCCGTAGCGGCCCAGAGGAATCTCCGCCTTCATTTGCTCGCTGACGGCCTCCACAGGACGATTCAGACGCTCCGCCCGGGCCTGGTTAAGTTTCCGGTGCCGCTCGGTGTCGATTCTTCCGGGACAAACATTGTTGATGAGGATATTATCTTGAGCCAGCTCGCGGGAAAGGGTCTTGGCAAGCCCGATAACCCCGCTTCGGATCGCGTTTGAGAGCACCAGTCCGGGAATAGGCTCTTTGACGGCATACGAGGTGATGTTGATCACCCGTCCTCCGCCGGCCCTGCGCATGTGGGGCACAGCCTCCCTCGTGAGCCGGGTTGCGCTAAGAAAACTGAGGCGAAATGCATGTTCCCAATCCTCATCCGTAAACTTCATGAATTCGCCCGGCGGGGGCCCGCCCGCATTGGTCACCACGATGTCGATTCGGCCGAATCGCTCCGCGGCTCCCGATACAAATCTCCGGATCTCATCAGCCCGTGTCACATCCGCGACCATCTCCAGAACCTCGCCACCGGTTTCCCGGCGAATTATCTCGGCGACCTCTTTAAGCCGGGCCTCGCCCCTCGCGCAAATACTTACGCTGGCTCCCTCACGAGCCAGTCCCAAAGCGATAGCTCTCCCCATCCCCTGACTCGCGCCGGCCACAAGCGCCGCTTTTCCGCGCAAACCTAAATCCATCTCGCTGTAGCCTCCACGGTCATGCATTCAAAAAAGGAACGAAATCCGATTTCCTCCCGCTTGACGAAGGAGGAGGATTGAGCCGGGGTGAACCGGCGGGCGCTGTCCTTCGCACGCCGCGCCCTCAGTCGGAGTTCTCACTTCTGGGTCCAGTAAACGTTATTTCGGTAATCCGGGTTCAAGCGCATGATGTAGAGCGCGAGCATGCCATGCGCGCCGAGTTGCCGCAGCTGTCTTGGATCGCCCGAGCGCAGGGCCTCCCGCTCCTCTTCCTTGAGATCATAGGCTCCCATGGCGGCTTCGAGATTGGACAGGGCCCGGCCAAAAGCAGACTCGTCCATCTTGAGATCGAACAGAAACCGGTTCAGATGATAACTGCTCATGGCGCTACGCGCGGTTTTTGGTCATTGGTCAATAGTCAATGGTCATTGCTCATTGGGCAAAAACTCCCGATTGACCATTGACGCATAACTATCGACATCTTAGAGGTTCCAACTTACAAACCCCCAACCCGTCGCCACATGGTCCGGGATGTAAAAGGTGGCGGACGCCTTCGCATCGCCCACCGCTCCCACCGCCACCATCCAATTGAGAAACTCCGAATCGCCGGCTTGAAGAAGCTGCTCCAGGGAATAACCGGCTAAGGTTCGGCCCTCTCCCTCGCGTATAATCTGCAGGAGCTGGTGGTCGAATTCGGCGTCGATCTCACCGATCCTGGGAGATCCTGGAAAATGAGAAAGCCCCCCGGTCGCGAGTACGGCGATTCTTTCTTTGCGGTCCGCCGCCACTTTTCGGATCAACTCTCCGACACGATAACAGCGGCCTGGCGTCGGAATAGGATCCACCCAGGTATTGACGTAAATAGGAAGAATCGGAATCGAAGGCTCGCGCAATAAAAAATAGAGCGGCACGAGCTGCGTATGCTGCAGTTCGACGTACTCTCCGTAGGAAAAATCGATGCCGGCTTCAAGACCGGCCTTCAGGATTGCCCGGCCGAGTTCTTTTTGATTTCGATAATGAAATCTGTGCCGCGTAAATTGGCCTTTAACCTCATCCGCCAGCGTCACAAAAAACGTCGGAATGTTGTTAAAGAAAAAATTAACAAATTGGTCGTTCGCCACCACGATGAGGACATCTGGGCTGGCTGACTTTAGATCAGAGCCCAGGACCGCGAAAGCCTTCTCGGCATCCTCCCTGAGCCTTCGCTGGACATCCAGAGAGGGCTTGGAAGTGGACGCCTGAGGCGCCATGCGGTAGTGGAGTTCCATGAACTCCTCCCACTCCGCGCCAGGCTCGAGAAGGATATTCGGCGCATGGCTGGCCGCTAAGGCCGCAACCAGGGGCATTTTTTTTCTACCTTCCTGTCGTGACGCGAGGAATCCTATAACCGGGTTCGAGAAAAAGCAACCATTACTCGGCAAACGGCAAAGGAGACTAAAACCGAGGGCGAGCCTTGAAAGGGAGGGCCGGCAAGCAGAGAGCTTCGACTGGTTTAAGGTTAATGATTCCGTTGGACCGGTTGAAACGAAAAAATCCCCAGGGCTGCATCGATGAAGACTGGCAAGGGCTCAAAATTGGCTTTTTTGATCTCTTCCGACTTTTCGAGGGAGAAAGCAGGGTCAGGATGAAAGCTGATCGTCGAAGTTGGAAAAGTTATAGACTGCACTGAGCGGGATTCGAAAACAGGTTTGTCACGAGCAGGCGAGCGAGAACAGAACAGGCTCGTTCCGAAAACGGCTTGAATCCGGAAAGCCGGCATTACCCTTCTGCTAATCTGACCGGCAGCTGCGTGATGGAGCACGCTGGTCAAACCAGCGCGCGACCACATTTGCTTGCCAGGAAAAATCCGCGACTCAACCTGCCAAACGGTACGGTTCCAGATATGATCTTTTTGCCTGGCCTTCTTTTTCTTCCAACCACTGCCGGAACTGGCTCTCTCGTAGCCGCCATTGCCCGCCCACCTTGAAAGCCGGCACTTCCATCTGGTGAACCATTCTCAAAATAGTCCGGCGCGAAACCTGAAGAATCGCCGCCGCCTCGCTAAGCGTTAGAAGCCGGAGATCACCATCGTAGTCTTTCATTTGACTGAACCTCCCTGCGCTTGGTGGGTGCAACGCGCATGCCACGAGCTAAAAGGTGAAAAAACCGCTTGGTTTAAAAGAAACTTTTTTCCCGCGCAGAAAAAACCGAAGGGAAGAGAGGACACAACTCAGCTAAAAACCTACACCATAGGACACAATCAGGGCCAAAAACGAAACTCATTCCCGGCAGAGGCGCGGACAGCTTTTGGGAAAAGGCCTTTTTGCTGGGATACTTACTCATCATAAAAGACAGTTAGAGCGGATATCGCGAGCGTAAGGTGCGCTTGACATCCGAGCGGGCCTTTATAACATAACCACGGCCACGCCCGCTGATATCGATGAGGCGTTCTCACCCGTCGCTGCCCATGAAACTGGGATATGCCGTTTCCGATGCGGCCCTGCGTCGCTATTTTGATAAGAGCCTCGCCGACCCGAAGAGTTTTCCGTACGACCGGACAGGCCGGCAGAACCGTGCCTACAGCGAGCCCCAGCTCTTAAAATGACCTGGAGTTATCCGGATGATCGGTCGCTCGTGAATGGCCATCTCGCGATATTGTGAATATTTCTTGCGCAGCAGAGTTACCGCTTTCTTGTGGGTTTCGCCTCGAAGCATGACCCGAGCCTTCCCCATAATCAGCAGATACCCCAATTTCCGCCAATCTTCATCGTACCGGTCGATAACGATACAGACCGGGGGGTTGACGCGGATGTTTCTCACTCTTTTAAGTGAGAGCGGCGAGCCTTTCTTCGGCTTCTCGTCAACGGCGGAATAGAGTTCCCGGCCGTCGAAGGCGAAGCAGATGGGTATGACCAGAGGTTGTCCTTTTTTGTCCGCCGTTGCCAGATGAGCGACTCGGGACGAGCGGATAAACGCCTTCTCTTTTTTCGTCACTTTTGTGTCTGTTTCGGAACAAAACTAATTAGATTAGATCCTGAACTCGCCCGCCAGGTTGGGAACGAAAACCTCCTCGACCTTCACGGGTTTATCGATCAGTCCCTGCTCGCCCATGTATCGGATGAGGGTTTCCAACGCATGGCGATTGGGCTCGATGCCGTAAGGCCACCAGTCTGAGCCGAAGACCTGCTTCAGTTGTTCAATCTCAGCGAACAGCCACGGCAGCGTGCAGGCGAGGGTGTTGGTGATGTGCATATTCGCGATGGCCCGGTCCTTGGCCTCGCAGAAGGCTTTGTAGAGGCTCCGCGGCACCCAGGGATGGCGGTCATAGACGTCTTTTCGAATCACCAGGACATGCATGATCGGAAATATCTTGGTTCGCCGGTAATAATCGATTTCGACTTCTTTATAGTTCGGAAAGAGACGGCGCACTTTCGGAGAGCCCTTGACAAAAGAAGACGGGGCGCGCGCTGAAATCAGCGCGTCAATTTCACCGCTCTCAAGCATGCCGTTGAGAGTCTTATCCTCAGGTATGGAGCTGATGCGGATCTCGGGCGGCAACTTGAGCGCCACGCGTTCTTTTCTTCCAGCCTCTTCCTGACCGCCGATGCACCACTGCATCTCGTGCGTTTTCACGCCGAAGTCATCCTGCAGCATGCCGCGGATCCACACGGCCGCTGTAATGGAATACTCCGGGGCGCCAATTTTCCTGCCCTTAAAGTCCTGCGGCTTTTGGATGCCTGAATCCGTATTGATGAAAACGCAGGAATGTCTGAAGAACCGTGATGGGAAAACCGGTATGGCGACGAAAGGCGAATTGCCGCGACTGGCAAACGTAATATGGTTGGAAAGCGACATCTCCGAGGCATCGAACTCCTTATGCGCACCCATGCGGTAAAAGATTTCCTCCGCCTGTAAAGGAATGTAATTGAGATGAATCCCTTCCGGCTGGACGGCGCCGGTTTGAAGCGCCTTGGTCCGGTCGTACTCCCCGCAGGCCACGGTCAAATGAAGCTTTTCCATAGATGCTCTCCTTTCAAAACAGAACCATCGGAAAAAGTTTTGAGTTCTTAGTTTTTAGTTTTAAGCGAGAGGGATTGCAAATTAAAATCAAAGAATAGCTCCATCGGCCTTAGGAGGCTTCCCAGCGGGAGAATCGTTGAGCGATAGCGATCAGAACGATGGAAATGACCGAAATCACCAGGCCGATGGCCGCCACGCGGCCGCGCATTCCATCGAGATAGAGAAAATAGAGAAGCGGACCCAGAGGCTCTGAGCCCGGGCTGTAGAGGAAAAGAGTGGCGCTGAACTCGCGCATGAATATGGTCGCAAGGATGATCCAACCCGCCATAATCCCGGGCCGCATCATGGGAATCAGAATACGGCGAAATGTGGCGAAAAACCCGGCGCCACAGACGACAGAGGCCTCCTCGAGCTCTCTGTGGATCTGAATGATCGTGCTGGTGACCGCCCTGAGCCCGTAAGGCAGGACTCGCGTAACGGACGCAATCATAATGATCCAGATCGTGGCATAGATAGGAATGGGAAAATCCACGTACGCCCACAGGAGACCCAGGGCCAGAGCGGTTCCGGGAAAAGCCCAGGGAATAAAGACCAGTCCTTCGAGAAGACCGCGGCCGGCGATCTTTGTTCTGACGGTGATATACGAAGTCAGGGCCGCCAGGAGCATGCAAAGAGTCGCGCCTCCGAGGGCGAGAAAGATGCTGTTTCCGAAAGCTTTGTGGACCCTCGAGTTCTCAACGATATAGAGAAAGTTGCTCAGGGTCAGGTTCTTCCATGTCTCCCATGTCGGCACGTGGTAATAGGGAAGAAGAGACACTAGAAGAAGGACCAAAAAGGGCAGGATCACCATCATGATGAGAAGGAGAAAAGCCACCGCCGATGCAAGGTACTTCCATCCACCGAGGTCGATTTGGTGGGGCCGGAAAGCCTTTCCGGTTACGGTTGAAAAGCTCTCCACTTGCGAGGTAAAGCGGCGATAAAGATACACGAACAGCAGCGCGATCAGAAGAATGCCGACGCCATAGGTGGCGGCCAGATTGTGATTGGTCGGGAACGAACCCAGTGCTTCACGCCAGATTTTGGTGGTAAAGACCTCAATTCTGGCTGGAAGCGCTATGATCGCCGGGGTATCGAAGCTCTCAACCGCCCGGACGAAGTTTAAAGTCCCGGCCGCCAGTATAGCCGGAAGCATCAGCGGCAAAGTGATCCGCCGGGCTACGCCAAGCTCGCTTGAGCCCAGCGTCTTGGCAGACTCTTCCAGGGCGGGGTCCATGCCCTTCATGGCTGCCCCGATGATCAGAAATGCGAGCGGCGCCAGGATCAGTCCTTCGACGAAAATCAAACCGGGAAGCGAGTAAATATTGAAGGGGCCCTTTTCCAGACCGAAAAAGTTTACGAGGATCCCATTGATCAAGCCGTTGCTGGGATTGAGCAAAAGGACCCACGAGATCGCTATCAGAATCGGCGGCAGAATGTTGGGAACAATCGCCGTCAGCTCGAAGAGTCTTCTCAAGGGCGCGTTGGTCCTGATGGTGATCCAGGCCAGCGTTAAGGCCAGGAGCACAGAGAGTCCCGAGGAGAAAAAGCCAAAGATGAACGAATTTAGAATTAGCTGGTACGCAACCGGATCGGAATACGCCTGAACATAGTTCCTGAAGGTGAAATGGCCGGGAACTCCGAGCGGCGCGTCGGTGAGGCTGCCGTAGAGGAGAAAGAAACTCGGGTACAGGCTTAGAAAGGCCAGCAGGGCCGCCACACCCGTGAAGAGCAGATGGGTGGGGTGGCTCACGAATGACCAGACCCGGCTGAGTGGCGAAAAGATCGGCAGCATTCGGCCGGCGGCAAGGGTCTTGGAGTCCACGAAAAAGCAAATCCTATTGAAGGAAAATCTTTGTGTATTCCTTTTTCTTTTCGGCAAAACCTTTTTTGTCGAGGTCTTCCATTTCTACAAACTGAATCTTGTCCGCATCCGGGAGCGGCGGATAGACTCCTTTCCGATTCACGAACTCTCCCATTTTGGCGAGAATGTTCATGCTTTCATCGTCGAGAAAATAATCGATGAAAGCTTTTGCCGCGTTGGGATGGGGAGCTTTGTTGCTCAAGGGAGCGTAATGGCCGTCGCCAAGCATCTTCCCAAGACGCACGTGATCGAGAGGCGCGCCCTTTTTGCCGAAGATAAACGCGTACTTTACGTAAGTGATGGCAACCGGCGTCTCTCCGGTCGTGACCCGCTCGGCTGCCGGAAGCAGGGACTCTACTAAAATAGGCTTCATCGCCGCCAGGTCACGAATGTATTTATCGGCTTTTTCTTTACCCATCAGCTTGTGCAAACTGGCAAGCCACTGGGTTGTAGTCGTGTGCTGGACCGGATCGGGCATCACGAGCTTTCCCTTGTATTTCGGATTGATCAGATCCTCAAGCGATTTCGGCGCATCCGCCGGTTTGATCACGCTTTTGTTGTAGATGACGCCTACGATGACGTTGCGATATCGCGGACCGAGATGCGGGTCTACGGCATCTTTCGGGAAATCTTGCGCCGAAGGGGAATTGTATTTGGCAAAGATGCCTTCTTTCTGGAGTATCCGTAAAGGAGCGTCGTTGGTCAGAATCACGTCAAAAAGCGGCTTTCCCGCTCGGTACTCGCTCAAGGCGCGATCCATGACCTTGGTCGCGGAGGCTCTCCAGTATTCGACGGGTATGCCGGTCTTTTTCTGGAACGCTTTTCCGATGGCCTCGGTCGTGTCGGATTCAAGGGAGCCGTAAATGACGACTTTTCCTTCTTTCTTCCCAGCCTCGACCAGCTTTGCCTCCTGGCCCAGGACCGGGACCGCAAGAAAAAGCGCAAAGATCAATGAACCAAATAGAGTCTTCGACTTCTGCACCACGTTTCGTTGCCTCCTTCCCCGGGATTGGTTAGAGCATCAGCAGGATAGTTCCAGATTTACGGAGTGGAGTCAAGTTTGCGTTCCGGCCGCGAAATCTCGCTTTAGCGTCGCGAAGAAGGCTGGCAGAACGCGTGGCGGCTTTCGCCGTTTGACAGGTTTGGCCGCTGATCATATAAGTTCGATGAGTGTGTTGAAAAAGACTTCGTCTGCATGACAGCGTAGAAACTGCGCCGGTAAAAATTGTTTAGGAGGTAAGATGGAGCGATTGGATCTGGTCATATCGGGTGGAGAGGTTTGGACGCCAGGTGCATTAGTGTTGGCTGACCTCGGCATTATTGGCGGTAAAATCGCAGCTCTGGGTGCTCCCAAAACCTTGCCTGATGCCGCAAGAATCATTGATGCCAGCGGCAAGGTGGTGATTCCGGGACTCGTCGACACGCACACGCATCACCGGGAGCCGGGCTTTACGCACAAGGAGGATCTCACCACCGCAACTCAGGCTGCAGCCGCCGGGGGAGTTACGCTGTCGATCGGGATGCCGAACGTGGATCCGCCGACGACCACCGTAGAGCGTTATCGGAACGTGATCGAGCTCGGGCGAAAAAAGGCATTAGTGGACTTCAATCATAATC
Organism: Deltaproteobacteria bacterium; assembly: GCA_016210115.1. Taxonomy (GTDB): domain Bacteria; phylum Desulfobacterota; class Binatia; order UBA9968; family UBA9968; genus JACQUW01. Next base: position 56,671 of record JACQUW010000025.1, on the reverse strand, counting down.
CATCGGGAACTGTCCCGGAACAGATCCCCGGTTTGGCAGAGGCTGGCTGCCTGGCATTCAAAATCTTTATGGTCAGGGATACCGGCCGCGATTATCCCCACATGCCCGGGATCGGGCTGCACAATCACGGCGAGCTGTTCCGCTGTTTTGAGACGGTGGCAAAGACGGGTTTGCCGCTCATGGTTCATCCGCACGATCAGGATTTGATGGATGTGCTCGAGCAGAGATACTGGCAAAAAAACGACCGCAGCCCGCAGGCTTATGCCAAAGCGTATAGGGATTTCGATGGAATTATTTGGGATACGGCGATTGCCACGCTGATGCGCTTTCAGAAGGCGACCGGAGGGAAGCTCCATATCCTGCACATGAGCACCCCTGGAGGTTTGGAAATGGTCCGGAGAGCGAAGGAGGAGGGTCGTCCTGTCAGTTGCGAGGTGAATCCATGGGCGCTTTTTCTCGGCTCATGGGAGAATGTCCAGAAGCTTGGCCCGTACTGTTTGGGCTTTTGGGTGCCCGAAGCGCACGTCGAGGCCCTCTGGAACGGCATTGAAGACGGAACCGTCGATCTTGTGGGTACAGATCACGCTCCGCACACAAAAGAAGAAAAAGACATCGGCTGGAAGGACATGTGGCAGTCACCGGGAGGAGAGCCGCAGATTCAGGATTATCTGAGACTCTTTCTCACTGAAGTGAATCGGGGAAAGCTTTCTCTCGACAAAGTTGTGCGCATTACCTCTTATAACCCGGCGCGAATCTTCGGTGTTTATCCGAGAAAAGGGACCATTCAGGTCGGCTCGGACGCGGACCTGGTGATCGTTGACATGAAAAAAGAAGAGACGATCAGCAATGAAACGACCCTTACCCGCGTTGGATGGACTCCTTACCACGGCCGAAAGGTCAAGGGAGTTCCCGTCTATACGCTGGTTCGCGGGAAGATAGTCTACGAGAATGGAAAAGTCGTGGGCAGTCCCGGCTATGGCGAGTGTGTGCCGCCGCTGAAGGGCTAAAAGACAGGGCTCCCTGATCTTCGACTATTTAGCCGTTTAACCCTTTCGCATCATCTGCAGGACCTGGTCCGTCGTGCGCACCCGGCCCATCCGTGGAAAAACTTTGTCCATAAAAATAGCGAGAGAGTCGTCGAACGAGTTACTGCAAGCGTCGCGCACGATGATCAAGTTGTAGTCCAGGTCCCGCGCTGCGTAAGCCGTGGACGCTACGCCGACATCCACCGATCCGCCGGAAAGGATAATGGTATCGAGGCCCCGCGCCCTCAAGGCGAGATCGAGATAAGTCTGATGAAAGGCGTTCCAGCGGTATTTGGGGATGAGATAGTCTTCAGGCTGTGGCCGGATCTCTTCGATCACCTCCGCCTCCCATGAACCTTCGGTCGCCCCATGTCGCGGGGGATTGCATTCACCCCGTGGCCAGGGATGGAGCCGCATGTCGGTATCGGTAACGATCATGCTCCTGATGAGGCCATCCGGCCGGTGATTTGCCTTGGCGTAAAAAATGGGAATCGAGGCTTTTCGAGCCGCGTCACATAACCGCGCGGCGTTGCTCACCACCGGATGCATCCGCTTTTTCGTCTCCTCCGTGGCCCCATGATAGTAGATGTTCAGCATGTCAAAAAAAAGCAGCGCGGTTTTGCGGATATCGATTTCGTTAACGTTCATAGGCCACTCTCTCCAATCTTAAAATCATTCAGCTTTACCCTTCACAAACAGGTCATGATACTCCTGATCAAACTGCGCGTACTGGTCGGCTACTCGTTTGTCGATGAGAATTATTTTGAGATTCTTCGGGTCCAGGTTGGGAGAAACGGGCGGGACGTCGGGATTGGAAGGGACGCGATACTGCTGCTTCTGCGAAATGGTTTGTCCTTCTTTCGAGAGAAAAAAATCGACGAACAACCTGGCGGCATTGGGGTGAGGAGAGTTCTTCCCGATGGCGACAAGACTCGGGCTCCCCACGATGGGGTCGAGCGGCACCCACTCGATCGTGCTGACGCCCTTTGCCTTCATCTCCTCGACCCTGTGGGCATAGACCAGGCCCAAAGGGAACTCGCCGCTTGACAGCAATGTGGCGATCAGCGTGTGTCCCTTGCGAATTGTCGGCTGCTGAGCAGCCAGCGCCCTCATGAACCTATCGGCTTTTGCCTTACCCCAGTACAGGGCCAGCCCGCCATACCACACGCCTTCGTCACGGTCCAGCGCGACCTTGTCTCCTTTCCACCGGGGCAGAAGAAGGTCTTCCCATGTCTTCGGCACCTCAGCGGCTCTGACCATTTTTGGGTTATAACCCAAAACAAGATAGTTGGCGTAGGCTACTGTCCAGTAACCCTCCGGGTCCTTATAAATATCGGAGTAGCTTCTAGCCTCGGAAGACTTATAGCTCTGCAACATTCCCAGCTTTTGCAGTTGCCACCCCTCAAAACCGTTGAATTGAGCGACGTCATGCTGCGGCCGCCCTGCGCGAGCTTCGACAATGATCTTTTGCAGAAGCTGCTCAGAGTTACCGCGGAAGGGCTCGACTTTCAGGAACGGATACTTCTTCGTAAAAGGACCGGCAAACTGATCGATTTCGTGAATCGTGAGCGAGGTGTACACAATAACCTTGCCCTCTTTCCTGGACGCTTCAATGATCTCTTTCGCTTGGCCCAGGAGTTCGCCGCTCAAGGCAAGAACCGAGACAAAGACTGAAATAATAGTGAGAACGGAATGTCTGGATTTCATAGATCCTCCTTCACGGTGAATCCGCCAATCCAAGAAGTTTCGCTGAACTCCAAGAGAGCAAGTCAACATATAACTCCGGATCAAGAGAGCGTCAAGGTTCTCCTGTCGAGCGAACCTGAACGTTGGGGCGGTACATTGAGCCGCCGCTCGGGCCATGTCACCTAAACCAGAACCTGAGAGAATGATCCGGTCGGAAGGCGTTCCGCCATCCTAAGGGGGATCCGCGACAGTTCCCATTTTTTTCGCATTGATGCTATATTTTGCCTCCAGTCCGCCTCGGACACGGCACGTTTAAGCCAGTCAAGAAATACGAGGCGACGGGACAAAGAATCTTACGGGAAAGGCGCCGATTTGAGACAAATGCTACCCTACGGCCGGCAGTGGCTTGAAGAAGATGATCTGGACGCAGTCTTGCAGGTACTGCGATCTGATTGGTTGACCACCGGACCAAAAGTGGCGGAATTCGAGCGCGAGTTTGCCGATTTTGTCGGTGTCGCGGAAGCTGTGGCGGTCAGTAATGGCACGGCGGCGTTGCACGCGGCCATGTACGCGATTGGTATCGACCCCGGCGCAGAGGTCATTGTTCCGTCGATGACTTTCGCAGCCAGCGCCAACTGTGTGGTCTTTCAAGGCGGGAGTCCGGTGTTCGCTGATGTTTCTGAGGGTACGCTACTTATCGATCCCGCTCAGGTTGAAGCCAAAATCACGCCGCGAACAAAGGCCATCATCGCGGTCGATTATGCCGGCCAGCCATGCGACTACGATGCGCTGCGCGCCATCGCCGACCGTCACAAATTGATTCTGGTCGCGGACGCCTGTCATGCTCTCGGGGCCAGCTATAAAGGCCGTCCCGTCGGCGCGCTCGCAGATCTAAGCACATTCAGCTTTCATCCGGTGAAACATATGACGACCGGCGAAGGCGGAATGATTACCACAAACCAATCCGCGATGGCTCGACGGATGCGGGCGTTTCGCAACCACGGCCTCAATATGGACGTCCAAGAACGTGAGCGCGCAGGGTCCTGGTTTTATGAAATGACGGATTTGGGCTACAACTACCGGCTCACGGATTTCCAGTCCGCGCTCGGCATGAGCCAGCTGCGCAAAGTGCCCGGCTGGGTCGAGCGGCGTCAGCAGATCGCCCGATCTTATAATTCCGCTTTCGCCGAGATCCCGGCGGTGAAGCCGCTGGATGTCCGGACCGATGTCTCTCACGCATACCACCTTTACATTATTCAACTGAAACTCGAAGAGTTGCGGGCGACCCGGGCCGAAGTGTTCTCGGCGCTTCGCACCGCAGGAATCGGCGCAAGCGTCCATTACATCCCGGTGCACTTGCATCCCTTTTATCGGCAGCGGTTTGGTACGCGGCCGGGGCTGTGTCCGGTGGCTGAAGCGGCGTATGAGCGGATCGTTTCCCTTCCCCTTTTTCCGCGGATGACGGAGAATGATGTCCAGACCGTGATTGCTGCAGTGCGACAAGTCGTGGACCGTTACAGCATACTCGCCAAAGAAACCTCGCCAAAATGCGAATCGCCGTCTTAGGATGCGGCTCGATCGGGCGCCGCCATCTCGGAAATCTGCTCAGCCTCGGGCACCACGATCTCCTGGCTTTCGATCCCGCCGCCGAAGCCCGCCGCGCGGTCGAAGAACAAATCGGGATTCCGGTTTTTGCTTCTCTGGATGAGGTATGGTCAAGAAATCCTGAGGCAGCGCTTGTGACGGCGGGGACGAACGCTCATGTGGAACTCGCTCTGGAGGCTGCGCGGCGCGGATGCCATCTGTTCATCGAAAAGCCGCTTTCGCACAGCCTGGACGGTGTGACGGATTTGTTGGCGGAAGTCGAGCGACGAGACTTAGTCACGATCGTCGGCTGCAACATGCGCTTTCATCCAGGACCGATGACTTTAAAACGGTTGCTGGAAAAAAACTCCATCGGGCAAGTCGTTGCGGCTCGCCTCCAGGTCGGGTCGTATCTGCCGCGCTGGCAACCGGGCCACGATTATCGTCACCGCTACAGCGCGTCGGCTGAGTGGGGTGGGGCAATTCTGGATTGTATTCACGAGCTCGATTTGGCGCTCTGGTATTTTGGCCCGGCGGAAGTTACAGGTGCCGCTTCTCTCCCTGCAGCGACCCTTGGCCTTGAAACCGACGGATTGGCCGAGATTTTGCTCCGCCACCGTTGCGGCGTCCTAAGCAGCGTGCATCTCAACTTTATCCAGCGAGACTACAGGCGCGCGTGCCAGATTATCGGAAGCGAGGGGACTCTGTACTGGGACTTTAACGAAGATCAGGTAACGCTTTTCGGAGCGGACGGTGAGATAGCGGAGCACTTTCGGCCGCCTGAAGGGTGGAAGCTGAGCCAGATGTATATAGACGAGATCAAACACTTTCTTCGCTCGGTTCAAGATCATTGCCCCACGACGAATCCCATTTCGGGCGGCTTGGAGGTCCTGAAGCTTGCCCTCGCTGCAAAACAAGCAGCAAGCATCAAATCGTGATGAAAACTGTTGCGATCGCTGATACCGGATTTCAGCGTCTGGCATGAGAGGTTCGCTTATTATTCGCGCTGACGCCGGAACCCGCATCGGGACCGGCCATTTGACGCGCTGCCTCGCCTTAGCCCGAGAATGGAAAACCGCAGGGGGAGAGGCCGAGTTCCTGTCACGTTGTGAGAGCAACGACCTGCGTCAGCTCATCAGAGCGCAGGGATTTTCGCTAACCACGCTGCGCCAATCGCATCCACATCCCGCCGATTTGGAAATGACATCATCCCTATTGGAGCGCCGCCGGCCCGCGTGGGTGGTGCTTGACGGGTACCACTTTGACTCCGCTTATCAATATCGGATCAAGCAGGCCGGCTGCCAGCTTATGGTGATCGACGACAACGCTCATTTGGACCGCTACTACGCCGATCTGCTGCTGAATCAGAACATCTGCGCTGAAGAATTGCAGTATCGATCCGAGCCCCACACCCGTTTGCTTATGGGAACGCGGTACGTCCTGCTCCGTCCGGAGTTCCTGGCGTGGCAAGGCTGGCGGCGGGAGACTCCTTCAGTGGCGCGAAAGATTCTTGTTACTCTTGGTGGAAGCGATCCCGACAATCAGACCCTCAAAGTCCTTGAGCGATTGGGTCAGGTAAAGGCAAACAAGTTTGAGGTTACGGTTGTTGTTGGCCCGGGGAACCCTCATATCGGCAAACTGCAGTCGGTGATCCGCGGCTCGGCCTTTCCGGTTCATCTTGTGCGAAACCCCGGTAACATGGCGGAACTCATGGTTTGGGCGGATATGGGCGTCTCGGCCGGGGGCGCCACGTGCTGGGAATTTGCATTCATGGGGCTGCCTGGATTGATTTTGGTAGTGGCGGAAAACCAGCGAAAAAACGCGGAGACTCTGAATGCTCGCGGGATCGCTGTGAACTTGGGGTGCTATCGGGATCTCAGCGCCGGCGTGCTTGCGGAAAAACTGGAATCGCTTATGTGGGATGCGGAGCGCCGCAGGGCCATGACCGAAAAAGGGCAAGAAATCGTCGACGGCAACGGAGCTTCTCGTGTGGCCTCCGCGATGGCTGAAGCGCCTTGGCCGGAGCCGGATGCGTTGCGGGTTCGGCCCGCAGGGCAGCAAGATGCGCTGTTGCTTTGGGAGTGGGCCAACGACCCGAGCACGCGCGCCAATTCCTTCCAACGGCGGCCGATTCCGCTGGAAGAACATATGCAATGGTACAGCGCGAAACTAGAGTCGGCCGGCACGCGCATATGGATTATAGAAGGCAGTTCAGGCCCTGCCGCGCAGATCCGGTATGATCGCGCCGATTCCCACACTGCGGAGATATCTTTTTCCGTCGCGCCCCATTGCCGCGGCCGTGGTTTGGGGTCGAAAGCCCTCACATTGACAGCGCGCGCGGCTTGCGAGGAGCTCGGGGTCCGGCGGCTTAGAGGGATCGTCTTGAGTTCCAATGAGGCCTCGATCCGGGCGTTCGTAAAGGCGGGATTTACCTGCGTGGAGCGCCGGCACATTGATCGAAAAGCCTGTCATGTTTTTGTGCGGGAATATCCATGATCTGCCTAGGATCACCCTTGACCGTAGAAAGCCTCCACCCGTTCTCCGAGCCCGCGCAATAGGTTAGTGGTTATTCCCACCGCTGGTTACCGGATGCGCGGGCTCTCCGAACGGGCATCGGCTTTCAGCTCGGCCAAGGAGCGTAAGCGAGAGGGCGGCGGACCGAAACCTTGCGCCGCCGAAAAGCCGCGAGTTTGACAGGCTCGAATTGCGGGTGGTAAGTTTTCCAGGCCTCTGTCGCCAAGAAATGAACAGTCATGAAACCCTGGCAGGCGCGAATCGGGTATCTTTCCCCATCTGTTTTTGAGTATCCCTCGGACTGGAGCCTTATCCTGCCGCCTGGCTTGACGCTTGTGGCAACCGGGCTCAACGTGGAGTCTCACACTCCGGAGCAGTTTGACCGGGCCATTGAGACTCTGGAGTCAGCCCTTTCAGTCTTTATTGCAGAGGAAGTGGATGCACTGCTTCTGGCCGGCATTACAATCGCCACGCGCCGCGGTTATAAGGAAGAAAGAGAGATTATTTCTGTCCTGAGCGAACGTTTGGGCATTCCCGTAGAGTCTGCCCTCGGCGCCAACGTCGATGCCTTAATTCATCTTGGGGCAAGAACGATCGTTATTGCCACTGCCTACCGGGAAGATATCAATCAGAAGCTGCGGCAATTCTTTGAAGAGGCCGGCTTGCGGGTGGCCGGGATCAGCGGGCTCAATGTAGGACGGCCGGTCGATCAGGCGAAGCTCCCGGAAGAAGCATCCTATAAAGCCGCGCTGAGAATTCTTGCAGAGCATCCCGATGCGGACGCCATTCTCATCCAAGGGCGCTGGCGCTCCGTCTCGCATGTGGAGAGGCTGGAGAGAGAGACAGGAAAACCGGTGGTTTCAAGCACCGCCGCATCCCTCTGGTGGGCACTCAGGAGTTTACGCCTGAGATCTCCTATTCAGGGTTATGGCCGGCTTTTACGGTAGTTTGCCTTGGAATAAACACAGCGGTCAGTCTGATGGCAAAAGCGTTGCCGGGGTCTCTCCACGCAAGGCGATCGGGTCTCCGACCCGGACGACGCCTTCGATAAGGATCGTTGCTTTAAGGCCGCCGCGGTGAACTAGAGCGCGGCAGATTCCGGGAATCCCTGAGAGCTTCTCCATAGGCATGCAGGGCTCGAATAGACGCAGACCGCGCATGGCCACGCCGCCGACTGTGAATTCCCGGTTTAGAAGCTGGATCAGCGGAACTCCGCGCGTAACGATGTTGCGGCGGATGTCTCGGGGGATCACTTCGGTTTTTAACTCTGCCGCCGCGGCCACCAGACTCTCTTCTTCTATTAAGGTGACTGCCTTGTCCGGTCTCCCGACCGACGACCAGGAAGCATGAAAAAACCGGTCACCCTCAAATCCCCGATCCGGAATCGCGCGCAGCTCAGCCACAGAGGTCATCGGCTCGCCGGATCGCGCCGTGATGTGCAGTGAGGCCACCAGCCCGTGCCAGGAAGAATCCGCCAGCTTTAAACCCCGCCACAATTCCGGCGGGGTGTCCCAAATCACCATTTCTGATCGCCGCTGAGTTATTTACTGAGGCCGTACTCCCGAGTCAGCTTATCTATGAACCCACTCTCGTCCAGTTCTTTTACTAGCGACGAATCAGCAAAGCGCGCCGGATTTTCTTTTAAAACCCTGGGGTCCCTTCTCGAGACTTCCTGGATCGGCAGGTCAAAGTACTCTTTGGCGGGATACGGCTTCAATGGAAAATCGTATCCACGAATGTTTTCTTCAGCCACTTCGCGGTCCTGGATCTTCATGTATTTCGAGATCACCTTGATGGTGTGCTCTTTCTTGGCCTTGAAATGATGCACCCCCTCGATCATCGCTTTCAAGGCATTGCGGACGGCCTCCCGGTTTTTATCAAGATACGAGCGCCGGACCGTCATCATGTTACTTGAGTAGGGAATTTGCAGCTTCATTCCATCCGCCAGCAGCGGAAAACCCATTTTTCGTGCCTGCAAGGTCATCGGAGGAGTGACAATCGCCGCGTCGGCCCTGCCTGTCTCGATCGCTGCCAGCCGGCCGGACTGATTTCCAAACTGCAGGAAGGCAACATCGCTGTCGGGCTTGAGTCCCTCGCGCTCGACGAGAACACGCCCGACAAAATCGGCGCTGCTCCCGAACCGGCTGATGGCGAGGCTTTTGATCTGTTTAAGATTCGTTATGCCTCTTCTGCCGAAGATCTGATTTTCAATGAAGTTCCCCATCCGGGCAATCATCACAAGATCAAGCCCTTTCAGGGTGCTTGTAATTGCCACTTGGGGTGACATGAAGGCGATCTGAGCGTCACCGGAAATCAAGGCCGCCGCTGCAGAGGTCGCCCCCTGGATAAATATAATTTGCACCTGGTTTCCATGCTTTTCAAAAAGCCCCGCCTCTTTCGTGACCCACACCGGGGCATAGACTCCGGCCTCGCTTGTCCAGACGGCATACATTTGGGCAGCCATGCAATAGCCGCCGAAAGTCGGAAGCAAGACCGCCAGACAGGTCAACCCCCGCAATAGAGCTTTGGTCATTATCGTCTCCTCCGCTCCCGCACGCTTTGGTTTATATCGCCTCTCCGGCACCGGGAGCGGCAGATAAGCGTGGTTCTCATGCTACGTTCCAGGAACTGCCTTTAGCAGAATCTGTTCGGCGCCGTCAATCTAAATTAATTAATGACGCGAGCTCCTGCGGTAGGTAAGCCTGGCTCCCGGCTTATGTTCCAGGAGCTGCCCTGACCAGAATCTCTTCGTCGGGGTCAATCTTGTTGATGACGAGACCGCTGATGAGCTTGGGATAAAAATAAGTTGATTTTTGAGGCATCTTCTCGCCTCCCGCCGCCACGGACATGATCTCATCCGGCTGTGGCGGATTTAGAATAAAGGCTGCCTGGTAATCTTCTTTTTCGAGTGCGCCCAACACCTTCTCCTCGTCGTGCGAGTAGCTGACGTTCTCCTCTCTGGCCTGTTCTTGAGGAGTCAGGCCGAGAATGTGCTCCAGGATGAGCTGATGCAAGGCGGTCACGTCCAGCTCTCGGAGGGATCCGCTCAAATCCTTTACCAGGCGCTGCATGATCCTTTTATTCTTCAAGCGCAGGATCAAATAACGCGGGTCGCGCTTGAATGAAGCGCCAATGAGATGGCGCTTTTTTCCGCCGCTTCGCAGAGCGCGCAGGAACCAGCGCTGCCCTTCGGGAGTTTTGGGATAGGGCTCGATATAAAAATAGCGTTGGAGTTCTTCCTCAAGCTTGAGAAAAGGGATGGCTTTGAATCCACGCACGAGACGGTGAGTCGGGAGTATAACCAACCCGCTGTCGTTCATGTTCGCGAAGTACATCATCACGTAGTTGAACGGTTCACGGCCGCTCCATCCGGGGTTTTCTTGCCGCTGGAGGTCGCGATAGCGCAGCGCCGCTTCGTAGCGGTGATGGCCGTCGGCAATCAACAACGGTTGCTCCGACATTTCCCGCTCTACCAGATCGAGCATGTCGGGGTCCGTCACGCGCCACAGCGAGCAGGTCCTTGCCCCCTCTTCCGCCACCTGGGCGAGCGGAGCAACGCCTTGGAGGTGTTCTGCCAGGGTGCGGTTGAGGACCGCGTTGGGCTGCGAGTAAAGACCGAAAATAGGACTTAGATTGGCGTGGCACGCAAGCATCACCCGAAGCCGGTCAGCTTTTGGACCGTCGAATGTCCGCTCGTGCGGGCGGATAGCGCCGCTGGAAAAGTCCTCAATTCGGCTCAGAGCGAGAAAGCCCGGGCGCTCCCTCTCTTCTCCTCGATAAGAAAAACGGTGCCACAAGAAATAGATAGCGGGCTCCTCATCGCGCACAAAGATCCCCTCGGCCTGCCAGCCGGCAAAAAGGCGGCCCACGCTTGCATAGGGATCCGCGTCCTGATTAAGGATCAGCCGGACGACATTATAGGGAGATCGATGGAGGAGCTTTTCCCGCTCTTCCGGGGTGATCACGTCGTACGGTGGCGCGATCACTTTTGAGAGGTCGCGTATCTTGGCGGGGTTGTAGAGAACTCCGCGAAATGGAGCGATTTGAACCATGCGCTAAACCGAATTGTTCATTGCCAAACAGCGCCCGCTGGCCGTCTTGCCTGGGGGCGGCTGGATCTCAGTATTTTTTGGATGCCTCATCGCTTCTTCAGCCGGAATAGGTGATCGTTGGATGTTCTCGATATCGGTTTTCAGGATCTGCGGCCGAGAAAGCGCAAAGCAGTGTCAGCAGTCCGCGGCCCGTGTTGATCATCATATGGCGAAAGCCGGCGGGTATCAAAAGCGAGTCGCCGCTTCGAATCGGGGCGACCTGTCCATTGACCCAGGCCTTGCCGGAGCCTTTCTGAACATAGATGACCTCCTCCATGCCGCGGTGGCTGTGAGGATGGCGCGGGCCGGCCCTTTTGGCCGGCATCACCTCCACCAGCCGCAGCGCAATCCCTTTCGATTTCAAAACTCTATGAGAGACAAGCTCGCGGATTAATCGGCTGGGCGCCTTTCTTCGGGCGACTCGACTCTGGTGAATTTTTCTAATGGTCACATTCTTAGAAATTTTTCCTTGGGAAAGGAAACCTTTGCCGCCAAACCACCCAAAGAAGTTGCACGCGTTCTCAATGGCTTGAGAATGGAGATTATCGGATAACGCGCGCTTATGTCAACCAGGCCTGGACCGGTAGGAAAGCCTAACTGGTTGCAGAAACACGGATGCAAAATACCCATCGGCCGGAGCGCTCTGCAAGAAAATGGTTTAGTCCCTCATTTTCGCCAGGTCAGTTTCTTGCCCCACTTCGCGATGACCTTCTGCACGATCTCCGGATCGTCGACGGTGCGCGGCGGCTTTTCACCCCAGAACTTGTACTCGTCATCGGGCATTGTGGCATCGATCCCGAATGCGGTCTGGCAGCCTTTCTCGCGCAGCGGCACGGCCGGATCGAGCCAATGACCGGCGCGGCGGGGCAGGATATTGACGTCACGGTCAGCTCGAACACGGGTGGACAGCGCCCAGTGCACGCTGTCGTAATTCCAGATGTCGATGTCCTTGTCAACCACGATCACGTGCTTGTAACGCGAATAGGTCGCGCCCCACACTGCGTCCATCACCTGCTGCGGATGGCCCGGGAACAGCTTGTCGATCTTGACGACAGCCTCGAAAGACACGGTGGTGCGCATGTCGAGCACGCCGGGCACAAGCTCGCGCAGCGTCTTAAACGCCATCGCCTGTGACGATTTTCCCACCGCCAGCGCGCTCTCCGAGGGATACCATTGCTCGCGCGCGCCAAGATAGATCGGTTTCTTCCGATGGGTGATGCGCTGGACTTCGAATACGGGGTTGGAGCGCGCCTCGCCGTAGTAGCCCGTGAACTCCCCGAAAGCACCCTCGATCTTGCGCACGCCCGGTCGCAGGAACCCCTCAAAAACCCATTCGCTCGTCGCGGGGACGACGATGTCGAAGAGCTGACATTTCACCATCTCAAGCGGCTCCCCGCGCAGCGCGCCAGCAAGCTGGAATTCATCGACACCGGGCGGCGTCCGCGTGCTGGCGCAGATAAACACCGTGGGATCGTAGCCGGTGATCACCGCCATCGGCATAGGCTCACCGCGTCTTTCGTATTTCCCATAGTGCTGCCGCCCGTGGGTGTATTCCGGCGCTCCCCACCCGAGCGTGTTGCGGCCGAGCCTGTGCATGCGATAAATCCCGGCATTGAGCACGCCGGAGTCGGGATCGCGCGACACGGACACCGAGAGCGTGCCGGGGAACTCACCGCCGTCGTACTGGTGCCACTTCACATTGCAAATGCGCTGCAAATCGATGTCCCTGCCCTTGATGACCACTTCCTGGCACGGCGCGTCCTTCAGCACGCGCCAGGGCACCATCTTCTCGGTCCTCCGGACCCACTCGTGGTTAAAATCACTCCACTTCTCGATGCCGAGCGCCCACAAGTAGCGCCGGTCAGCGCCGAGTAAGTTGGTTACCAAGGGATAATCTGCGCCCTTAATCTTGTGAAACATGATGGCGGGCCCGCCGTCCTGTAAGCCCACCCGCGTAATGCCGTTGATCTCCCAGCCGGGATCGACCTGCTCGCGGATGTGCATCACGTCGTTCTTAGAACCAAGAAATGCGAGAAACTCGCGCATGTCGTACCACTTCCGCTGTCCCATGATTTCGTCCTCCTCTTGTTGTTCCTGCATTCCCTATCGTTAAGGGCTCGCCAGGTTAGCGTGGCCGCGCTTGCTTCGAAGTCAGGCGCGCCGATGGGATACCGGCGCATCGCCTCGTCAGGATCCGCCCGGAGGCGAGGAAAATCTTCGGGTTTGTGAAATAGTTTGTTCGCCCGGCGCTGCGATTGGGGCGTGGTCAGTTATTGCACCGGGACCGAGGCGTGCGCGCGTGGGCACAAATTCAGGCGTCTCGATCCCATGTCAGTACGCCTTGAAAACTTTGTTGAACTCTTTTCCGAGCTGTTCGTATTCATCGGAGCTTATGTGGAGCGTGAAGAGTTTCGCGCCTTTGAGCCGGCGATTTTTCGGTCCCAAACCGATGCGACCGGGGCTTCGACCTTTATCCTGCAGCGACCTTTGTCCTTCCACTGAAAGCATAAAGTCGATGAAAACCTTCGCTGCGTTCGGCCGCGGGGCGTTTCTGAGAAGCGAGATTCTATTGGGATCGCCACCGACCAGCGGTTTCGGCGCCACCCACTGGAGCGGCGCACCCTTATCGCTGTACTCATCCACGCGATGTTGGTAGAGCGAAACCGCCATCGGGTATTCACCGGCGGATACCAGCTCTGTCAAAAGCGTGTAACCTTTCCTAAAGTTGATGCTCTGCTCCGCCAACTTGCGCCAGAACTCCAATCCCTTTTCTCTGCCGCGGGCTTTCAGCAGAGCGCCAAACAGATAATACTCTTCCATATCCCAGCCGAGCTGGCCTTTCCATCGGGGCTGCAGGAGATCCTCGTAGTCTTTCGGGGCGGCTTCCGGCGACACAACTCTTGAATTATAGCCGATCACGTAGATCGTCTGGTGGAGGCCGATACCATACCCGTCCGGATCGCGCCAATCAGGGGGAAAGTGAGCGGCCTCGCGCGACTCGTAGCGCTCGAGAGCATGTTTCTCTTTCAAGATTCCCGACTGGATCCCGCTGATGGCGACCACGTCTCCGAGAAATCGATTGGCCCGCTGTTCGGTCAAGAGCCGATTGAGCGTTTTTTCGCTGCTTGCGCGCACGGACTCAACTTTGATGAATGGGTGCTTTTTCTCAAAGGCTTTAACGACATAGTCGGCATCGGTGGGGCCCCATGACGTGTAAAGGACCACGCGCCCTTCCTTTTTGGCCTTGCCGAGATCCTGCGCGCCGGCGACGCCGCAGAATAGGAAGAGGGCCAGGGAGAATATAACGCTCTCTGTCTGCTTCATGGCGATCTAACCCTCTATCACCTCTCGGAGTTCTACCGCCTTGCCGGTTTCAGCGGAACGGATCGCGGCATAAACGACCGCCAGCGCCGTGATCGCCTCGGAGCCTCCGACTTCAGGCTTCTTTTTCTTTCGGATGCAATCCGCGAATTCCTCCAGTTGTTCGCGCAACATATCTCCTTGCTCGAGAGCGATGGTTTTATGTGCGGAAGAGCCCCGAGGTTGAATTTCGAGGCGGCTGTGGAGATCCACCACGTCCGACTGGCTCCAGAAATTGAAGTCTACCGTGAAATAGAGATTCGCGTCCATGCCGTAGACATGGGTAAAGAAAGTTCCCTGAGAGGCCCAGTTGGAGCCAATATAGCACAGCTGGCCGCTCTCCATTTCCAGCAGAGTCATCGTGACGTCTTCGATCTCGGCCGGCGTGTAGAGCCGTTTTGCCATGGCCGTGACCCTTTTCACCGGACCGAAAAGATAATTCAAAGTGTCCGTGTGGTGCACAGCGAGCTGAATCAGAGGACCTCCGGGGCTTTTGTCCCTGTACCAGCGCCATTTGTCCGGTGTCAGCTCCAGGCTCCGGTCATTGGAGAAATTAAATTCCGCCATCACGAGCTTGCCGATTCCGCCCTGATCGATGATCTCTCTTATCTTGCGATTCCCCTTTAGCCGCCGCGCGCTGTGTCCCACCGAGAGAACCACACCGGCATCTCGGCAGGCACGGTCGATGATCAAAGCGTCACCCATAGTATGGGCGATCGGCTTATCGACATAAACGTCTATGCCCTTCGCAGCCGCCTCGAGAATCGGCTCTCTATGCGCGTCGTTGGGAGTCGTGATAATGACGCCCTCTACCTCAGGGTCGTTTAGGAGATCCGTATAGCTTTTGGCAACGCGGCACCGGTATTTTAGAGAAAATTCCTGCCGGCTCTCTTCCGAGCGACTGAACGAGTTTACGATCCGAAGCCGGCTGCTCCTCTGTATCGCATCGGCCAGGACCTTGGCCCAACGCCCCAGTCCCAAGATTCCTAGTTTTACAGGCTCTTCAGCCATTTTCTCCCAACTCGCTGAACGTTTTGCGGATATATTCAGCCGCGGCGCCGCCAACTCTTTCCAAAAACTCCTGCGCCTTTTCAGCAGTGGCGTTTTGCGGCTCGCCGTACCAGCCGGTGGGGGCTATCTCCCGAATGTCCTTCAAAAAGGGATAGGCGGCCCGGCCTCGCCTCAAACTGTCCACTTTCCTGGCCCGCTCCGGGGGTGATGGGTTGGTCGCTCGTTCCAGGTGCACCAGAGAGGGATTGTAAGCCAAAACGGGCAACACCTCGAGCTCGCCTCCGTGCGTCAGGCCGCACTCCTGGCCCAGGAGCTCATAGGCAATATAGCAGGCCTGGACAACGAGCACGCTCACGGGATGGCGTTGCTGGACAGAGACCGCTGCCAGGTTCATGGCTGAAGTATTACCTTCGTGCCAGTTGAGAAAGACGATTTTCTTGGCTCCGTGCCGGGCCAGGCCGTCGCAGATATCCTCGACGACCGCTATAAATGTTTGCGGCCTCAGTGTCAGGGTGCCGGCAAAAGACATATGGAACGGGGTGACGCCTACCGGACAAAAAGGGATCAGGAGTCCGTCCACCTCGCCGGCAACTTTCCGGCCGATGATGAGCGAGGCGAGATAATCCGTGCCGCACGGAAGATGGGGTCCATGCTGCTCAACGCTTCCCATCGGAATGATGGCGAGACCGCTGCGCTTGAGAATGGCTTCCGCCTCCGGCTGAGTTATCTTGAGGAGAGATTCTCTCATGCCACTCTCGCCTCGGTTTTGGAGGCTTTATCGCCCAATTCCCGCGCGATCAGTTCTTCAAGCTCCTCCTCATAGCGCAGAAAAGGCTGGGAAAGTCTCTGGCGTGGCCGCGGCAGGTCGACGTCGATCACCGCGCGGACCCGGGAAGGCCGGCGGCTCAAGACAACGATGCGGTCGGAAAGAAAAACCGCTTCGCGCACGCTGTGGGTGACAAAGAGAATGGTCTTTCTAGTTTCGGACCAGATATCCACCAACATCTGCTGCAGGCTCGTACGGGTCTGCGCATCCAGGGCGCCGAAGGGCTCGTCCATGAGCAAAAGCTCGGGAGAATAAGCCAGAGCACGGGCGATGCCGACGCGCTGTTTCATCCCGCCTGAAAGGCGATGGGGGAAGATTTTCTCGAACTCCTCGAGCTTCACCAACTTGAGATAACGCTTCATGATTCGATCGTGCTCCGATGCCGGTACGCCTTTCATCTTCAGGCCGAAGCAAATATTGTTGCGCACGGTGAGCCACGGAAAAAGGGCAAATTCTTGAAAGACGACTCCGCGGTCGAGTCCCGGACCGTTGATCGAGGCCCCGTCCAGAAGCACCTCTCCCGACGTCTTATCGTAGAGACCCGCGATGATCATAAGCAGCGTGGATTTTCCGCAGCCGCTCGGTCCGATAATCGTCACGAGCTCGCCTTCGTTGACCTCAAGGTTCACGTCATCGATGGCGGTAATTGACGAATATCTGCCGAAGCCCTCGTCGATGCGGAAAATTTTTCTAAGATTACGCACAATCAGCTTGGAACGGCCCATGGCTACAGCTCCCTTACCATTCCCCAGCGCTGAACAGTAAAGATCTCAAGCGACCGCAGGGCCACGCGCTCCAGGAGGAATCCAAGCACGCCAATGACGATCACCCCCGCGTACATCACGTCGGAGGCGAGAAAGGCGCGCGCTTCAAAGATGCGAAAACCTATGCCGGTGCCGATCGAAGCGAGCATCTCGCCGGCAACAAGAATACGCCACGCGCGCGAGAACCCCTGCCGGTAACCGGTAATGATAGCCGGCAGCGCCGCGGGAATGAGAATCTTGTAGAAAAGTCTGTGGCCTTTGGCCCCAAGAGCCCGCCCGGCATTAACCAGTGAGACGTCGACGCTCTTTACTCCGCCCCATGTGTTTAGCATGATGCTGAGGCTCGCCTCAAAAGCAAGCGTGAAGACAATCGCCTTTTCGGTGAGGCCGAACCAGAGGATAACGATTGGGAAAATGGCGATCCCGGGGATTGCGAGAAAAAAATTCAGCGGCGGAATAATGATCTTTTCTACCCACCGATTCGTCCCCATCAGAAGGCCGCAGAGGGTTCCGACCACGATCGCGAAAAAAACGCTCGACAGAAGCCGCGCGAGAGAGTGAAACACATCGCGCAAAAATATTCCCTCCAGCGTGAGCTCCCACATCTTGGCAAAAATTTCCGTGACCGGGGGGAAAAGGGCAGGATGGATGATCTCGAGACGGGCGACTCCTTCCCATACGAGGAGAACAAAAAGCAGGGGAAGAAAATTGTCCAGAAAGGCCTGGATATAATAGTAAGGCGTGGCTGAGCTCTGAGGCTGCAACTCCTCCCGGACTTCCAGAACTGTCTCACCGGCTTCCGTCATTCAGCGATGGCTCCTTCCGCAGGCCCCCGGTCCCATCCTATCTTGCCGACGCCTTTTCCGCGAACCGGTTTTCGATGACCGAGCGGATAGCGGGAACGGCCTTGATTCTGCCCTCTTCGACAAGGACCCTCGCCAGCTCTTCTGTATCCTTAATATCAGTGTCGGTGATCCTCAGCCGGTCGTATTTGGTGAGATAAGCTTCACGCTTGACATCATTGATGTCCAGAGTAATCCCCCTCATCCGCTTCATCGACTCCTGCATGATGCGAGCTACGTCATCGGGATTCTCCTGAATATACTTTACCGACTGCGCCCAGGCATTGACCACCTTTTGAACGAGATCGGGCTTCTGCTCGATCAATCTCGATGGGGCAATCAGAAAAAACGGGTAAGGCGAGTTGATGGGCTTCGCAAGATCATCCGGGCCCAGAATAACTCGACCGATCCCTTTGCGCACCATTCTTGTGGGAGAGGGCTCCCACGTCACAGCCCCGTCAACCGAACCCGATTCCATGGCGGCAGGGATCAGCGGGTTGCTTGTATTCTTGATTGTGAAGTCCTTGGCTGAGAGCCCCACATGTTTGAGATAGCGCGCCCAGACACCGTAGGTGCCAGTGCCGAGTTGAACCGCGATGGCTTTTCCCTTGAGATCCGCCATTGCCTTGGTCGTCTGATCCCTCCGCGGCACCACGACGCTTCCGGTGAAGCCGTAAGCGTTCAAAGCGATGGCTTTCACCGGCAGTTTTTTTCGTGCCATTACCTCGATTCGGGAAGGCGAGGCGATCCCGAAGTCGGTGGAGCCTCCGACCATGGCCTCCAACACCTCGGTGGCCGTGCCTTCGCTGGCATGCTTGACATCGAGTCCCTGCGCCGCCAGATAGCCTTTCTCGATCGCGACTACCGCTATAGTGGCGTACATGTTCTCGGAATAAGTTATATGAATGGGCTGTTTCTGCTGGGCTGGCGCCTGAGAAAAGGAAAAAGCAATCCCGCAAAGCGCTGCAATAACGATGAGTATGCCTGGCTTAGATCGTGTGAGATTCATTTCAGCCCCTCCTTATTTGGTCTTTTTCACCGCTTTGACTGCCCCGGCCTTGACCATCTTTTCCGCCTTTTCCGCAAAGCTGTTATCGACGTGCTGCTTGAGGTCAGGCAGTTTCTTCAGCTTTTTCTGCTCAAACTGGATTTTGGCGCTCTCCATCGTGTCGTCTATGTCCGCCGGGCTGACCCGGACGCGATCGTAATTTGTGCCGTCGAGGAGCTTTTTTACGGTTTCTTTCTGGAGTTTAGTTCCCTCGCGCGCGAAGAAAGCTTGCATGAGGTCCGCAACCTCCGCCTTATTGTTGTGAATGTAATGGAGTGTCTTGGCCCAGGCGTTGACAAACTTTTGCACGACCTCGGGTTTTCTTTTGATCGTCTCCTCCGTGGTCATCACAAAGAAAGGATAGGTGACATTCAAAGGCTCGGCCATATCCTTCGGACCGAGGATGGCTCGGCCCAGTCCTTTTTCCATAATCAACGTGGCAAAGGGATCCCAGGCGATCGCGCCGTCGATGCCACCGGCTTCAAAGGCGGCCGGGATCTGCTCGGTTTCGACATTTTTGATCGTGAATTCCTTTTCCGAAATCCCCTTGTGCCGGAGATAACGGAGCCAGACCGTGTGCGTGCCTGAGCCGACCTGTACCGCAAGGGTTTTTCCCTTGAGTTCCTCCAGGCTCTTGGTTGCGCTGTCCTTCCTGGGCACCAGGACGTACCCCGCAAAACCGTAACTGCTCAAAGCGACAACCTTGATCGGGAGGTCGCGCGCCAGCGCCTGAATCGGCCTGACATTGGCGCCCACGGCAAAGTCCGTGGAGCCGCCGATCAGCGCCTGGAGCGCCACCTGACCGGAGGACTCTGGAGTGGCATTGACGATCAGACCTTGCTGATCGAAAAACCCTTTTTCGACCCCCACGACAGAGGTCGTGGCGTAGATGCTTCCGGAGTAGTTCAGACGGACCAGGGGTTTTTTGCTCTGGGCCTGCGCCTCCACCGACGCCAATCCCAAAATAGCCATGAACAGCGTGAAAATCGAAAAGCCCTGTCTCAGATTCATATATTTGCTCCTCCTTTGGACCTTCAGATACTTTCAGCTGGTCAGGGAAGTCCCAGTGGTACCGGGAGACAAAACGATAACAAAACAAAGGGATTTTACAAGTGGAGAGAAATGAACGTTCAATACGTTCAAAGAGTTCCAATCGTTCAAAACGTTTTGAACACTTAAACAGCTTGAACGTTTTGAACAATGGTTGTTAGCTGGCCGGCTCACTCCTTATCGACAGGGTGTCGAAGGTTCTGCTGCGAGCATAAATAAATCCGGGCTAAGCCAGATCCAGGACGAAGTCGAAGTTGGCCGACTTGCCGCCGGCCGAATCGCGGAGAGCCATCACGAGCTTTGCATTGAAGATCGAGTCCCTTCTATTCTCCGCCTCGCCGGGAAAATAGAGCTGCGTGGTAAGAACGGGCCGGTTCGGTGCCTGGACCCTGACGTGGAAATGGCGCGTGCGCCCGGGATAGATCCCCGGCACGATCGTCTCGAGGCGGTATCGCCCCGCACGATCCGTGAATTGGTGGCCGCGGAGCCTGTAGCCGGCGTTGTCATACGCTCCGGTCGCATCCGCATGCCAGAAGTCGACGAGCGCCTGCGGAACCGGCTGGCAGCGCCTTGAACGGACGTAACCCTGGAGAACGATTCTGCTGCCCCGAATGTTGGGCTCGAGCAGTGACTGGCGCTCCGGTGAGCGGGGCTTGTAGAAAGGTCCCGCCGTCTGCGGAGGCGTCACGTCATCCGCATCGGCGCAAGCCGGAGTCGGCTCCAACTCGCGGCTCTGCGCAAGCGCCTCCCGAGCGTACGCGGGCATGAGCAACAAGCCGGCCGGCAATGCCAGAGACGCAGTGAAAAACTCGCGTCGCGTAAGATATAAATGGCTTTCACGGTTCATAAAACGCGCTGTGGCCAGGACCAAGCCTCTTCGGCAGAATTCTGGCACGCTGCGCTTGGCTCTGCAAGCCTCAGACGAGCTCCGTTGCGCGCGGAAAAACACTATGGCAGCAGACCCGGAAGCATCTTTTCAAGCCTTTGAATGATGAGCTCCGCTACCTGTAAATTATTTTTCTCGATCATCACGACATGGCCGTTGCCGTAAATGCCGGAGCGCGCAAATTCATGGCGGCTAGCCCTCCAGTCGTATTTTGCACCCGAGCACAGGTTGTGCCCAGTACGTGAGAACTATCAAAGTCAGAGATTCGACGCGGTAAGCGAAATGACTTGCAGTGAACATGCCGTTTTCCTCCTGCACTTCAAAATTCCACCGCCATCGCCGTGTCTTCGATGCTAAGGAAAATTCTTAACCATTTCCCTTTGCGACAATCCGATGCTTCAGCACCTCCGGGTTTACAAGGTTCTTGGGCGCTTTGCCCCGGAGGACGCGGATCACCTCCGCGCAAGCCTTCCGCCGGAGCTCATCTTTGGATCTTTCCGTATACCACGCGCAATGGGGTGTAACGATGAGGTGCTCGATGCTGCGAAGGGGACTGTCGAGCGGCCAGGGCTCATCCTCGAGAACATCCAGCGCCGCCCCGGCGATCCGCCCTTGTTTGAGCGCCGCAAAAAGGGCGCCCTCGTCCACCAGGCCGCCGCGCGAGGTGTTGATGAGGTAGGACGTTGGCTTCATCAGGGCGAGCGCCTTGGCATCAATCAGGTGATGCGTCTTCGACGTAAGAGGCGCGTGGAGAGAAATGAAATCGGAGCCACGCAGAAGCTGTGTTAGCGCAACGGGCTTGGCGCCTTTCGCTGCGACCGTTTTTCTCTCGACGTAAGGATCGACGGCCCAAACCTGAAAGCCCAGGGCGCGAGCGTTCCGAGCAAGCGTTTGCGCGATACGGCCAAATCCGATGAGTCCTAAAATCGAATCGCGAGGTGATTGGAGCGGCACGAGAGGGGCAACCTCCCAGTCGCCGTCCTCCGTCTTCTTCGTTGCGACCGGGAGTTTTCTCGCCCACGAGAGAACGAGAGCCAGGGCGTGCGTAGCCACCTCTTCGATGCAGTAATCGGGCACATTGGCGACAAAAATACCTCTCCGGGTCGCTTCAGAGAGATCAATCGTATCCACGCCGATCCCATAGCGCACAATGGCTCTCAGCCGGGGGAGCTTGTGCATAAGCGCCGCGCGGATCTCTGGCGCGCCACCGCAAAGAATGATCTCCGCCTCCCGGCATAAGACGGCCGTTTCCTCTTCGTTGCTGCCATCGCCTTCAACCAATCGAACGCCGAGAGGCGCAAGAAGCTTCTTTTCGATATTGAGAGCGCCAAAGCGCGCGCCCAAAACGGCGACGAATCTCGGAGATGATTTTGCCATGAGGATAACGGCCGAGGTTAGGTTATCTGGCTTTTTAACGCCTCCCGCTCGTGAGTCTGGGATCGAGCGCGTCGCGGAACGCGTCGCCGAGAAGATTAAAGCTCATCAAAGCGATAAAGATGAACATACCGGGCAAAAAGACCTGCAGCGGCGCGATGAAGATGTTGGTCGATGCGTTGGTGAGGAGATTGCCCCAGCTTGGAGTCGGGGGTTGGATTCCAAGGCCGAGAAAGCTCAACGTCGTCTCCGCGCGGATCGCCGCCCCCGCATCGAGAGTCGCGGCCACGATGAGAGGCGCGAGGGAGTTCGGCAATAGATGACGCAGCATGACGCGCCCGCGGGACGCGCCCAGGCATTGGGCGGCCAGGACAAATTCCTGCTCCCGGTATGAAAGCACCGCGCCGCGCGCGAGCCGCGCGGCATTCGTCCACTCGAGCGCCACGAGGATAACGATGATGTTGAACAGCCCGGGGCCGGCGAGCTTCGAGAGAACCAGGAGAAGCACAATGCGGGGGATCGTATAGATAACGTCCACGACCCGCATGAGAAAGTTATCGAGCATGCCTCCGACATAGCCGGCGATAATGCCGACCACGCCGCCGATCAGAACCGTGCTTAGCCCGACAATCAACCCCACGGTTAAGGACACTCGCCCCCCGTGCATGATGCGCACCCAGATATCTCTCCCCAGCTCATCCGTGCCGAACCAGTGGCGCAATGAAGGCCCATGCATCCGCTCTGCCAGCGACACCTGATCGAGCTGGTAAGGCAATAAATAAGGGCCCACGGCAGCGAGGAATAGCAAAGCCGCAAAAAAAAGAAGACCGGCATAGGCAAGACGATGCCGCCTGAAACGTCGCCAGACTACTCGCCAGTATCCTTTTTGCGGCTCCACGGCTTCACTCCCGGTAGCGGATGCGCGGATCGAGCCAGCCGTAAAGAATATCCGCCAGCAGGTTGAACAGCACCACCGTAAGCGCGATGATCATGACGACAGTCATCGCCACGACATAATCGCTGCCCATAATTGAGGTGTAAAGCAGGCGCCCCATTCCCGGGTAGCCAAAAACAGTTTCGACCACCGTAGAGCCGCCGATCACCCGCGGCATAGTCACCGCAATGACGGTGACCACGGGAATCAGAGCGTTTTTAAGAGCGTGCCGTCCGATCACGACCGATTCGGTCAGGCCTTTCGCTCTGGCGGTAGTTAGATAATCGTGCCGCAGGACCTCCAGCAGGCTCGACCTCATGTAGCGCTGAATCTGGGCGATCTCCGATATGGCAAGAACGGCGACGGGAAGAACGAGATGCTTCATCCAGTCCACGGTCGCCTCCCAGGTCCCTGGTGCCACATCGGAGCTGATCAAGCCCGAGGTTGGAAACCACCCGAGCTTAACGGCGAAGACGATAATCGCCATCAACGCCAGCCAGAACCCGGGGATGCAGTAACCGATGAACGTCGCGACCGTAAACAGGTAGTCCCACAAGGAATACTGCCGGATGGCGGAGAAGATGCCCAGCAGCAAGGCCAGAACTTTGCCGATTACGACGGCCGTAACCGTCAGGACCAGCGTGTTCTTCAAGGCGGGCACGATGACATCCATGACCGGCTGTCCGTACTCCCGCGAGTAACCCGGATTCAGTTGAAGGAGCTGCCAGAGCCATTTCCAGTACTGGATATAGAAGGGATCGTCGAGACCGTAGATCCGCCGCAGCCTTTCATAATCCTGAGGCCGCAAGTTCGGCACATCTTCGACCATCCTGTAGAGCGGGTCACCGGGCATGAGATAGAGCAGGAGATAAATCAGAGCCGAGATGAATAGAAGGAGCGGCGCCATCTGAAACAGTCGCCTGATCAGATAGTGAAGCATAGTCAGCGGCCAGACCTGTGTCTGTTTTGCCTATTTTCTTTCTTTGGTCGTATCGTCAGACCGAATCGACGGAAGAGATAGATCGACCGAACAGACAAATCCCTCCCGTCTCTACGTCTTGTCCCACCGGGCCATGTTCCACGTGCTGGAATTCTGCCCGCCGCTTTCCTGTCGCGGGGTTATGCCGGTGAGGCCTTTCTTCGCAACGAGAATCTCGGGACTGTAGTAAAGCGGAAAAACCGGCAGCGCTTCGCTGAACATCTTGATGAATTCCAGTTGCAGCTGCTCCGAGCGCTGGGGGGTAGTAATGGAGTTTAGCTCGTCCAGAATCGCGTCCTTGCGCGCGTCATTCCAGCCTGAGACGTTTTCCAGGGCGAACTTGTTCTCGGATGCGGGTATGTTCCTGGTGTGGAAGCGCTCAGACCATTCTTCGACCGTCACATTATGGGAGCCGATATAGGCTCCTGGCCAGCGGTTGCGGTTTTGCGCGGAATTGAGGAGCCGGTTCGGCAGGTTTTTAATGTTGGTGAGGATGCCGATTTTTTTCCAGTAATCGGCGATGATCGCCTCCGCCTGCTCATGATCGCGCCTGCCCGCCTGGCAGCGAAACTCGAATTCCAATCGCTCGCCTTTTTCGTTGACCATAACGCCGTCGGGACCGGGTTTCCAACCCGCCTCGGCCAAAAGCCGCTTCGCCTGATCGGGGTTGTACTTGTAGATCGTGGCGGTGCTCAGAGCTTTCTTGAAACTTTTTCGGATGCGGGAAAGCGGAAAATGAGAGACCAGACGCTCGCCCCGGAACATGTTCTGCGCCATCGCCTCGCGATCGATCGCGACCATGAGAGCGCGGCGCAATCTGAGATCGCTAAACCAGGGATTATCGCGGCTCAGGCTGAGCCAGCTCCAGGAGGCGGGGCTGATAAAGACTTTGCCTTTTCCCTCTTTCTCCCATTGGTTCCTTAAGATCATAGCGCCGTCAAAAGAGATTGTGCTGCGCATGCAGAAGTCCACCTCGCCGGCGAGCACAGCCGCGAGATTGGTGTTGGAGTCATCCACGACGCGCACGCTGACGCGATCGATTTTCGGCCGCCCCAGCGCAAAATCCTTGAAGGCCTCGAGTTCCATTCGGTTTCCCGCGTCCCATTCGACGACCCGGTATGGGCCGGCGCCCACGAAATTCTTGTTCCAGAAAGGCAGGCTCGCGAAAGCTTTCATGTCGCCGGCATTAAAAGCCTCCTGGAGGAGATGGCGTGGAAAAGCGCGCACGTGGGTGTACTGGACCGCGTAGGCTTCGTTATAAAGCTCCTTCCAATGGATCACGATGGTCCGGTCGTCAGGAGTCTCGATCTTCGAAATCAGCTCGGGGACGAGCCGGTCCGGCATAGGAAAATCAGGATGTTTGGCGATCTGCCAGCCAAACTCGAAGTCTTTCGATGTATACGGTTTCCCGTCATGCCACTTAAGCCTGGGTCGGAGCTTGTAAACGGTGATCATGGTCTTTTTTTGCGGGTCGATTTTCCAGGTTCCTTTCTTGACCGAGGGGAGTTCCTCGGCAAGCACGGGCACGCGCTCGAGCGTGGCAGGGTTTTGACCGACCAGGCCTGCATCCGCCATAGAAACATGTTCTGTGTCACGCCGGTTGTGATACCCGAGACTCGTGACCTGGCGCTCGGTATGGATCACGATGCGCTTCTTTCCAGTTTGAGCGGCTTGCGCGTTGGTGGCTCGAGATGAAAAAAAGGCAATACCGGCTGCCGTGGTTCCGGCCATGCGGACAAACTCCCTTCGGGTCATTCCTCTTTTCATGGCGCTTCCTCCTGATTCTCGGCTTCCGCGAATCTAATGTGATCCTTGGTTCGTTATGAGTTACGCCGGCTCTCTTTCTACGGTCAAGCTCATCGTTCCAATCCCTTCGATTTCGGACTTCAGCCTGTCGCCCGGAGCCAACTTTTGCTGAAATGCCGGCGAGTCGGGATTTCCTGTAGCAATAAGATCCCCGGGAAACAGCGTTGTGACATGCGACAGGTAACTCACCAGGTCGGGAACGCCGTTCACCATTGCGTCGGTCTTGGCCATCTGGCGCAACTCGCCATTAACCCAGAGACGCATTATGAGGTCATGGGGATCAGGGATGTCCTCTCGCGTGGTGATCCATGGGCCGATCGGAGCAAAGGTCTCGAAGCCTTTGCGCACGCAACGGCTTCCCGGCAGGCCTTTGCCGGATCCGTAGTCTCGGGCCGTTACATCAAGGATGATTGTATAACCGAACACCGCCTCCAGAGCCTGCTGCTTGGAGAGATATCGACCCTTTTTCCCAATCACAATGCATAGCTCGAGCTCGGGAAAAATCGTTTGAGCGCCTTTGGGAATGATGATTGTCTCTTCGGGACCGGTAATGGCGGAGGGCGGCTTGAGAAAACTCTTTTCCAAAATCTCTTGAGGAGTAGCCTCGCCCGCCGTGCCGCGGCCCCGGGCCTCCTCGATTCCCGTGCTTCCTCGTTTGTAGTTCGTGGCCGCGGCCCAGATCTTGGTAGGTCTTTCGATCGGAGGCTTGAGCAGCTTGGGATCAAGAGGGGTAGGGATTACTTTCTCAAGGAGCGCCGGCAGTCTCTCGTTGAGGCGCTCGTAATTCACGATGAAATCAGTCATCGAAGCGCCGAGGGGGAGCAGCCCCTCCCGGGCGAGCGCCTCCCCGATCGGAAACAGCGAGTCGTCCCTTACGATGGCCAGATTTTCGGGTTTTATCGCGGCTATCTTCATCCTGAATCCTTCGCTTTTGTCCATACAATGACGGCCGCTGGTTGGCAAGTCTCTTACACGGCATAGGGGTAAGCGCCTGCTCTTTGCGCCATGCGCTTAGCGCTCCCCTGTGCCCTCTCCCTTCAAAGGCTGCCCTCAGGCTGTATATCTCAACGTTTCGGTGCATGAATCATGCGTGCCGGGAGGCCTCGTCTTGACCGAAAAGCTTTCGTGGTCGATTATTCTCCTCATGGAAAAAGAGATGATTTTTGAGAGTAAAAACAGCGCAAGACGGCTTCCGCTTTCGTTCTCGCTCGCTGAGCGGGAGCGCCGCTACGCGCGTGTGCGGCAACATATGGCAGAGCTCGGACTGGACTGCCTGCTGGCGCCGGCTGCGGACGTTGGCGAGCCTCAGGCCCATTCCCGTTATTTGTCCCAAATAGGCGGTGTGCAGGGGGGCGCTTGGGTGGTCTTCCCTGCTTGTGGCGAGGTTACAGCGATCGTCTCGGCGGAGCGGGAGGCCCGCATGTGGCTTGAACATTTGCTGTGGCCGAGAGACATTCGCTGGGGCTCCTTCTCCGAACTGGTCTCCGCCCGTGTTGAAGAGCTGGGGCTCAAGCGCGGCCGGATCGGGGTTGCGGACTGGTTGATCTCTATCACCGGCCCGAGGGAATTATCCCCTACGAAACCTGGAGGCGAATCCAGGCAACCTTGCCTGGCGCGAACTTCGTGTCGGCGAATCACGTTCTGGAATTGTCGCGTCTGATCAAGGGGCCTGAAGAAATCCGGGTGATCGAGCGCGTCACGGAGGCCAACGAAGCAGCCATCCGGCGCATGATGGAAGTCGCCCGCCCGAAAGTGGAGGAAGCGACGCTGTGGGTCGAAATGGCGGCCGTGCTGATCCGCCACACCGGCGATTACCCGGCCCGGCTCTCCTTCGGTTCCAACGGCAGGCCCGCCAATGCAGGCAACTCCATGGCGCTTCCCATCCGATTGGAAGCGGGAGGAGTCTTGAGCCAGGAAATTGACGCGCGCCTGCGCGGCTATCGCGCGCAGAGCAATCACTCGATTCTAATCGGCAAAAAG
The DNA here is from genome assembly GCA_016210115.1 of Deltaproteobacteria bacterium. Lineage (GTDB taxonomy): Bacteria > Desulfobacterota > Binatia > UBA9968 > UBA9968 > JACQUW01. Next base: position 28,911 of record JACQUW010000025.1, on the reverse strand, counting down.
AACGCCGGACAATATCGCGAAGCCATGAGCGCCGCTATCGAGATTTTCCATGCTCTTGCAGGCTGGGTAAAGCCTGGAGAGACAATCGGTGGACTGCTCAGCCAATTCGTGAATCTTGCAGAGGCTCGCGGCGCCAGAGGCAGCAGTATTCTCGTTCATACCAATGGGCTCGGAAGCGACCGGCCCCGCGTCGGGCCGGGACCTTTCGCCAAAGACGGGGATATGGTGATTGAGCCGGGCTTTACCTTCACGATCAAAACCCATGTCGAAATCAAATCCACCGGCGTTCGGGCTCTGGTGGGCGATCCCATAACAGTCACTGCAACCGGCGCTCGACGTCTCGGCTTCCGGGAGCTGGTTCCATTTGTCGCGGGTTGAATCTTAGGTTTTGCCCAGGATCGGATAAAGGGTCTTGAATCTTTAGTTCTTAATTTTGACTTTGACAAGGCTCGGAGTTTTTAAGGATGGCAAAATAAAAAACTCGAATTTGAAATTTTGGAATTCCGATGGCGGCCGTGAGAGCGCTGAAAACAATGGCTCATTAATTGCACCTCGATGCCCGCTGTGGCATAACACAGGGCGTGAGTGCCTCATGGCTTCAACTTTCGCTCAGAGCTCCGACTGCGGCTCTGGACGCGATCTCAAACTTTCTGATTGAGCGGGGCTCTCCCGGTGTCGTCCTCAAGAAAAATGAAGTCCGGGCGTTTTTCGTGCGCCCTCTAAACGGTACGGCTTTAAGAAGGGACATCCAGCGTTTTCTTAAAGGGATCGATAAGATCTATCCGGGCATGGAAGACCAGCCGGTCCGCTGGAGCGTCTTGAAAGACAAGAACTGGAACACCGCCTGGCGGCGATTTTTTACTCCCCAAAAAATCGGTAACAGCTTGTGGATTACGCCTCCCTGGCTGGCGCGCCCGGTAAACACCCGGCGGAAGATTATCGCGATAGAGCCCGGAATGGCCTTCGGCACGGGAACGCATCCGACTACGCGCGGCTGTCTTGAGTTTCTTGAAGAGGTCCTGGCACTCGCGCCCGAGAGGCAGCTCACGATTCTGGACGTGGGCACCGGATCAGGAATACTGGCAATTGCGTCGGCCGTGATGGGTTGCTCCAGCGTGCTCGGTTTGGACAACGATCCTGTCGCCCTCAGGGCAGCGCGGCTCAACGTGCGGCTTAATCGGGTGGAACGAAAAGTCAAGCTGTCAAGCGTGCGGTTGAGGCGACTGACTCAACCGTTTGACGTGGTCGCGGCCAATCTAACCGCCGAGGCCCATATTGAGCTCGCGTCCCTTTTGCAAACACGGGTTGCCGCGCAAGGATATCTCATCCTTTCCGGGATTTTGGATCCGAAAGTAGGCGACGTCTTGCGCCGCTTCTGCCCCGCTCCCTTTAAATTGATCGGACGAAAAAATGTCAAGGAATGGACAACTCTGCTGCTGAAAAAAGAGAGCTGAGATGGCGCGTTTTTTTGTTCCGAGGGAAAACATCCATGAGAGCAAAGCGATCGTTCGAGGTCAGGAGCTAAACCACCTCCGCAGAGCGCTGCGTCAAAAACCCGGAGACCGCATCATTTTTTTCGACAATGAGGGGTGGGAGCACGAGGGGATACTTCGCTCGTACGAACATGAGAGGGGCGAGATCGAAATCCTTAACTCTTTTCGGCCCGGTCGAGAATCCTCCCTGCAGGTGACCCTTGCCCAGGCGTTGGGAAAGGGCGAGAAAATGGATTGGGTCGTGGAGAAATCCACAGAGTTGGGTGTCGCCTCAATCGTTCCGTTCATTTCTCGCCACACGGTCCCAAGACCGGATGCGAGAAAAATCCAGGCGCGGCTGGAGCGCTGGAAAAGGATTGCTCTCAGCGCGACAAAACAATGCGGCCGCACGCAGGTCCCGGTTGTTCTCGAGCTGGCGGATTTTCACGATCTCGTGTCGGGATCATGGGATTGCGAGCTCAAGCTTTTCCTTTGGGAGAGGGAGCCGGCGCATGGCCTGGCGCAAGTGCGCGAGGAGAAGACCCGACTGAAATCATTGCTTCTCGTCATCGGCCCCGAAGGAGGGTTCTCGCCTGAAGAGGTCTCCAAAGCTCTGGCTAGTGGTTTTGCGTCCGTGCGGCTCGGCCAAAGGATTCTTCGAACCGAGACTGCGGCTTTGGCGGCACTATCGATCGCGCAGTATCTTTGGGGAGATATGGCGTAAATATCCCGCCAAAAACCCACCCCTTCGCTTTTCGATTGGCCGAGAGCCGGACCCGAGTGCATCTGAGGGCGGACAGGAGCCTCATTGACTTCTTGTATGGCGGTGGTCGCTGCGTCACGTTCATGAAATGTCCTGAGTGCGGTTATATAACGTTTGATAGTCTTGAGCGCTGCCCCCAGTGCGGTCTTGAGTGGAGTGCGCAATCAGAGGAGCACCGGGAGGCCGAGAATAAGAGACCCGAGGTGGAGGCTCCCGGATCCGCGCCGTTACGGGAGACGGAAGAGATCAGCACGGCAGGACTGGAACTGCGGGTCGATGAAAAATTTGATCGACTTTACCAGCAGCTGAAAGAAGAGGAATTTGGCCGGGCGATTCTATGGGGAGGTTTCATGCGGCGCGGGTGTGCTTTTTTTGTCGACCTGCTCGTTCTGTTTTTCCTCTCCCTGTTTCTCTTCTACGGCTCGTACATCGCTTTCCGGGTCGGCATGGCCTTTCATGATTCGCCTGCCTCTTTGGATGCCAGTTTTTTGGCGCTTATCGCCGGCGCGTGGATCACGCTGGGCGCGGTCTATTTTGTTCTGTTTCACGCGATGGGAGGTCAGACGATTGGCAAATGGGTATTCGGGTTGAGGGTCGTGGGTGCCAAGCAGCATCCTGTCACTTACCTGCAGGCCTTTGTTCGGTGGCTAATCGCTCTTATCTTTGCTCCGGTCGGTCTCGGTTTCCTCTGGATTATATGGCACAAAGAAAAGAGGGCGTGGCATGATCTTTTGGCCGGCACCTGGGTTGTGCGAGATCGGAGCCCTTCGCCCAACGCTGACTAATTTATGGCATGTCTGAGAATCGGGGTCGTCATGGATCCCATCGAGAAGATCGACATCGACAAGGATACCACTTTTGTCCTGATGCTCGAGGCTCAAAAGCGGGGTCATGAAGTCTACTATATGCGGGTGGGCGATCTCACGGTCCGCAACGGGATGCCGCAGGGTCAGTTTCACCGGGTCCACGTGGCCCGGGCTGCCCGGCACTACCGGTTTGAAGATCGCTTATCGCGACCTCTACAGTGGTTTCACGTCGTCCTCATGCGCAAGGATCCGCCGTTCGACCTGAATTTTTTCTACGCGACTCACCTCCTCAGTCTGGTGGACGACAGGGAGTGTCTGGTGGTGAATCACCCCCGGGGTCTGCGCGAAGCCAACGAAAAGCTCTACGCCCTGAATTTTCCCGAACTGATCCCGGAAACGCTGGTAAGCCAGAACATGGCGCGGCTCAAAGAGTTCATGGACGAGCAGAAAGGGCAGATGATTATCAAGCCTCTGGATGGTTGCGGGGGGAGCGGCGTGTTTTTCGTCCAGGCGCAGGACCGCAACATCAATGCTCTTCTGGAGATGGCGACCGCCAATGGAAGCAAACCCATCATGGCGCAGCAGTATATCCCGGAGGTTCGCCAGGGAGATAAGCGCATCATTGTTTTGAACGGGGAACCGCTCGGCGCGGTAATGCGGGTGCCCCGGCAGGATGAGAATCGGAGCAATATCCACGTTGGCGGTCGCTGCGTTAAGACAGACCTGACTCCGCGAGATCGCGAGATTTGCCGGGTTCTCTCACCTCACCTGAATGAGCTGGGGCTTTACCTCGTTGGTCTGGATGTCATCGGGGAGTATCTGACCGAGGTGAACGTCACGAGCCCAACCGGCATCCAGGAAATAAACGCTCTCAACAACGTCCATCTGGAGTCCCAGGTGATCGATTTTATCGAGCGTGAAGCCTCGGCGCTGCGAAAAAGCTAGACCCCATCCGCCTTTTTTGCCGATGCCGGGGAATTGATTATCAGCAAATCCGAAATCCGCAATCCGAACCCCGAAATTTCAGCCGGGGTTGACTCTCCAGCGCTTTTAAGCAATATTTCAAAAACTCTGGCCAGGTAGCTCAGTCGGTAGAGCAGAGGACTGAAAATCCTCGTGTCGGCGGTTCGATTCCGTCCCTGGCCACATCCCTTACCAGTATTCTTAATGCCTTCCGGATTCTCAACTCTCTGCTCTATTGCTAAGCTGCTTCCGACCTTGTCAGTCGCCGAAAAATCTTGCTCATGTAACGCCGCAAGTTTCGCGCCCGCCTCTTTGAGTGACTTTTCGTCGCTGACTGCATACCGTCTGTAAACGCTGTCGGTTCGGTGGCCAACTGCGGCCATAGCGTCACTGCGCGAAACCCCGGCTCGCTCCAGATTCCTGATTGCAGTCCGGCGAAAGTCATGCGGGATACGAGACGCGATTTTCTTTACCAGTTTTCCGTCCGGCGTGGTAATCCGTCTTCCAAGCCCGGCGTTTACGCATGCTGTGATCCAGGCGCGCCGGAAGCTTTTAATCGGCCTTCCGCCACGGTGAAACAGCCATGGAATGATTCGCCCTTCCGCCCGCTGTAGAGCTTCCGTCCGCTCGATCTGAGCTTCCAGGATTTCGCGGAGCCTTGGCGTCAAGGGAAAGTTCCGGCCTTCGCGGTTCTTTGTTTCGCCCGGGTCCAATCGAAGCCAACCAGCCTTCAGATCGACATGGTGCCGTTGGCGGGTAAGCAATTCGTCGTGAACTCGCCATCCGGTTATGTAGGCGGTTTCGGCAACCGGCTTTAGATCATCGGGAAGATACTTTAAAACCGCGTCCAGTTGCTCGCGCTCGAAGAAGCCTTTTCGGGTGTTATTGGTTTGGAGCTTGCCAATATAGGGCTTATTGGCGGCTTTGCCGGCTCGCATTGCCAAGGTGAACATTCTCGAAAGCGCGGAAAGCTCATTGTTGATCGTGGAATTCCCGGCCTTCTGCTCCTGCCGCAACGTAAGGTAAGCCGTGATTCTATCGCTTGTTATTTCGAGAGCTCGGCTATTACCGAAAAATTCCCCCAAATGATCAATAGAGTCTTCTGCTCGATTGGGAGAACTGTAGCCGTTCGCTTTGTAGTCGTTGCGCAGCATCGTCGCCATGTCTTCGAATGTTGTCTTCGTCACGTCTGGCCCCACGGGCTTTCCGGCTTCAATCTCTCCGAACCGACGTTTTAGGAATTTTCTGGCTTCGCTTTCTTTCGTGGACTCGCTGGATTCCCGAATAACCCGCCCATTGTGGCAGTATTGGATCCACCATACGGCGGACTGTTTGTGTTCGCCCGTCTTCTTGTCTCGGTAGGTTGGTCGATAAACCGTGCCAAATCCGCGGTTTTTCATTGGCTCTTTCCTCCTTTCTTCTTGAGATACTCGCTTATCAGTTGCTCGGCGATCTCGCTCATCGTCCTTTCTTCTCTGGCAGCTTGAATCTTCCACGCCAACCAAAGATCCTTCCGAATTTTGAGCTGCAACGGCTTAATTTCCACGGCCTTACCCTCCTTTCGTTTAGTAGCTCTCATGCTGCTAGCAATACAGCATTCTGAGGAGCTACGCAACAGAGGAGTTGAAAAGGTCTTGGTTTTAATTTCTTTTGGCGTCGCGATAACGGAGAAGTCCAGCCTCAGAGAAGCGCAAGGCTTTACGCGAGAGCCGGCGGGTAAACGGCAGGCGCTTCGCATGTCGGTAAAGCCAACGCGGCGTGACAGTGAGCAACTCGGCAGCTTGGGTGGGAGTTAAGAGCCGGTCCTCCTGCCTATGAGTATCGGCGTTCCCATTCAAAGCGCGACTGACCGCGCGTTCGATAAGCTGCTCCAGCTCCTGTTCACTCAGGACAACGATCCTGGTTACTTCGCCCATAGCAGTCCTAGTCAGAACCATCGGTCGGCAACCGTATTCTTTCTGTGGCCGCCCCGTCCCGGGATACGCCTGATGAGCTCTCGAGCATGGTCTCGAGCCTTGGGGCGCACCTCACTCATCTTTCACTCACGTTGAACCGTTTTTTCGATCATCAACGGGCAGACGAACCAGAGCCGCAAGAACCTGGAGCTTTCTCTCTGCGGGGAAATGGGAAAGCAGCTCCGCGGCTTTTCTCAGGACCCAGGTGTCGAGCTTGCACTGATCCGAGCAGAACAACCGTTTCTTGCGAATCCTCGGCCCTAATGAAGCCCTACAGAGAGGGCTATGACACTCTTCAAAACCCATCGCCAAAAATCGTTAACCGTTTTTTACGATACCTTTGCGGGCTATCTGATGTTTTCCCCTATCGTTCCCTTTGGTGGAGACGGGCGCACGTTGGGCAACGCTTCTTAGCAGGGTCACGCTTTTAATTAAACCGAGCGCTGCACACGCCCATATCAAAACAAACCATCAGTGACAGCTTCACCTCCGTCGCCTGAGCGTTGAGCCTAACAACCGGCCGCCCACCAAACTTCACCCGCTCCAGCCTGAAATAGCCCCTGAGCATTTTCTTACCGCAATGTGTGTACACGGAACCACCGGACCGTATACACACCCGCCTGATTGGGTATGGTTGCGGCGCCAAAGGGCAATCAGCCGGCCAGTGTTTCTGCGAGCCCCAGATGCGGTAGCGCTTAAGCGCCATCTGGTTTCGGCCGCGCCGTCTTGGTACAGCGCAAGGCGGATCGGTTCCGCAGGCTTGTTGTATCGCCCGAATATCAACATGCACAGCAAGTCGCGGATGCGTGGTGCGCGGCCTTCGTCTGGAGCAAGCAGGGGAGCGAACCGTTCGACCCGATAACGACTGACACCATCCGTTGCCTTTCTGCGGACCCCAAGGCGTTAATGCCGGCTCAACGTACTGAAGTAGAGCGCCTCGCCCGCCAATACCAGTTTTTCCATTGGCATCTCGCTTTCCCGGAGGTGTTCGCCAGAGGCGGTTTCGATCTCGTGCTTGGGAATCCTCCGTGGGACACCTTGAGCCCGGACGCAAAGGAGTTCTTTTCAAGCTATGACCCCCAAGTCCGGTTTCAAGACCGAGAAGGACAGCAGCGGATCATTGACGCACTTCTCCAAGATCCGACGATTGCCCAGAGATGGGTGGCCAACTGCCGGGATCTCTACGCACTCGTCCACTTCATCAAGCAGAGCGGTCGCTACCAGATGTTCGCACCCGGCAATCTCGGAAAGGGAGACTTCAACGTTTATCGCATGTTCGTCGAAAGCGCGCTGGCGCTCACGCGCCGCAACGGCTGGACCTCACAGATCGTGCCAGAGGGGTTATACAACGGAGCCAATTGCATGGCGATCCGCCGAGCACTTTACGAGACCTGCCGACTCAACTGCCTTCTTGGATTCGAGAATACAAATGAAGCGTGGTTCCCCGGCGTCCACACCGCAATGAAGTTCTGCCTTTATGCTGCTCACGTCGGCGGGCAGACTGAGTCGGTCCGCGCCGCTTTCAACATTCGTTCACAGGACCAACTTGCGGACGTTAAAGCGGGACGCTCCCTCAACATTCCCGTTCGATTGATCAAGGAGTTCTCACCCGACGCTCTGGCGATCATGGAGTTCGGTAGCCAGTTGGATATCGACATAGCGGCCAAGATGTACCGTTGGCGAGCGTTTGGCGACAAAACCGCGGGTCGGCCACGCAGAGTCTACATGCGTGAAATCGACATGGGAACCGACCGCGGGCTGTTCGATGAGGATTCTACCGGCATCCCGTTATATGAAGGACGCATGGTGGATCAGTTCGACTATTGTGCCAAAGGCTATCGCAACGGTCGGGGCCGGGCCGCCCGCTGGGAAGACTTACCGTTCAGTCGTCCGGAGAAGTCCATTCAGCCACAGTGGTACATCCCACGTGAACGGGTTCCCGAGAAGTGCGTTGAGCGGATGGCGAATTACCGCATTGGCTTCTGCGACGTCGCGAGTCCGACGAATGAACGTACTCTGGTGGCCTCACTCATCCCAGCCGGTGTTCTTTGTGGACACTCCGTTCCAACAATTCTTTTTGAGGCAGACAACGAGGATTGGCACTATCCGTTCTGGATCTCAGTCGCCAATTCCTACGCCATTGACTTTGTCGCTAGAATGAAGGTGTCGCTTCACATGACCTTCAGTATCCTCGATAGCCTCCCATTTCCGGGACTCGAACGGCATGACCCTCGGGTAAGCGCCCTGGTTTCACGCTGTCTTCGCCTCTCGTGCACTGGTCCTGAAATGACCCCCTTTTGGAATCAACTCGCGGCCGACGGTTGGGTTCCTGCAACAACCTCCCCCACTCAAATTCCGGGCGAGTTAGAAGAGGAGGCTCGTTTGCAAATCCGAGCCGAAATCGACGCCACCGTGGCCCACGATGTCTTCGAACTGACGCGGTCCGAAGTGGAGTACATCCTCTCGACTTTCCCAACGCAGCAACGCCACCAGGAAGAGAAATACGGCGAGTTCCGGTCACGGCGAGTCATCCTGGAAATCTATGACGCCATGCAGGAGTCCATTTGCACCGGTCAGCCCTACGAGACCCGACTCGATCTGCCGTCGGCAGCTCTCCGTGTGCCCCACCCACCTCTAGAGACGACAACCCGCGTTCCGGTGATCCCAGGGATTCTCCTTCCTTTCCGTCGGGTTCGTCCTCGGCGGGAAGAGCGATATCAAACCTGTGTTCCGCTGCTTTCTCTAAAAGCCGCTGCCGGAAGTTTCGGAGAAGAACAGCCTGTCGAATTCGAGGATTGGGTGGAAATCAAATCTTCACATCAACTGCGTAAAGGCATGTTCGTTGCCCAAGTGGTAGGCCACTCGATGGAACCCTTAATCTCTGACGGAGCGTATTGTCTATTTCGCTATCCCGTCCTCGGCACCCGCCAAGATAGGATCGTCGTTGTTGAGCATCATGATATCCATGACCCTGAGACGGGTGGAACATACACAGTAAAGCGTTACCGGAGCGAGAAAGCCCCCTCATCAGAAGGAAGTTGGCACCATATCCGGATCGTGCTCGAACCGCTAAACCCGGCCTTTTCGCCTATTGTCCTTACGGAAGAATCCGAAGGCCAGGTCCGCGTGATCGCCGAATTTATCGAGGTCTTAGAGCCAGACGAAGGATGAGTCATTCATGGAGGGGATCGTTCAGTTACACTCGGCAAAGTTGAATCGAGGTTCGCCACTTCCTGCAAAAGTTCCCTTAGCGTCCGAGGTTATTTCGACGCCACATGCCCGGAATGGCCCTCAGGGCTATCCCTGACTTGACATCAACAATTGGGCCTACTATAAGAGGTTTGCTTCTTGTTGCCTGGCAGCTTTCCTGGCATGCCTTTTGCGTTGGCGTAAAGGTAGTCAAAAGGAGGCGAAAATGGCAGAGAATGAGAATGTGATTGACCTTTCCGTATTGTTAAGGCCTTACAAAGGCAAGTGGGTGGTGATCTCCGAGGATAAGTCTCGGGTTCTCGTATCAGCGGACACAATGGAGGAAGCGCTCCGAAGGGCGGAGGAGCACAAAAACCACCCCATTCTTCTCAGGGTCCCTGATGAGCATACCGCACAACTTCTGTGATCCAGACTGTTTCGGTTCCGTACATCCGCTTTTTTGTTCCGCCAAGCCCTGCTTTCCCCACTAGAAGTTTTGTTGATCGACCAGCCCTGGTAACGAATATAGAGTACCGGGGCAAGATTTTCCCGATAAATTTCTTTTCCATTATTGATTCTGGGGCGGATAGTTGCGTTTTTCCCGCCAGTATAGGGAGACATATAGGCATCGATGTACAAAGCGGGCTCGCTGAGGCAACTGCTGGGGTCACCGGGTCAGACACTGCCTACTATCACTTGGTCAAGGTTTGGGTCTCGATTCAGGGCAAGTGGTACAGCTTTGATTGTTACGCTGGCTTTATGGACGGATTGGATCAGCTTAGTACGGGGCTGCTCGGGCATCACGGGTTCTTTAACCTATGTGAGTCAGTTAGCCTCGACAGCAAACAGAAAATCGTCACGCTGCAAATCGATGTTGCATAAGCCGGGGCCGAAGGGTAGCGACTCCGGGGGGTTCCTGTTTTGTCTCCCAAGCCGCCGCCGGATCATCGCCGTAAGCGTCCCTCTTCAACTTCCAACGGATAGTCCTCCATAACGAACTTATCGATAGCTGGAAATTTCCGACGCATCTGATCGATAAATTTTTCGAGTTGTGGGGCCAGTTTTTCTCGAAGGCTTGTCGCGAACTCGGGTAGTTTGTCGATACCTGTTTCTCTCAGAGCTATGCCCAACAGCTTTGCAGAGATTAGCTTTCCCGGTTTCTTGCCAGTTGCGGATTTAGCTGTTGCATGCCCGGCAAATTGATGCCGCAAGATCTCCAAAAACTTCATCTGCTCTAAGCCACCGAGAAACTCATGAATTGACGGAAATCCCATGTCTCGAAGCTCGTCTTCACTGAAAAGGATATCAAGCAAGAAATTGTCGCGAAGCTCGATCACCCGGTACAGGTTTACGATTATTCCTAATATGCAAAAGTTTCGGATCGCGCCTGCTCTCAAAAAGTTCTTTTTTTTCTGCCCAGTTTCTGAGTCTTCCAGAATCAGGGATGGCACCGTCAGCTGCCGAACTAACTCGTTTGCAAGATGTGCCGCCTCGCACGCGATTTTCTCTCTCGCTTTATCGTCAGTGATCATTGGGACCTCTCATCTGATGGAGACTCGATGGCAGCGGCAGAACAACGCGACCGCGTCTACCGGCCGGAAACAACGACGCCGATTACTTTAGATCAATTTCTCTGTATAGCGGGAGTGAAGCGGCAAATGGATCAGCAGAAGTGACAATGCTAATGCTGTAGCGTAGGACGCCGCTGTTGGGCGCCTTGACGTCGGGCTCAACGTGGGGCTTGACAGCCTCGCCGTGAACGAGTTCAAAGGCCAGGCCAGCGGCAATAATAATCGCAGTTGGGGGTTTCCAGTCCACCGTCCTAGTCTAGATTACCAAAACGCTTTGAAATTTCAACAAAATCCGGGAGCTTGCAGCGATTGGGATAGGGACCGCGAGAGCGCGGACTCAATCTCGGGCGGGGAGCCCAGATCCGGTTCAGGCCGAAACTCCGCGATCGGAACCGACAAAAGAAGGGGGAGGAGACCTAAGCCCCACTCGCCCTCTTGCCGCTCTCATCTCTTCGGGTTAATTCCGATCAAGCGGCCCCGGGTGAATTCTCTGGAGCCCCTGGTCGGCCTGCGTGTTGCCCTCGAAGCTTTGAAGCTTTTCACCTCCCGTAACACTCCCGGTTTCGCGAGGGTTAAGACACGCCGATTTTACTCTTTTGGTGGCCACAAGCCGGTCTCGGCCCGTTGCAAGTACCTGAAATAGATGTGCCATGCTACTGGCCTGAAATTTAGGTGACCGTAGTCCAGAGGCATCCTGAACCAAAAGTCAAGTGCGGTTACGCGGTTCCAATCCATATTATCCTTCCTGTCACACGGCCTTTTCCCCGCGGCTTGATTACTGCCAGGCTTTAGCGATAAAAGGGGCTATACGCTAACGCGAAAGCCATGAATCTTCGGCCGTGGACGTCTGGTCCGAAAGAACTTCTTGAGCACGCGGTAGAGCACCTCGCCCAAGGCACAGGTTTTGATTGCCGGATCGCAATGATCAGCATTGACAATGCTGTCGAGCTGGGCATCAAGACATATCTACAACTGCCGAGAAGAGTCCGTGGGTTTGAAGGCCCTCCGCGGAAGGAGTTCGATGAGTGCAGCAAGAGCTTCCCCGACCTGTTGGATCTTCTCGAGAAGTATGCTGCCGACCGACTCGACGGCGTGAGCCTAGGAGACCTTGAAGGTTATCACCGGCTTCGTAACGCGCTGTACCACGATGGTAACGGGGTGACTGTGGATCCTGTTCACGTCGACGGTTATCTCCAAGTGGCGCGGATTCTACTCAAGAACCTCCTCGATATCTCAGTCGCTGGTCCTGGTGTGCCACCGCCGCATTCGCTTCTGGGCCAGGTGGTCTTGAAATGGGGAGAATTTGAACAACTTGTGCGGCAATTGGGACGCGCGCACCTTCCGAAACCGAAACACGAGCAGGGTCCAGCCCTGGGTGTTGTGGATGGCCTTGTCTCGAAGGGTGTCCTCACGGGCGCGTTCCGGTCACGTTTGGAGAAAGCGGCCCGGGCAAGGAATGAATTCGTACACGGCATCGCCGTTCCGACGGACGCAGAGTTGCGCCCGCTGCTCACGGAACTTGACAGTCTGGTGTCGATACTTCGGTCAATGGGTACACCGCAGGCGGGTTAACCCACTTCGTGCAGCAGAGGGCTGTATCGCGGCTGGCGGTGCGCTGGTGATCATGAGGTGAGGTCATGGTATTGGCCGACGGTTGGTGACGGCGGCGCCAGACAAACTCGGAGGTTCGAAAGCGTGAGCGACTCAGTCAGGTCAGCGCAGGAATTCATTGAGCGCGTCCTTAGCTATTTCGAGCAGTGGCCAGACGCGGGCGGCAGTGAGCCCGAACTCTGGTTCCGCGGTGTGAACAACGCGAGCCACAAGCTCCTCCCTGGAGCCTACTGGCGTACATCATGCGATGAGCTGAGCCTATTTGTCGGCTTTCAGAACGCTGCGCCGATGTACGTGCTGCGCGAACCGCTCGACGACTGGGACTGGTACTATGTCATGCAACATTACGGCTTGCCGACCCGTTTGCTGGATTGGACTGAGAGTCCTTTAGCTGCTCTCTATTTCGCCCTCGACTCAGCGAAATCGGATATTACAGCTTGCGTCTGGGTTCTCGACCCGGCCGCCCTGAATGCTTTCACCTGCCAGTGGAAGGAAGGCTACATCGTGGCACCGGGAGATCAAGATACCAAGCATTGGCTGCCGACACAGTGTGGCCGCGGTCGTAAGCCGATTGAATTTGAAGCGACCGGTGTGCTCAAAAACGACGACGGCTCCCCGGCGCGGCGTTTTCACAGTGCACGGTGCTGAAGAGACGCCGATTGATGAACTTCTCAAAGTCGGTGACCCGGGCACGTCGGCGGTTGGCAAAGATCCCAATTGATCCAAACCGCTGCCAGTCGATGCTTCGGTCTCTGCGGGCCCTTGGGATTAACAAGACCACTCTTTTTCCAGAGGCGCAGAGCGTTGCGGATGATTTGAAACGCTTGTACAACATCAATCCCTAGAAAATCGATTCTTGTAAGAGTGGGTGGAGCAGCCAAACTGCTACCCATAACGTTAGCCTCTATGCTTGAGTGAACTACCCTTCAGTTTCTAAGGGGGATTGATGAAAACCTACGACCCAACGAACTGTGGCTAAGCACCGAATATCAGCGCGGCTTCTCAAAGCTATTGAAGCCCGAACACTACTTCTTCACGTGGTCTCGGGTGACAAGCTCTCTGCAGTACTTCTGGCCCTGTACAACGTAGAGAGTTATCTCCGAGGAGCTACGAATCAGCAGGCGCGTATTCAACGAGCCCAGCGGCACCTAAGACGTGAGCTGGAGCAAATGCGTCACGTATCAGCAAACCCGGGAGCTGCGGCACCATGGCGTGGTCCGGTTCGAAAATCCCGTGGTGGAACCTTGTCCTCATTGTTCAGAGACATCCATTTCTATCTCATTTGCTGGAATATCGTGGGGCGAGATTTGACCTTGGTGCGTCATATCACAGGGTTTCCCGCTTTACGGCAGGCGCTACGGCCCTACGTCACAGTTTTCCAGGAGTACAAAAAAATGCGAGACCACTATGAGCACTTCGACGAGCGGCTGCCCGGGAGGGCGCGGTCGAATCGCCTCAAGCGCAAGAATGATTTGGGCAACCTGGCAGGCAATACGCTCTCTTTCGGGGGTGACCAGATTGATGTTGGTCCCAAAAGCCTAAAACGTCTTCGGCAGGGCGCAAATGACGTATTGCTGGCTCTGAAGGTCGATGCCTTGCGGATAATTGCTGAGCAGAATCCCCAGGCAGCTAAAAGAATTCTTCAGACGGCCCAACGAGACCGGATGACAAAGCGCCTAATTCGCTCTATGCGGTTGTGGGACGGGCGGATCGGCGCAGCCAACACGGCGGCGGAGTCCACTGCCAAAGAAGAGTACGACTCCACGGCAACCCGTTAGACCAGTCGGGCCGTTTCGGCAGCGCCACTTCGCCTCGCCGGCTCGTATTCATTTTGAACCGTTAGCCTGCGATCAACACCGAATCCCTGTTGTGATTACTCGGAGACCGGAATGAGCCAGAAGGGCAGGGAATAGGGGAGAAGAGGGATTGCAGAATGTAGGCCTGAGTGTATCAAGAAATCTCCTGAAATGCTCACACGCGGTCAACATTCGTTTGGCGTTCTCCATGACCTTTCTGACAAAGTCTTGCCCAAGTAGCCTAAAAACCCTTGCCAGAGCGGTGTTTTTTAGCGCGCAAAGGATTGTGGATTCTCTGCGCACCCACCTAAAAGGTGTCCTCCGACTTTGTCAATGACTTTGTCAGAACTGGTTGATCGAATCGGAACAGACGGTGAGAGAGAGAATCCGTAAGTGAGGGTAAATAACGGAAGGCGTTCACATGCTGACCGATAGTGACCAATGGTCTTTCGTAGGCGGCACTTCTGAAAATCCTCGTGTCGGCGGTTCGATTCCGTCCCTGGCCACCTTTCTTTGACCAGCATTTTCCACGCCTTACGGATTCTCAACTCTCTGCTCCAACTGCTAAACTGCTTCCGACTTTGTCAAAACTTTGTCAGTCGCCGAAAAATCTTTCTCATGTAACGCGGCAAGCTTCGCGCCCGCCTCTTTGAGTGACTTTTCGTCGCTGACTGCATACCGTCTGTAAACGCTGTCGGTTCGGTGGCCAACTGCGGCCATAGCGTCACTGCGCGAAACTCCCGCGCGCTCAAGGTTCCTATAGCAGTTCGGCGAAAGTCATGCGGGATAGACTCACCGGAACTCTGCTGAGGCGGTAGGAGACAAAGCAGGGGGGAAGTCTCCTCACAATCCTTCTCCCATTCGTCACCGGCCGTCATATACTCTGCCGATGAATCCTTCACTCTCCAGCTCGGAGATGAGACTTCGATCGATGAAATCCTCGGCCTTCAACTGCCCGGCTTGAGGGACCGCTGCGAAAAGCTGCTTAAGAGCAACACCCATCACCGTCACGTCCGGAGACGGAATTCTTTCATGGACGTTTTTGTACACTTCGAAGGTTCTATCGAGAATCGCTTGATCCGCCGTCTTGAGAAATTTCTGCAGAACTCTAATTGTAAAATCCTTATCTGTCTTGGCCGTCTTGATCCCTTCGATCCACCCCCGCAAGAACCTTTTGACAGCGTCTCTCCTGCTTTGAAGGAACGTTTTGCTAACGACGATCGTACTGCTCGGGTATCGGATCGGCAGCTGACTGAGATCGATGATTGTGTGAAACCCCAGCTTTTCCGCCTGAAAAGCAGTATCGCCGGTTACAATGGCGGCATCGACGGCGCCAACCTTGAGCGCGCCGAGCCGCTCGGGTAACCCGCCGGTCTGAATGATCGCCACGTCCCGGTCGGGCGCGAGATTGTGAAACCGTAAGGCTTCTCTTAGGACCAGGTCCGACAGCGAGCCATAACGATCGCTCCCGACCCTTTTTCCCTTCAGTTCTTCCGGTTTTTTTATCGCCGCGCGGGTCATGATGACGTGAAGCAGACGATTCGATGTGACTCCGACGGCGACAAGTTCCGCGCCTCTGGCCCAAGCCGTAAGTGCCGGCGCCGAGCTCATGTTGGCCAGCTCTACCTGTCCCGAGAGAATGGCCGGGATGATAACGGACCCCGCCGAGATGTAGATGAGCTGAACATCTAAACCGTGCTTCTTAAATAAACCGGCCTGATCTGCGATCCAAAGCGGCGCGTAGGTGGGAGACAGCGCCGCGTAAGGGATCTTCAAGGTCTGAGCGAGAGCGACGGGAACTCCAGCGAGACAAATCCAACTAAGGGCTATGGAGATTTTGATTGGCGCTTTCAACATCCGCGTCGCACCCCAAGATTTCAGTTGCCCGAGGCCTTCTGCAGAGGAATGCTTTTGTGAACCAGGTGCAGCTCTTCCGACCGGGACACCGTTACGTTGAAATTATACGCGTTGGACCGGAATTGATGCAGAGCAAAAGGCACTTGGGGCAAGCTAGCGGGTCTGTTTCATAGACGTTTCTGATAAAGTGGGACCATCGCTTTCTTAACTCCTTGGATATAGGCGAGCAGCAACCTCGATGATCTCTGGCTTCCAGCTAACCCCCTCTCCGCCAAAATGATTGGAAGGATCACTCCCATCGCGGCCTCTCTTCCTCCTGCGCTGACGATGCATCCTTCAGTTCCTGATGTCCTGGAGAAACCACTCAGTGGGAAGCTCTCGACCGAGGCCCCTTTGCCGCGCCAACTCGTAGACTCTACTGCCGACCGAGAAAAACTGCGCCCCCTGGACATTCCCCCTCTCGGAATAGGTGATGTCGGCGGCCGACAGCCGGCCCTTCTTACGGCCGGCAAGTAGATCCTCGAAATAAACGGCCCGGTCCTCGGCGATGATGCCGTGGGCCCTCTTCCGCCTTCCCTGCCCTTCCGGAAACGCCGAGTAGATGAGCCGCTCGTCCGGCACGCGGTGGTGAGGGAGGCCAATGGGCGCGGTGGCTGTCCCGAGCCTTAGCGACCTTGTGATCCGGCGAACGGTCTCGTCGTCCGGACTTCCGCCGACCGACGTCACGTGTGTCCCTTCTTTCAGCCACTCGCCCCGGATCACCGGCAACGCGGCGTCGGTGCAGGCCGACAGGATGTCGCAATCGTACACCGGCCGGGGCTCGCCATAAACGATCACCTCAAGACCGTAGCGCTCCCTGACCTCGCTCGCGAACGCTTCCCGATGCGCGCGGGTGGGACTGGAAACCAGAACCTTCCGGATCGGACGAACGAGCCGCAGCGCCTCGACATGGGAGCGCGCCATACCTCCCGAGCCAAGAACCCCGAGAACCGAGGATTCTTCGCGGGCCATGTACCTGCTCCCGATCGCGGAGTCGGCGCCACTGCGGAAATGCTGGAGGTATCCATCGTTGATCAACGCAAGAGGTTCTCCACTCCTGGTGCTGGTGAGAAAGATGAGACCGCAGAACCTTCCCGGTCTCACGCAGTAGTATTCGCTCGTCCGAACCCCTTCATAATGCTGTTCGTAGCGAACGTCGGACTTCATCCGTATGGCGAAGTAGCCAGAGACCCGGGAGGCGCCACACATCTGGCCCCACCGGTAGTCGCGACCGGCCTCGTGGCCTGGGACATCGATATCGAGGGGAGGCGGGCAGGCGGCTTCGCCGCGGGCCAGTTGCTGATATGCCTCCTCCAGGACCTCGATGGTCATCTCCATGGTGAGAACTGCCTTGACGTCATCATTATTGAGAAATAGGGTCATCTCGCGATCCTTTCAGGGCGAAGTCTCTTCGAGAAACCATTCCAGCGGAATCTCCCGCCCGATCTTCTTTTCGATCGCCCTCCGGTAGACGGCTTCCGCTGTCGCAGCGAGCAACACTCCCTGGATTGAGCCGTCCTCGTCGCTGCCGCCGAAGACCGTGATTTGCCGGTCGGTCGTGCGGCCGGGAAAGTCGCCGCGGAGGATATCGAGGAGATCGTGCTCGCCCTCCCTGTCGGCCGAAAAGTGCCGCTTTATAAGAAAGGCCTTGTGCGAGTCGGGAAGCGCTGGAGGGAAGAAGTCCATACTGGACGTTGTGCGCGCCCTCCTGACGACAAGGTCCGCTCTCTCGAAGACCGCTGGGTCCATCTCACGGCTCTGAATGTGCGAGACATGCATGCCTGGCTCGAGCCACTCAGCGCGGAGAGCAGGCTCCTGGGAATTTGTGGCAACCGCCACGATGTCCGCGCCAGAAACCGCCTCTGCGCCGCTCTCCACCGCGCGCACTGTAACGCCCGTCTTCTCCGTCATCTCCTGTGCGAATTTTTCCCTTCTCTCCTGCGTCGGGCTGTACACCCTTACCTCCTCGATGGGCCGCACAGCGAGGTGCGCAAGGATTTGCGCGCCCGCCTGCCAACCCGCGCCGATGAGCCCCAGGACCCGGGAGTTGGCCCGCGCCAGGAACTTCGCTCCGACACCGTTCTTGGCCCCGGTCCGCATGCGAGCGATATAGCTGTCGGGCAGGATCGCGATCAGGCTGCCGTCGCCGATGGCGAAAAGCAGGATCAGACCGAGGTAGCGGTTCCCGGGTAGCGTGGGGCGTTTGACGCGCCGGACGACTTCGCCCGCGCTCTCCACGGTGAGGTGATCTGAGCTCAGTCGCATGGCGTAGACACCGAGACTGGGAACGCCTCCCTCCATGGATTTGAAAAGGTATGCGCCCTCAGCCGTGGGCAGAAAGGTGTGCGTGCGTGGACGATTCACCGCCTCGCCGCGCGCGAGTCCTCGAAACGCCTCCTCGCACGCCTGGATGGTCATCTCCATCGTCAATAGCCCTTCTACTTCGGCGCTTGCGAGCAGCAGTGGCATTCATGATCTCCCGCGCCCGGTCATTTCCGGAGCAGCGATTCGTATGTTTCCGAGGTCTCCTTGTAGTGCAGCCCCTGGTCCTCGACATCAATAAAATGCAGCGGCCTGGCCTGGAGCGCTTTGATTTCTTCGACCATGGGGACGTCCGTTCGCGAGGGAAACAGCGCGTTGTTCCGGGTGAAATGGGATAGCCCCTCCGGCGAAAGCAGCCAGTCATATAGAAGTATCGCGGCGTACGGATGCGGGGGCACCCGCGCCATCGTCGTGATCGTCGGCGACAGCAGCACTGGCTCCGGCACAGCGTAGACGAGCGGCGCGCCCCGTCTCGTCAATAGATAAGCCGAATTCAGGTAGGCTCCCAGGGTGCAGGAGTACTCGCCCGCGGCCACGAGTTGCGCCTGTAGTGTCCCGCCCCGCCGGATGAGCGCGCGGTTACCGACCAAGCCGGTTATAAGACTCTTCGCTCCTTCCTCGCCATTGAGCTTCTGAAGCCCGCGGAACCACTGGAAGCGCTCGGTGTCAATTGAGAAATCGCCTTTCCACTTCGGATCCGTGAAGTCTTTCCAATTTCCCGGCGCCACCTTGATCCGGTTTCTGTTGCAGGTGATAGCGAGAACGTTGCTGTACTCGCTCGTCCAGAAGCCGTTCGGATCCCTCATCCGGCTACGGATTCGGGCGGCCTCCGGCGAAACATAAGGTCGAATGACGCCGGCGTCCTTGAGGCTCACGAAAGTCACCGCGCTGCTGCCGATCAGGTCGAACTCGTACCGGCCGGCGCGGTACTCGTGGATCGCCCGGTCCGCGAGTTTGCGCCCGCTCAGCCGATGATACTCCAGCTGGATGTCGGGGTATTTCTTTTTCCAGGCTTCGAGAAGAGACTGGACCCGATCGAGATTGGTGGATGTAGACCACCGGACGCGGCCTTCCCGGCTAGCCTCTGTGACCAGGCGAACCCGCCGCGATTCCGCCGCCAGACTGTCCAGAGACCGCAGCGCTTCCTCAAAGCTTGCCCCTTCGGCTGACCGAATGGCTGCGCTAAGAAGCAAGATGACCAGAAAGCGCGTGAGACGTTTGGCATTCATCCACTTAGCCCTCCATCACCGCAGAAGCGCCTGGTAAGTCTCCGAAATCCGTTTATAGTCGCGACTCGTCTCTTCCACGCCGGTGAAAAAAGTGGGCCGGCCCCGCAGGCGATCCACCTCTTCTGTGACCGGGACGTCTCCGCGCGACGGATACAGGGCGTTACTTCGTGTGAAGTGAGAAAGTCCTTCCGCTGACTAGGGTAACGACTCTCACTAAACCCGACAGGCGCTCCAAGTCAACCGGTTTCATCCGCGCCTTCCCTTCCAAGCTGATTTTTGAGCCTCGTAACCCAATCCCAATAGATAACGAGCGCTATTCTGAGCTTGTTTTCAGGCGAGACATCACCGAGGCTGTGTAATGACATCGACCAGCGCCGGCAGACGGTTTTCCTTGACTACCTTCAGTGCCCGCTCCAGAGAGCCCCGGAGCAACTTGGGGTCCTCTATAGGCCCTTCGGCATAGATTTGGAATCCCTGGGCGATCTTGGCAAAATCAGTCGCCGGGGGATCAATCCTGAACCCGACAACTTTGTTCTCTACCGGCCGATTGCGCCTGATCGCCAGATGTTCAGCATGCTCTTCATCGTTATAGTACGAGCGATTATTCGTCATTATTGTCAACAACGGTATTTTCAGATGTGAGACGGTCCACAAGCCGCTTAACGTGTAAAGCAGATCGCCGTCTGGCTGTAGGTTAATGCAGATCCGGCCGGAAAGCGGTTCCGAGAGCGCTGCGCCAATGGAAGCGCCGATGCCATGCCCTAATCCTCCGCCGGGATTCCCGGCACAAAACTGATCCGGCTCCTCAAATTCCCACAACCGGCGCGCCCAGACCGAGGCGGGCGTGCCGGCGTTCACTAAAGACCAGGGATGCGAGCCAAGCAAATCCTTAAGCTCCAGCAGCAATCTTGGCAGAGAAACGGGGTTGTCCTCCCATTGTTTTTCCGCCTTTTTCTTCCATCGATCGCGGATTTGTTGATGCCGCATTCGGATCGAGGCGCCCCGGCCTTCTATTCCTTTTCGCGCCTTCTCGTCCCGGGCAAGGAGGCGCTTGGCAATCTGCTCCATTTCACGCAGAGCAATGGCGCTGTCGGCAATGATCGATAGATCAGTCACGACCAAGCGGCGTGCCTCGCTCCAACTCCTGATCGTGTAATCTTCCAATCCTATCCTGATAATTTTGGCTTCCGGATTCAGCAAATGTTCATGGCGGTCCGAGAGACGCGTCAACGCCCAGTAGAGATCCAGCACATCCAACGCCACAACCAAATCCGCCTCTCGAAGGATCTCTTTTTCAGCCCCGGTCACGGTTAAAGGATGGCTATTGGGAATATTGAAGCGCAACCCCTGATCGACTACGGGAAGGCCAAGGATCTCGGCAAACGAGACAAGAGACCTCCAGGTCTCTTTCTGCCTTCCCACCATGCCGGTGATGAGAACAGGATTTTTCGCTGTAAGGATCCGCTCGACAGTTTCTCTAAGTTTATCCGGATTCCCGGAAGGCGCACAGGACGGAGGAAAATTTTCGCTAGGATCAATGGCCGGGATCTCGCCCAGGGCCTCCTCCTGTAACATCGCGTCATAGCAGAGATAAACGGGCCCCGTAGGCTCCGTCAGAGCTATCTTATAGGCGCGCGCGAAGGACTCCATCACCCCCGGAAGACTGTTAGGCTGGTAGTCCCATTTGACGTAATCCCTGACCAACTCACCCTGGAGATGGGCGGTATGCAGCGGGGCCAGCCGAGGGAAAGGCTTCTCGCCTGTTGGATCGGATGGACCGGTGGCACCGAGAACGATGATCGGCGCTCGATCGATCCAGGCGTTATAGATGGCCATCGAAGCATGCTGCAGCCCGACCAGATCGTGGCAGATAGCAATCATCGGCTCTCCTGAGGCTCTGGCGTAGCCATGCGCCACGGCAACCGCAATTTCCTCATGGCAGCAAAGCACGATCTTCGGTATTTCATTGCCACCGTAATTGACGATCGAGTCATGGAGCGCCCGGAAGCTCGATCCTGGGTTAAGCGCGGCATACTTGAACCCATAGCGCTTCATAAGGTCAACGATCAGGTCAGAGCCATATTCGGGTTTTTTTCCGGATTGCATCCCTCTTCACTCCTCCGGCAGTATTACCTTTTTCAGCTTTGCCGGTCAGCTCTACCGGTAAAGCTGCTCCACAAGGCCCTCCCGCTCGAGCGCGCGTAATATCGTGTCATCGTAAAACTCCTCCGGCCGGGCCTGCCGCGCCTTGGGATTATCGATCAGAGTCTCCAGTGCGAAGCGGATCCCGCCCGGCGTCGGGTATGGAATTTTTTGGAGTTTCTGAGCGAACAAGCGATAGGTGTCGTCCAGAATCCCGGCGTCTGTAATCCGCGCGTATTGGCCGATAACTCTCTTGGTGAAGGCGGCGTCGCTCTTGTAGCGGTGGATGCCTTCGATAAAAGCCATGAGAAATCCCCTGACGAGATCCGGCTGGCTCCGTAGGAAGCGATCCATGGTGACGATATTCGTGCCTGGATATTCCAAACCGATTTCAGAAATGTCTACAAGCTCTTTAAAACCCATCTTCAATGCTCTGGCCGTTGTCGGATAGGATAGGATGCCTCCTTGAACCGCGCCGGTCTGAAGCGCAGCGAAAACAGCCGGGATGTCTCCAAGCTGAAGAATCGCCACGTCGCGGTCGGGGACAAGCCCATTCTTCTTGATGACGTAGCGGGCACCGGCATCCGTATTGGTGCCGAAACGTGAGACACCGACCCGTTTTCCCTTGAGATCATGGACCGATTGGATCTCACGGTTCACGATCAGGGAGTTTGCGAGGGTGTTGAAGCTGACGGCGATGATCTTTGCATCGGCTCCGCCGAGCCTTGCGGCGATAGGCGCAACTCCTCCGAGCTGAGCGATCTTCAGCTCACCGGCAAGGACCGCCTGGGTCATCTTCGAGCCGCTGCCGACAAAGATGAGCTCGACGTCTATCCCGTGGCGACTAAACGCCCCCGACTCCTTGGCTACCCACAAGACCGCCTGGCTCCCGGATGGCGAGCTGTAACCTACGAGCAATTTGACGCGGGATATTTGAGCCGCAGGGCTGACCGAGAGGCTCGAGAGGTAAAAAAGGAGAGCGCAAAAAACGAAAAATAATCCGTTGCAGGCCGATCTCAAAAGACTTGGTCGCGTCTTTTTGGGCATGATCTAAATCGATTACAGACCGGTCAACCTATTGCCAATTTCTTTTTTGGTAACCGTCGTCGAGTCGACTACTGGAATATTTTGGTTATGAAGCCGGAATTATCAAGCTCTGCAACGAGTCCCCCTTCGAGAAATGAGCCCGAATCTTCAGGGGCTCTCAAACCTAAGGCGTCAAACACAGCCTTGACGGCGGGCAAGCCGGGATAAGGCTTCCGCGGCATTGTTTTTCCGACCACGTAATCGTAGGCATCGCTCATGGATTCGACATCGGATGTTCGGAGGTACTTGAGAAGGATGCGAAGACTCTCATTTTTCTGCTTTGTCAGGAAAGCGAGACCTTCGATATATGCCTTAACGAAATTCATCACGGTCTGCCGTCGTGCTTTAATAAAAGCCCTACTGGTGACCAAGCCGGTGCTAAGAAATTCGACATCTGACTCCGCCAAATCAAGTAGAAGAGGAAGCTTTTCTTTCTTTGCAAGAAAAGTGTCTGGTGGCAGTATGGCAGCGGCTTGAACCTGCCCTGATCGCAGAGCTAAGAATCGCAGCGACGTTGTCCCAAGCTGCATGAAAGCGACATCCCGGTTTACGTCTAGACCGAGCTTTTTTACAGCTATTTTCGAGGCCAGATCCGCTCCCCCACCGAAAGCGCCAATGGCCACTCTTCCGCCTTTTAGAGTCTTGGGCGTCACCCCCGGCGCGCCGTAGAATTGAAATTGAAGCCTGTTTGCGACCGAGGCAACCATAACAAGGGAGGCTCCTCTCGAAACCGCATGAACAAACGGCGGGCCTCCAATGTTGCTGATGTGAACATCCCCCGCGATCAAGGCCTGTGTGGCACTCGTGCCGCTGCGCAAGAAGACAAGCTGAACATCCTGTCCGTATTTTTCAAAAATACCTTTATCCTTTGCCACCCAAAGGGCGCTCTGGTTAAGAGAAAGGGACTGGTACCCAACTATCAAATTCTCCTTCGCAACGGAATCGGCGGGAGCTTCGAGAAGGAGCAAGAAGAAGAACAACACCAAGCCTGAACGCGCTGACAGGATGATCCACATACTGCTTCGTGATGAAAAGCAACTTTCGATCAACATAGTTTCAGTTCCTATGCGGGATTTCCTGGTGAAACCACTCTACAGGAAGATCTCTGCCTAGCCCCTGCTTCGTGGCAAGTTCATAGACCCTGGCACCTACCGCGGCAAACTGTATACCCATCCCAACGTTATTTTTAAATAACGTGATTTGGTCGGGGGTGGTGCGACCTTTGGCCTTTCCGATGAGCAAGTCTCCGAGTTCTTCGGCTTGCTTCCCTTGTTCTTCCAACCCGAGGACATCATTCTGCTTCACGTGAACTAGCTGCTCCCGGGAATTGACAATAATGACATCGGCTCGCTCGTAAGCGTCAGCATCCAGCTCGCTACGTCGGTTGCCCTCGTCGTTATTCACGATGCTATTAATATGAGTCCCGGCTTGCAGCCATACACCCTGAAAAACAGGCTCATTGGAGCTTGTTGCTGTGATTACGATATCGGAACCCTTCACTGCGCTTTGCGGTTCACCGACAGCCAGGACTTCCCTCTCAAGGGTCTTTATCATCTTTCTGGCAAATTCCTCCCGGTGGCTGGCGTTTGGGCTGAATACTTTGATCTGCTGGATCGGCCGAACCGCGCAGAGCGCTTGGAGTTGAGTCTCAGCTTGCCAACCTGATCCAAAGATGCCGGCGACCTTCGCGTCTTCGCGAGCAAGATACTTCGTCCCAATCCCGCTCGTTGCCCCGACTCTCATTCTCTGCAAAGACCCTCCCTGGAGGATCGCAAGAAGCTCTCCGCTGGCTAGACTAAACAGAAGGATAAGATCGGGATAACGATGTCCCGGAGTCGGAGCAAGCTTGACCTGCCGCTTGAGTCCTCCCACCTCGGGAAAGCCGACAATGTGCGAAGTCACCCGTTCGGCAAAGACGCCAAACTTTTGCACTCCGCCGATAATGGACTTGTGCCGATAAGACAAAGTACCCTCTGGAGGATGCATATAAGTATGGGTGCGCGGCGGTGACACAGCACGGCCCATCCCGAATTCCCTAAACGCCTCCTCCATCAGGTCTAGCGTATCCTGCATTGTAAGAACCCTGTCCACGTCTGCGTTGCTAATTAACTTCACCATGATCTTCCCCCCTTTTAACCCGCGATTTTCTGACTTCAGATCTCCTTCAGCGGCCGCTCAGAAAGATTTCTCTAAACTCCTGACTGTATCTTTCAAATCTTTCGGACATTTCCGGATTGATGACCACGATTTTGAGCTTTGCTGGGTCGAGCTTGGCGCTCTTCGGTTTTACATCAGTCCGGGCAGGAACTCGGTTCATCGTAACAAATAGCCTTTGGGTCTCCTCGGAGAGGAGAAAGTCAATGAAAAGTTTTGCAGCGTTCGGGTGGGGCGCTTTCGAGAGCAAATAGAGACCCACAATTGATGTCGCCGCAGGGTCAACGCTGCTTTGCCAATCAACAGGTGCCTTCTTATCGTTTTTGAGCGTTTCTACGGTAGCCGCCAAGACGATTCCTGCTGCAACCTCGCCGGCTGCCGTGAGCTCCGAAATCAGTCCATAGCTTCCTCTGATCATGCGTGGATTTTGCGCCACCAGTTGATGCATGAAACTCTTCCCTTTTTCTTCACCCCAATAGTCCATCAACGTTCCATACCAGCGAATCGTGTCATCCTTCAGTCCAATGAGGTTCTGCCAGCGCGGATGTAAAAGATCTTCGTACCCTCTGGGCACATTGGGTGGGCTCACCATTCGGGTGTTGTAGGCGATGACGTAGAAGTTGAGATAGTCAGCGACCCAGAACCCGTTGGGGTCCTTGAACTGCGCCGGAAAATATCTTGCTTCCGGCGACCGGTAAGGTTGAAAATATCCTTTTTTCTGAAAGAAATAGCTCTCCAGAATGTTTGTCTCGGTAACGTCAGCAAGATATCTCCCGGAGCGGTATTCCGCTGTCAGGCGATTCAGCAAGGGCTGGCTCCCCGCACGATAGAGGTTCACTTTTAGAAACGGATATTTTTTTTCAAACGCCTCGATGACCTTTCTTGCATCCGTCACGTTCATGGTGCCGTACCACACTACGCTGCCTTCTTTCTTCGCGCCCTCAAGAACGGATTCCGACGGTCTGGTTTGTGCAGCGCTCTGGGTCGACAGATTCCAAACAGACCAGAACCACAGGACGATCCAAACGACTCTCGCGTGCCTCTTTTTCATCGCCTCAATCCGTTCTGGAAAAGTTGGCCTTCAGGTATTCGTCGTCTGCGTCAACCATTCTGTCGGTATCTCTTTGCCCACGCCTGTTTGCATGGCAAGTTCATAAACTCTGGCTCCCACCGCCGCAAATTGTAACCCGAGTCCCTGCACGTTCATAAAGAAGCTGATCTGCGATTCATCCGTCCGCGCGCGACTCCTGCCGGTGAGAATGTCCTCAAGGAGAGGAACCTCATTAACATCCAGACGGGAAAGGATATGATGTTCCCAGTCATACTCGGAGGGAACATACGGATTGCCGTGGACCAGTGTCCCGAACTGACCCTCGCCCGCGACATGTGTCCGGTACCGTTCTCTCGAATGCATCACCACGACGTCCGCTTTCTCGATGGCCTCGCCATCGACCTCATAGGGGCCGATCGAGCAAAAGTGGGTCCCTCTTTTCAGGTACTTTCCGTAGATGACCGGTTCCTTTGCGTTGGTTGCGGCTATTACAATGTCAGCATCGAAGACTTCCGCCGGACTATCGACCGCCACAATCGATATTCCGGTCCGCTTGCTCATGGTTTCGGCGAACTCTGATCTGTGAGCGGAATTCGGGCTGTAAACCTTAATCAGCTCCAAAGGACGAACGGCGCAAAGCGCTTCCACATGCGCGCTTGCCTGCCAGCCGGATCCTAAAAGGCCCATGCATCGGCTATCGCTGCGCGCCAGGTATTTTGCGCCGATGGCGCTGGTTGCGGCCACCCGAACCTTCTGAAGATACGAATCCGGAAAGATGGCAAGAGGCTCGCACGTCTCGAAGCTGAACAGTTGAACCAAGCCGACAAGCCTGCCACCCGGCCCGCGGACGTAATCTGTTCGTAGGGAGCCAAATTCCCGAAGCCATTGCTGAATGGTGGCACTGCACCGCAGAGCAGCGATTCCCCGCTTGGGCAGAATCCCTACCATCGTCTTGAACTCGAACTCTTTGACGTGATTGCCCTGTCCTATCGGAACCTCCGTGTCCATCCGAAGCTGGCTGATCGCCCTTCCCGCAGCCTGTTCCCGATATGCATCCTCCAAAACATCGATGCAATCCCTCACCTCCAGCAATCTCTCAACTTCCTCATTACTCAAAATGAGAGTCATTTCACACCATCTCCTTAAAATGCCAGAACACTTCACTTCATCGGCGCGCTCTGCGAGATAAATTCCCTTCCACGTCACGACATTGCGATTGCAAAGTCCTGGAGCCGTTTACCGTCCGAAGCTCGCGCGCCAATGCGTGCCAGAAGATCTTCCGGACAGACGAAAATGATAGGAATTCGCTTTGAGGTTCAGCCACCGGGAACTTTAATTGCCCCAACAATCGCCTGCCCACATGGCGTTGAGAGCCGAAAGGACCTGCCTGTGTTACGGCAGACAGGCCTGCGGGAAAGAGCTAACCAGCCTCAGACACTTTTTGGGGGAGAAAGTATCCGAATACGTGCTCTTATGTCAAACCTCATTTGCGTTGTGGGTAGAGATGCATATTTGCTCTGACATGGGGCTTAGGAGATTTTTAAATTAAGCCATCGCCTCCACCGCAGAGCGGAGCCTGTTTGACCACACCATTGAAGAGAAATCCTGCCTTCTCCGCCCCATTTTTGGTCCCATTTCAGCTAGATCCTTTTCTGTAAATCTTGCTAATCATCATTTCGGAGCGATTTATGAAACATGCCGTGAACGGAGCAGCTACCTGTCTGCGTGCCCGCCTGCCGGGGCGCGGGCAGGCTGCAGGCAGCCAGGCAGGTTTCACTCTGATTGAACTCGTTGTGGCTCTTGCCGTGATGGCGGTCTTGGCAGGCGCGTTCGTCGGCATCAACTCCATGATGAACTCCTCCAGGGTGAACGCGGTCATAAGGCAGATCAGCGCGGTGAGGGAAGCCTCGGACAGATACACCGAAGCCACAGGCGCGGTTAACTACGCCTGGTCATGGCCGTGGTTGTCGGGCCTCTCAAAACTCATAGACGCAGGCTATCTTCCCGCATCCATCGGCCAGCCGTCGCAAAACCCATTCGGGGAGGAATACCAGACCTGGTACCAGGGAGCCGGCGACACGCAGCTTGTCGTTTATATCGGCGGTCTCCCCTGGTGGGTACAGTCGGCGGTCCTGAACAGTTTCAGTCGCTCCGGCAGCACAGGAACCTCCTGCTCGGGATGCTACTGGACGTGGGTTGTCTTCTGATGTTCTACCGCTACGTCGCCATAGACCCTGCAGGAGCCCGAAGGGAAGGAAAGATGGAGGCCGCCTCCATATCAGTCGCCCGCTCACAGCTAAAAGCAAGCGGTCTTGAGCCGGTTCTGATCAAAGAAGATTATCTCTCCGCGGTTTTCGCTTATCTTCCCTTCTCAAGGACGCAGCTCAAGAACAGGGAAGTTCTGGAATTCATATCTTTTCTGGCGGACTTTTTGGGCTCCGGCATGGACATGGCCATTGCGCTTGAGAATCTGGAAAGAGTGGTCGAAAGCAAAAAGACGCAGGCCGCCGCGCGCGCCATACGGACGCACGTCATGAAAGGCAGCTCTCTTTCCGAAGCCATGAAAAGAACCGGCCTGTTCTCCGACCTCATTCACGCGGGGATCTATGCAGGAGAGCAGGCGGGAGAGCTGGTAAGGGCGCTTCGAAACCTTGAAGAGGGAGTGCGACAGGCGATTGATTTCACGTCCGCAAGGCCGTCATGTATCCGGCGGTCATCATCTCGATGGTGTTCTTCGTGATCGGGATCTACCTCGTCTACGTGCTCCCCAAAGTCAAAGGGATCATCGAGATGACAGGATACACCCCCACGGCAACAAGAATTCTTTTTTCCGTCATGGATTTCCTGCAGAGCTTTTGGTGGACCTTACCTCCAGGTCTCGCGGCCGCGGTGATAGGTCTCAAGC
>JACQUW010000253.1 GCA_016210115.1 Deltaproteobacteria bacterium | reverse complement strand
TAGCCGAAATGAGTTTCAGAAAGCTCGATGCGCCAGAGTTGGTAGCAAAAGTGGTTGACGGAACGCGATACAAAGACGGAGAGGAAATCCAAAAGAACAGGGACGCCGCCTAACCGTTTACACACCTATTGACAACGGCTCAAACCGCGTTGAGCCGAGGCACTATTCCATCCCAAGCTATACAGAGGAGGGAAAGCAGTTTCTGCGATCCAGGTCACAAGACCGATTTCTTACTGTCCGCCGACGGCATCATGTTACCACTTTGACCCGAGTGCCATCGGCGATATCGTTAGACGGGTGGCGGATAACCGCGTCGCCCTTTTTAAGGCCTGCGACGATCTCCGCTTCCAATGCGCCGCGATGGCCGATCTGAACTTGACGCCGCTTTGCCCGCCCGCTCTCGACCACGAAGACGGCCCATGTTTCGCCATGCCTGAAGAGCGCGCTCACGGGGACTTTTAGAACGCCTTCACCACTCCACGTGACGATCTTCGCCTCCACCCGGTACCCGTCACCGAGCGGTCCCGGCGGGTCAACGAAATCTGCGATTACATTTACCCGCTGCTCTTCCACGCCAAGAGCCGAGACTTTGGTAAAGCCATAAGGCTCAACCACGCGCACTCGGGCGCGTAGCGGTTTGTCGCCGCCCCAGCCCTCCAGGAGAACGGGCATGCCAGGCTTGACTTTGACGGCATCCGCGGAAAGCAAATCGATCACGACCTCAAGTCGCGCGGGGTCGCCGATTGTCATCAGGGGCGCGCCGGCGGCTACAACACGCTCGCTTTTCTCGGGAATGCGCAATACCTTGCCCGCGACCGGCGAGCGTATCGGGATTCTGGCGCTCCCGGCGCGTTTCTCATCCAATGCCAGCAGCGCCGCGCGCGCGGCTCTCACGTCCGCATCCGCTGAGCGCGCCCGGAAGCGGGCCGCTTCGAGCTCGTTGGCTCTGGTCGTCTCGGCGACACTAGCCTGCTCGGCGTCTTGTTTTGAAATGAACCCGCCTGCTGATAACTTCTCCATGCGCTGGCGATCGCGGCGCGCCTGCTCATACTCGGCTTGAACCCGCCGCACGCGCTCGCTCGCTTCGCGCGCGAGGGCGTCGACAGCGGCAATCCGAGCGAGTTGCTCCTCGCGCTCCCGCGCCGACAGGGGCAGTGGCCAAAGCTCGAGCAGCACCTGGTCTCGCGCAACCCGGTCGCCCTCGTGGAGTTCGATGCGCGATGCGCGCCCCGATACCGGGGCGCTAACAATGAAGCGATCATGGGCGCGTGTCTCGCCATCCTCATCGATCGTGACTTGCAGCGACCCCACAGTGAGCTTAGTCGCCTCGACCGGAACCGGGTCCGGGAGTAAAATCACCGCCAGGCCGGCGACGGCGGCGATTGCAGTTGCCGCGTAGATTACCTTTTTTAACCCCGGCAACATGTTTGCGTCCCTATTCCCGGGTTTTGAGAACGGAAATCAGGTCGAGGCGGCGCAGCCGCCGCGCAACCAGAAAACCCGAGCCAAACGCCGCGAGCGCGACGATCCCGGCGGCGAACACAAAGGTCTCGGCGCTTAACACCAGTGGAATGCGGTAGAGTTCCGTGCTGAGCCGCTTCACAAGGAGCCAGCATGTTGCCGCTCCGAGCGCGAAACCGAGCGGGATCGCGATCAGCGTGAGCACGCCCTGCTCGCCGAGGAGAATGGTTGCGACTTCGTTGGAAGTGAAGCCGAGCACGCGCAGCGAAGCCAGTTCGTTGCCCCGTTCGGATAACGCGATGCGGGCGCTGTTGTAGACCACCCCAAAGGCAATGACGCAGGCGAACAGCACATTGATGAAAGTGGAAACGACAATGCTGCGGTCAAGAATCTCGCGAAAGCTGTTCAAGACGGCCTCGCGGATCGCGACGCCGCTCACCGCCGGGATCGCTTTGAGCCGGGTGTACAGGCGCGCTGCCTGGTTCGCGTCCACTGCCAGATGCGCGCCCGACACCGAGCCCTGCTCGTCGAGCAGGCGGTTGAGCGCGGCGAGATTCATGTAAGCGGCAATGCCCACCTGTTCCTCTACCACCCCGGAGATTATGATCTGCCGCACAGCCCGCGTGTGCTCCAGCACTTCTACGGTCACGCGGTCTCCTGGCGCGACGCCGAGCAGTTCGGCAAGTTTCGTCGTGAGCAGCAGGCCCTTCTGTGGCAGCTCGACAGGCCGCAGGTTTGAGTCGATTAGCCGTCGCAGGTCATTGTCAGGAGTCAAGCCGGTCAGCTCCACTCGCCGCGACCGGTGTTCGAATCGCAAACGCGCCTGCACCGCTCGGAAAGGCTCGGAGTGCAGCACTCCGGGCAGGCGCGCCAGCTCGTAGCGGACACCGGCCGATTTCGGCTCGGTAAACACGACCGTTACATCGTCACGTTGAACCACCTCGAACTGCACCCACATCAGGTACCGGATCGCGTCGTAGAAAAAGCCGCCCAGCACGAGCATCCCGGCAGCGCAGGCGATGCCGAGCACGGCAATCACGGATTTCCAGCCTCGCCGCGTGATCGAGCGCGCGATGATGCGTCCGGAAGAGGGGAGGAACCGAGAAAGTCCCAAGCGCTCCAGCAGCCCGGCATGGAAGCTGGCCGGAGGCTCGGGTCGCGTCGCCACCGCGGGCGGCAATGCAGCGGCCCGGCGTACCGCGGCCAGCGCTCCCAGGACAGCCGCGGAAAAGCTGATGACCAGAGTAAGCCCGAGAACTTCCGGGCTGGCGCGATGCGTCAGCCGGGGAAAGCGATAGTAATCCCGATAGAGGTCTGTAAGTTGAGCCCCCAAGTAGACTCCGATTCCGGCGCCGACCGCGACGCCGGCGAGCACGGTGATGGCGGCGAGCTTTAGATAGTGCAGGCCGACCGTTCGGTTGCCGTAGCCAAAGGCCTTCAGCAGACCGATCTCAGTCCGCTGCATGGCCACGAGTCGAGACAGCACGATGTGCAGCAGAAACGTGGCAACCCCCAGGAAAATTGCCGGAATGTAGGTGGAGGAAATCCGGTTCTGGGAAATCTCATCGGAGATGAACCTGTGGGAGATCTGCTCCTCGCGTCCGTAAGCGCCCAATCCTCCGTAACGCGCGAGCAGCAAATCTAGGCGCTCGATCACGTCGGATTGCGAGGCGCCCGCGGAGAGCGTCAGCGCCAGGTCATTGAAAGCGCCGTCCATGTTGAATGCGGCCGCCAGGGCCTCCTCGCCCATCCACAACACGCCAAAGCGGCGGTTATCGGGGAAAATGGTACCGCCCCCGACCTCGTAGATGTACTCGGGAGAGAGGGCGGTGCCCACAACACGCAGCCGTTTCCAGCGCCCGTTGATCACCGCGCCGATGCTATCGCCGACATTGAGGTGATTA
The DNA here is from genome assembly GCA_016210115.1 of Deltaproteobacteria bacterium. Lineage (GTDB taxonomy): Bacteria > Desulfobacterota > Binatia > UBA9968 > UBA9968 > JACQUW01. Next base: position 36,295 of record JACQUW010000253.1, on the reverse strand, counting down.
GCCGCCGCGAACGCTTCGCTGACAATGACCTCGTTGTCGCGCCCTGGCTCGAGATAGCGGCCGTTGCGGAGAAACAGGTCGTTGATTATAGGCCGCGGCCGTTCGGGAATAGAAACAAGGCGCCCCGTGGCCGGCTCGTCCAGGCGGGGGACATCCAGGGTCACTTGCATCACAACGCGCGTGCGCACCTGCGCGACCCCGGGGATCTCGCCGACGCGCGCGACCAGGCTCTCGGGCGCCCGCTTAACTTGCGCAAAGACGTCGGCGAAGCGAAATGAGGTGTAATAGTCCACCTGCGCCGACAAGAGCGACTCATAGGTGCTGCGCATGGAAACGAATGCGGCCACGCCGCAACTTACGACCACCGCCGCCGCGATTATCTGTCCCCGGAGGTGCCAGAGGTCGCGGTAAAGCATGCGGTTGCGGCTCTTCACCAGGCGAGCTCCGCGGGTGAAAGTTTGACGGGATTGCGTTTTGTCTCGACGATCTGGCCGCTGCTCAGACGGATCACGCGATCCGCCATGGCGGCGATCGCGGCATTGTGAGTGATGACTGCGGTCGTGGTCCCCAGCTCCCCATTTACGCGCGCCAGCACCTCCAGCACTACTTTTCCTGTGGCATAATCCAGTGAGCCCGTCGGCTCGTCGCAAAGCAAAACGTCAGGACGCTTGGCTACGGCCCGCGCGATCGCTACGCGCTGCTGCTCTCCGCCGGACATTTGCGCGGGGAAGTGATGCAGCCGGTCGCCGAGGCCGACCAATTGCAGTGCCTCTTCGGGGTTGAACGGATTGTGGGCGATTTCGGTTACCAGGGCCACGTTTTCGAGCGCGGTGAGGCTGGGGATCAAATTATAAAATTGAAATACAAAGCCCACGTGCTCCCGGCGGAAACGGGTGAGCTCGTCTTCCGTGGCGCCCGTAAGCTTGTGGTCGAGATAATAGACCTCGCCCCTGGTGGGGACGTCGAGCCCTCCGAGGATGTTGAGCAGCGTGGACTTGCCGCTGCCGGAGGCGCCAAGGAGCACAACCAGCTCGCCCGCGTACAGGTCCAAATTGACCCCGCGCAGGGCGTGCACTTCCACTTCGCCCATTCGGTAGACTTTGGAGACGCCGCGCGCATGGAACACGGCGCGCGCACCGGGCGTCTCAGCGAGGACAGGTTCGTTTCCGGATGACTCCACTGAGTCCGTCACTTCGCGTGGCTGCCGGCGATTTCATCGAGAATGGGCATGAGGTATTTTTTAAACGCCGCAAAATTTTCGCTCATCGGGAAGTGGCCCAATCCTCTCATCTCGATGAATTTGGCGCCTTTGATCTGCGCGGCCAGGATACGGGTATCTTCGGGGGAGTTGCCCCAGTCATATTCTCCTGTCATGAGATAAACAGGTACGCGGGAAGTATCGATTCGTTGCGCCATACCTCCGGTTAAATCGTGATCTAAAAAATTGTAATACAAATCTCCTTTGGAGACCGGGGGAGCGCTTTGACCGTAGGTCCAGGCGATCTCTCGCCGGTATCTTTCGGGATTTCCGGGCGCGGTCTTTCCATACATGGTCTGCATCCGGAATTCGTTTCCTATCCGGGGATGATCGTGAAAGTCCAGAGTGGGCGCCATTTTCGCTCTGCTCAAACCGGCTTCAAGCGCAATCACAGCCCTGAATGCATCGGGGTGTTCGAGAGCCAGCTCAACCGCCAATTGTCCTCCCATAGAACATCCCATGTAAACCGTTCTCTCCAGGCCCAAAGCCCGGCTAAACGCCAGGTGAAAATCCAGAAAAAAACTCTTGGTCAGTCTATATTCGTCTTTCCACCACTCGACGGATTCCGGGGGAAGGGATTTGCCGTGATAAGGCAGATCGGGAACGATAATTTGATATTTTTGACTGATCTCTTCGTCGTTCAAGGTGCGGCGCCACAACCGTCCATCCGACGCGGCGGTGTGCTGGCAAACGAGCGGAATTCCGTTTCCGTTCTGCTCGAAATAGACCCGATACTCGATTCCCTGAACGTCAAGATACAGGTATCTGCCGATCGCCGGGTCGAAATGCGTCATCTGATATGCTCCGCCGAGATCGGAGGTCCGAAGTCGGAAATCCGAAATCCGAAATCCGAAATCCGAAATCCGAAATCCGAAATCCCTTCCCCTTTACTCCGATTCCTCAACACCCGCCTATTTGCCGAAAAAGATCTGGCGAAACTCGGCGCTCAGCTTTTTGAATTCCTCCGGCGTCGGTCTATCCATGAAGACAACGCTTGAGACGACCTTTTCCGCATCCTTGATCGGGGGGTAGATTCCGGGATAGAGCACAAACTCTCCCTGTTCCGCGGTGGCTTTCTGCCCGTCGATCGAACAGATGTACTCCATATAGAGCTTCGCCGCATTGGGATTGGCCGCTTTGGCGCTCAGGCTAACCGTGTTGGGGTCGGCTAAATGTCGGTCCATCAATACGTAGCCGATCGGCCCCTTAAACTGGTTCACATATTTGATGTAGCCGATTCCGACCTGGGCCTCGCCCCGAATAATCAGGTTCGGAACCGGCGCGAACGACTCGACGAGATGAGGCTCTTGTCTGGCAAGGGCTTTGACAAAGTCCAGCCAGTTTTCACCTTTGAATTTCCGCAGATTCCAAAGGAACTGGGCCGTTTCCGTATGCTGCCCTGGGTCCGGGATGCTGATTTTCTTTTTCCATTTAGGATCCGTCAGATCGTCCAGGCTTCGCGGCCGGTCCGCCGATCTGACCAAATCCGTGTTGTACAGAAGGCTCAGAGGAATGATGCGCCAGGCGGTCATGAGACCTTCCTTATCCCGGAACTGTTCCGGAAATTTTTCAGACGAGGGCGGAACATATCGGGCGAAGACTCCTTCTCTTTTGGGAACGACGTGGAGTCCCGGATTGCCTTCCACCACGTCAAAACCGGGCCGTCCGGCCCGCCATTCGGTCAACACCCTGTCTACAACCTTGGTGGCCGATGCACGCCAGTATTCGACTCTGATCCCGTACCTCCTCTCGAAAGGTTTGTAGATCGACTCCATGGCCTGGGGAAGCACCGTGCCGTAAAGGACAACCTTGCCTTCCTTTTTCGCCGCGTCGATATTGATCAACTGGGCCTGGGCCACGCCCAGAAATGCCAGCGGAAGCAGCGCGGACAAACAGAACTTCCTAAAACCAGCCATGATCGACCTCCGTTCGGACGGACTCCCGGATATCTTCGTGTGTGTGGAAACTACCGGAAGATTATCACGCTTGTCAATTCCTTGTGGGTGCCATGCTGATCGGATGCGTATACAGGCCAGCGACACCGCAGCACGCAAGAACAGCCGGAAGTTATAACACAGGTGGATACCCGAGGTTGACATGTCATATTTGGTATAGCGATAATGGAAAATGTGGCGCGCTGAGGAGCACCGTCGTGTCGACAGACAACTCTCAGGTTCGGTACCTCGCGAGATCCTCAAGCGGTACGAGAAGTGGAAAGACATCGCGGTGATCTCGGGCCCTCCCGGCCTGCGCGCGATCAAAGGTTTTCACGACGAGGCGCTTGCGGGCAAATGGAGCGGTTATCGATCTTCGCGTCTGGGGCTCCAGTTGCGTGTGATCTATCGGATCATCCCGGAGGAGTCGTTATTTCAAGTCGTCCGCGTGACACCGCATGAGTATCGGAGGTCGTAAGATGAAAGTGTTTCGTCCGGCGCGGAAGCGTATTCAAGTTTCGGTGGGCGAGTCAGTGCGCATTGTTCGCGAGCTACAGGGGCTTAGTCAAAACCAACTGGCTCAGATGACCAAAATTCCCCAAGCGACAATTTCCGCGATCGAAAATGACCGCGTTCGCCTGGGGGTCGAAAGGGCGAAAGTTCTTGCGCGCGCGCTCAAGTGCCATCCGGCCGTGCTGGTATTCCCGGGCTGGGAGTTTCCGGTCGAGTCAGCAGCATAACGTTATATTCTCTGCAAGCAAGCCCCGCCCGTGGAGTCTGCCTTCGGCCACTGGAAAGTTGCAGTCCGTCTGGCTGGCGCTTCAGAATCGCATGTTTGCAATGGAAGACCGCCGTCTTTCTTTCCGGTGAGAAAAATCCCTCCAAATACCTGTCCGCACGCGGCCTTCAGTAGCAACGACATGTGAGGAAACTACCGCGCTGCCGTCGATCAGTTCTGCGCGATTTCGCGCACCCAAAATTCTTTCATTGCCAGATATTGGAAAGCCCGACTTCGGCAAACCCCCTGAACAGGCTTTCGATCTTCTTTGCCAATAGTGTCAGGACCGTTGCGTGGCTTTTAAGCCGTTGATTTTACAACAGAATTCTCCGTGGCCGTCAAATTGCGCTCGCCAGTTTCGCGCCTAAAACTGTAACTACCGGTTAGAGCCTATGGCATTACAATTGCGCTGACCCAATTCATACCCACCGGCTGAGTTTGAGTCCCTCGGGCAGGAAAGGAGGAGTTCAAGATGACCGGGTCTCCGATATATCCTTCGAAGAAAGATAGCGGTAATGGCCTCCCGAGGCAGGCTACATCCTCCCACGCGATCCTTACCCGCAAAATCCTGTTTCGATTTAGAGAGGAAGCTCTTGTCTTTGGAACCACCTCCTTCCTGGGCAAAATCGTCAAAGAGAAAATAATGCATGCTCGAGTGGTCTCGAACGTTTTGTTCCTTTCGGCATTTGCGCTGCCGGTTTTGTTCTTTTTCGTTATCCGGCGCACGCCGAGGATTGGCTTACCTGGCGTCATTCTCTACCTGGCCATTTATATCGTGTTGAGCGTTTAGGGGCAGTATGTGGTTGCCAATCACGGTGGCGCAGATTGGCGGCGGGATTGGTGGCCAAAGTATTCGGTCAAGCAGTACAGCGCATTCAGCGGAAGAACGAAAGCGGAGTTTACTCTGGTTGGAGCGATTTACTGGCCATGCATTTTCGTTGACCGGCTAGTTTGGCACGTTCCATGGGTGTTTGGCCCGCGTGACATTTTGCGAGTGGCCGAGGATAGATACTACCTCATGCTGCGCTCGGATTGCGCGGTATGTTAGGCAGGGAGAGGAGAAAACATGGCCAAAACCTGCATCGAATGTGGCAAGACGAAAGGATGGTTCCAGTACAACTATGCTGGGTACAACACCAAAGAGCACCTTAAAGGACTCGATGAACTCATACTTCCAGGTAACAGCAAGACCGAATTTCTCTGCGTGAACTGCGCCAACAAGCGCGAGGTTGCCTGCTCCATGCATGGTCCAATAGATGGAAAATTCGCTCACGGAAGTCCTCCTGTCTGCCCCACTTGCTCCGAGGAGTTGCGTGTCAGCGGCACCGATAGCCTGGCCGAGCTAATACAGGTCATGAAGACCCACAAGAATCTTCACCTGCGGATCGCGGCCATCCGACGCCTTGGAGACTGCTCAAAGCTAAATCGCGACCCCGCTTTGCTCCAGCAGGAGCGAACCATGGTCGTCGGGGAGTTGATAATCCAACTGCTCAACGACACGAACGAGTTAGTTCGTGGAGCGGCTGCGGAAAGTTTGGGTGTCCTGGGAAAATTTAGCAACGAGGCCCGGGAGGCAATGGCTGCGGTGGTCGAAGACTGTTGCGTAGGTCAGCCTCTGCGGAATACCGCCCTCGGAAGCCTCCGAAAGGCAACCGGGGTGGACTATCTCCTGCGCGAGGCTGAACAAAAGCTGACTGATCGATCGGTTGACGCGGTTCGCTTGTGGCTGCTGTCCAGATGGCATGCGGGGCAGCTACTGAAGACAGCGAACCCAGGATACGACTTGCGATTGAAGATAGCGAAGAATCTTGGAATGGACCTGGATGGTTACATTGGCGCGTTCGACGAAATCTCAGATCAAGAGGCAGCGTCAAAGCTTGCGCAGCGCGTTGCGCCTCACTTGTCCGCCCATCTTGCCGGACAGCGTCAAGATTGGGAAACGATTGCCTCCTTGACGGTAAGTCTTACTTCTTGTGAGGCCAAGGAACCGATGAGCACCGAACCTGTTCGTGCCGACTGGTATTTTGCTGAGAGTCGAGCCAAACACTGTCGGCAAGTCGTTGTGACGTTACCCCCACAACTCGAAGTGCCGCCGAGAGTTGAAAACCTGATTGGCGGAGGCGGCTTCATGGCAGCAAATTGGGCCGTCACGGTGTTGTTCATGCCGGGTGACGCGCCGGAATCGAAGGGACCTTTTGTTTTCGCAAAAGCCTCTGGCGTAATAGAAATGCTAAGACATCGGCCCGTTACTGTGGCGTTTGCGTTCTATCGCATGAAGAGGGGTGGGGTCATCCAGATTTTCGTTCAGGTCGATTCAGCGGATATCAGGGCACAGGCTGGTTATCCTTTCCTGGCGGAGCATGCGCGTTGGCTTGAGGAAGACGAAGACTGCAGAGTGATTGGGGCGCTTATCGAGCGAGACAAATTGGAGGTATGCCTTGTCGCGCCTGGTGAGAAGGGTCCGTGCACCGGATACCTCGGACTGGCAGCGGACCTCCCTCAAGAGTGCCGCGAGGTATTGAAGAGGGAATGGAACGAGCTTCTTGCTTACCACAAAAACGTAACTGAGCGCGACTTTCAAGGCGCTCTTGACCAGTATAATCGAGAGAATCCGTTGGAAGATTCACCGATTTTGGGGCGCACCAAGTTATAAGCCGGCAGATTCCCAGTTCCAAAGACAGTGAGTTCCGGCTTCGCCACCAAGCACAAAAGAAGGTTAAATCTGAGTTGGTAGGCACCGGATATCTATATAGCATCTAATCTCGCAACCGCTGTTGAGGACATAGTTGGATCTACACGAGAGAAGGATGTCTTGATGGTAAAGCTTATCATTCAAACTCTGGGACATTCGCCCTATCCCATATCTTTTCAAGACAGTTTCACGCTCGTTGATGCGAAAGACACCCGCGATCGGGGACACCTCCAACCGGCTTACATCTCTGCAAAGGAGGGTCAGAAGATGAATAAGCGATCTTTTATACTACCGATACTGTTGGGATTGAACTTGCTGGCGCCGTGCCCCCCAGGGAACGTAATGGCCGAAACGGCAAAACAGCTTTATGACAAGGCGATTGGCTTGGGGAAGGAAGGACGTTGTGAAGAGGCGGTTAAGCTGCTGCAAAAGGCGTCGGAAAATGAACCGCAAACCATGGCCGTCACTATATCATTATCCTTCGCAACTGACTGCTCTGCAGGGAACTTAGCAAAGGATGTTGCAAAAACCATATTTGCGAGCACGAGCGCTGGTAACGGAGGAGATTGGAGTACTGCGCTGTCTTTGGCCAAAAAGGCGTGCGATTTGGCACCTAAGTACGCTCCAGGCTTTGTTCACTTGGGTGTCGTTTACGCCCAGATGGTCTTGTCGAATAAGGGAGACAATTACGCATCCGACGCAATCAAATCATATTCCAGGGCTATAGAAATAGATGCCAACAACGGATTCGCCCATTATAACATTGGGGTGGCATATGCCGCACAGCATAAATGGAGCATGGCGAAAGAACATCTTTCCAAAGCATCATCTCTCGGTATTAGGATTCCGGGTGATGTCATGGCGCGTGTACAAAGTGAGGCTGCAAGCGGCGAGAAGAAGCAAGAAACCAAGAAAGAAAGCATTATCTCTAGTCTGTGGCCTTTTGGCTCAGAGGGCTGGATTTGTAAGCATATGTATCCGTCTGCTTATACCGAGACAGAAAGGAATTTCTGGAACGCCATAGGTGGATGTACGAGGGGGAAATAGCAGCCTGAAGTACAGGAGACACGGGAAAAAGGCGTTCGCCAGCCCGGTCAAGCTCGATCCTGATAACGCGAGTTTCGTTACTTGGCCTTGCTGCGATGAAAATGAGCTTCGACCAATCGGTGTCAGATTCGGAAACGAGGGGCTTGTTTAGAGAGGCAAGAGATGAGTTCGCTAAGGCTACAGCTACAAGCCCCAAGCCTCAGCATGCAGGGCGCGCTTTGGTCTCGGTTTCATGCACCTGGCTCCACACAGGTAAACAGGAACCAGCCTGGAATCGTCTGGGGTGATAGGGAGAGGAAGAGCTCTGAGGCACCCGGACAGCCTATGGATGGGCGAAGGCGAAAGTCATATGGGACCAATTCAGCGATAAGGCGCCATTCGGCGGGCAACGGGCGAACGAATCCATGGGAGGCCGCGGCAAAATAGCGCCTCCGGTACGCGTGTTTAGGGTGCCAGGTCCCGCTTGGGAAGGTGATCAAACATGCAGGAAGAGCGAAAAGAAGCATTGGGCGTGATGGCGTTCTCCTTGCTGTGGGTGCTGGTCTCGGTGGTGCTCTTCCTTTTTCAGGCGCATTACCGTGTGGACGATTTGATAGACGGTATTTTCGGCAAAGGGACAGTTGCAAGCTTGATCAAGATACCGGTGAGCTTGCTCTGGATTCTCGTTTATTTCGGTGGGTTCTTCGGTTTCTTCATGGGTGCGAAGCAGCTCGTCACAGGGAAGAAGGCCGAGTCCCAGCGTGATCCTGGAGAAACAAAGGAGGAACGCCCAACAATTCAGTGGAGCGCCCATGGCAATGAGGCTGGTGTACGTAGGCCGATCTGGTTCGGTATTTTGCCGCTGATTCTTGCGACGGTGTTTCTTGTCACGGGGCTTACTGTTTCGCCAAAAGAGCGTGACGGTGTCTTGATCATGTCCCGGGGACATGGTGTGAGATTGACGCCAGAGCAAAACGCTGAGTTTCTTGAGAAGCTGCGCAGGGAGGGTTTCAACGTCCCCACCTCTATGATCGAACAGGCCAGGCAACAACGAGCCTCGGCTGGCAATCGGGCGCTACTGGCGAAGGTAATGTACATCTTGGCGGCGATCTCATTTGTGGCGGGAGGCATCGGGTTTCTCTTTACGGGTGGTTTCGGCTTCCTTAAGAAGCTATTAACGGGGTCACTGCTTGGAGTTCTTGCAGTCTGCGTGACTGCCACGATGCCGTCAGCCGCTACCGAGGCCCAGAAGAAACAATCGCTGAGCGCCTTTGATCCTCGGAAGGCTTTAATTGGGCATTGGGCCAGACCAGGGGCCGATTACTATTTCGGCGCCAATACACTCCATCAGGTTGATACGAAAACAAACACAGCCACTGAGCTCACGTATGCGATATTGCAATCCGACCGGAAGGCAAGGTCGCTGAAGATTCGCCGTGCAAGCGGCGGCCATCAGCTATCAGGCGATTGGCTGATTACGTTCAGCCCCGACAGCCAGGAAATCGATGTGAGCTTTGAAGCCAAGGCGTTGGGCCTGAAATTCAGCTTTAAAGCTCAACGCGTGGGTTCAGAGGAACGCCCCGAAAGGTAGTTAATTTTCCACCGACCGTTGGCACTCAAGAGGCGGGAATTAGCAGTGAGACCAAGAGTCATTTCTTCTCTTCAGACGATAATCATCGTACTTGTCATTACCGTTAGCTCAAGTTACGCCCAGCCGAAAATTCCAAAGGAAAATATTCCCTTCAATATCGATAGCGAGGTAAGAAAACAAATAGAGGCCTTATACTCCTCTGATGCGGTTCAGCGGGGATATGCCGCTTATAAACTAGGTAACCTGAAGGATAAGGCCGTTCCTGCCATACCATTCCTAATAGAGATGTTAGGTCAGGGTCCGACATTGGAATGGGTTCCATCGGGAGTTCCGTTGGGGTTTCCGGGCGGTATTGGGACCGCTCCCGGAGAAGAAGCAGAGAAGGCATTGACAAAAATAGGTCAACCCGCCGTAGACTCCTTAATTGCCACGCTGAAATTAACCGACAGAGGTTCTTACGTTCAATTTCAAGCTGCGCGTTCTCTGGGCGTAATAAGAGATTCACGGGCTGTGGAGCCTCTGAGTCATGCCTTGACCAACAAAGACAGCCACTGGAGCGTCCGGAGCGAGGCAGCAAAAGCTCTCGGCAGAATAAAAGACCCGGCTGCTGTACCGCCTTTGATTCGGGCTTTGAAGGATCCTTTCTATAACGCTCAAATCGAGGCAGCACATGCTCTAGGCGAAATAGCCGATGTCCGCGCCGTAGAGCCTCTCATTGCTCTCCTGAACGACGAAAGAAAGAATGTTTCTTTGCTGAATGAGGAACAAACAAATGTGCGATTGCGCGCCCAGCGTAGTAGAAACCTGCGAAACGTCACAGCCAGGGCGCTTGGAAAAATAAAGGACCCGCGCCCAGTGGAACTTTTGATCGCCGCTTTAATGGATATGGATGAGCATTGGATTGTCAGAGCCGGTGCAGCAGCAGCTCTGGGAGAGACAAAACATCCGCTGGCGGTGGAATCCCTGATCAAGGTTCTGAGGAATAAGAATGAGCGGACCTTTATAACAATGGAAGCAAAGACGGCACTGGAAAATATAACAGGAGAGAAATTCGGCAAAAACCCTTCGTGGCAGGAGTGGTGGGACAAGAACCGGGCAAGATATCAAGTGCCCCCAGTTGATCAGTAACACCACGGGACAGCGTGGCGTGGTTGCAAGTCTGAAACATGACTCACTGGCTCACCAAAGCGCTTAGCACAGATTGAAAGGAGAGACGGACAATGTTTCTTGGGCTCGCGGAACTTCTAATCGTGCTGTTGGTCGTCGTGGGGCTTGCCTTCGCCGTCGTTGCTTTCCTGCGCCGGAAATCAACGGATTTGTCTGATACGGCCTGTTCATTATGTGGCGATAAAACCCACATGGCCAAAGCAAGACCGTTGTACGGGCATGCGGTTTGCCGCAGGTGCTCGAACGGATTTGCCAACAGGAGGGTTTTGGCAGCGTTGCTTGACGATGCACTGATCTTTCTCATCGCCCCGTTCCTGATTGCTCTTGCCATCGGCGTTTTCCAGCCTGTGATCGGGAATCTGTCCGCTTTCGGCCGGGGCTGGCGCAAGGTTGAGGACGTTTATGGATGGTTTGTGATTGCCTATCTGCTCAAAGACGGTCTTCTGGGATATTCCCCCGGCAAGTTCCTGGTGGGGGTGAGGGTTATCAACGCTGTGAACGGAGAGCCTGCGGGCATATGGTCTTCAGTAAAGCGGACATTGCCTCTCTTTATTCCTCCTATTCCTCTGATTGTCGCCCTGCAATTGGCCGAAGGCACTCGGACGGGAGATGGATGGGCCAAGACGAAAGTCATATGGGACAGATTCAGTGACAGGGCACCATTCAATGGACAATTGGTTAACGTACCCATAGAGCCTGTGGCGCAATAGCGGGTGAGTGTATCAACGCGCGCCCTTTATTGGCGGAGAGGGTGCGGTTTTTGGGGCGCGTGTGGCCGAAACGGCTATGAGCCGGCGGTGGCAAAGACAACAAAGGAGAAGAAAATGAAACCCGTGGGTAGGTTGTTGCTCTTGTTAAGCGTCCTCGGTTTTTTTCTCTGCGGCTCACCATTCGCCCAGCACCAACAGAAACTAAGCGGTGCAAAGACCAAATCCGTTGAGGCTCTTATCAAGGAAATTAATCCAGATACGAACGTCATCATCTTAGACGATTATCCTGGAATAGTCACTTACAACAAGGGAACCGTGTTTGTAGTGGGTGATGTGAAGGTATCCCCCTCCGCTGTAAGAAAGGGCACAAGAGCAAGGGTAACGTACACTGAGTCGTTAGGGAAGGAGGATCCACCTGGCTCGGGTATTAGACCTGTGTCGGGCAGCGCAATGCGAATCGTTTTAGATATGCCCCTAGAAGCCGCGCAGGAATTGTCGGAAAAACCGCAGAGATTTATCGATAGTGGAGATGGCACGATAACTGATACTCAGCGCAAATTGATGTGGCAGAAAAAGGATGATGGGAAGAAACGAACTTGGAAAGAAGCTCAAGATTACGTCCGTAGCCTTAGGCTGGCTGGACATATGGATTGGCGCCTGCCCGACCCCGCGGAACACGATAAAGCGGTGGTCATGATGGTGATGGGCAAGAAACGTTCTGAAGGGACGGCGGACTGGTACTGGTCAAGTGACCAACGAGTCTGGCTACCTTTCAACTATTCTGCAACTCACTTGCTTGTGGGGCCGATGATCTCGCTTGCTGAACCCAAAAAAACAAATCGCGTCGTCCGCTGCGTCAGGGAATTGAAGTAACTTGGGAGCTTGGATTGTCTATCTTGGCAAGGAGAATAACTCATGCGAGACATTATCGGTCCATTGGTGTTGCTTGCCGTATTCGGCGCCCTCGCTGGAGGGCTGGCGATCAAGATCGGAACCAAGTGGTCACAGCGCCCGGGCGCTTCGTATTGGTGGGGTCTGAAGCACGCCAGTTGGATCTCAGCCATAAACACCTTCATTGCGGGAGTCTTGCAGGTTGAAGCCGGGCGAAATGCTGGCGGAGCCATCATGCTTCTCTGGTTGGCGGTCGGAACGGGCGCAGTGAGAGCAATCCTTGGCTTATCAGTCCGACGGTCCTTACTGGTGAACTTTCTTTGGTTTGGCCTGGTTCTCGCCGTTGTACTCCCGGCCGGTCTCGTTGTGTGGTTGCTCATGAGATAGAAGGGCGGTTACATGCGACAACAAGCTAGTCGCGACATCAAGGCAAGTTCCGTTGTGCGAAGTTTCCTATCAGCTATCGCGCTGCTCCTGCTGGGTTGCAGTACGACACAACCAAACGCGCCGCAAAAACCCCAACCGGTTGCCCCTAGGCCGCCACTGACTTGGGAAGCGGCTTCCCAATCCAACGACATAAGTGTGTACGCACGATACTTGCGTGAGAATCCGACTACTGGGCACCGGTCAGAGATCAGACAGCTCTCAGACAAGTTTCTGCGGGAAAAAGCTGTCCAGGCCAAACAGGAGGGAAAGAAACTTGTGTCCAATGCGACTCGGCTGGACTTGACGCTGATCAGTCATGGGCCAGTGATTTTGACACCCGGCTCGGTGCTTCGCGTAGAGGACGGCGAAGTATTCTTGGGCGGCATGCACTATTACAGCGATCCGACGAACCCCGTAAACATCATCGTTGAAAAGCAGGGAACACGGATTACCGGAAAAGGCATTGGCATCGCGAGCGACACGGTATACTGCTTTGGTTTTTAGGAAGCAGTTCAGAGCAATTTCTGCTCCGCCGCTGAGGCGGGCCTTGGATGCAGTAAGATAACAACAACCCGCTGCCATGAAACTTGCTTTAAGATTGCTACCCCTGATTGCTGCTTTTCTTGGATCGGTCCTGTTGCCGGTCACAACCGCCGACCCTGATTGGCTCATGGAAACGATTGGGGCCGGTCGGGTGCGGCCGGTTGCCGCTTTGGGGTCATCGGCAGTGACAGGAGCGGTCATCGGCTCGATCATTGGCTGGATCCTGTATCTAACGATTCAGAGAAAAACCGTTTTAGCAGCAAGCAGGGATCAACCGGTCGAGAAACTCGCGGCTTCGGTACTTTTCGTCGGGATACTCTTCTCTCTGGTTCCATCTCTTCACTTTATAGGGCTGGCCCAGTGGATTATTATCACCCCGCACTACTCTCCAAAAATGGTATTTGGCTTCGGGATCGTTGCCCGAGCCACCCTCCTGGTTCTAAGTATTTTAGCTTTGGTTAGCCTCTTTCGATTCAAGAAGAGCGCAATAAAGTGGATTCTATCGTACTTTTTTGCCGCATTGGGGTTCGAGATTGTTCGTCCGATTGCGGTAACACTGCTTGTCAGCTCCAGGGCTGCCAGAGCGCAACTCTTGAGCGACATGTGGATATTCATTTTTGTGCCGCCTGCTTGGGGCATTGTATTCTGGGGTGCCGCGAGCCTGGCACTAACCTGGTATGCGAGACGGTCAGCCGCTCCACAGAAGATCTTCAGTTGGCAGTCTCCACCTCCGCAAGTTGAACAAACCTGCTTGACGTGTGGAGCAACCTATCGCCCGGAGGACTATTCAAACGAAGCGGCGGCCTGGTATTGCTCCAGTTGCAAGGCTGAATTGCCGAAGGGATGACTGACTCTGGAGCACGGGCTCTGGCGAACTGGAGATGGAGGGCATTCATATGAAAGCCATCAGCGTTGTTTCAATCGCGGTAATTGCATACGGGCTCATGGCGGCTGCTGTGCAGGGTCAGTCATCGAGAATCAGAGACGACCGGGACGGCACCTTCACCGACACAACAACGGGTCTCACGTGGATTCGCGAGTACAAAAAGGAGGCCAAGAACTTCGAAGAGGCCAAGGCTATTTGCAAAGCATTGAAGTATGCAAAGCATGGCGACTGGAGACTTCCAACCAGCACAGAACTCGTCGAAATCATCAGGTATTTGAGATCCAGCAAGACTTCCGGCGATTTTGTGGCGCTCAAAGAGACGGATAAGCTTGCGCTTTACTGGACGAGTTCTGAGCATGTCCAGGATCCAAAAAAAGAAGGCGGCCTCGTTCTGCAAACCGACCGTCCGATGGTCCAAACTGTGAATCCGCAGGGAAACGTGGTCATACACGGAGGCGCCGAGACCGGGCACACCTATGTCATTCCAGTTAGAGGCAGGAAGAAGTGAATGAAACAAATAGGAACATTAAGCGCGAGAAATGATATTTTCACCGAATAAACTGTCACAGCGAGGGCAATTCCCACGCCAGTGTTGGCATTGCGGTCCTGAGCAAAATCGGCACTCGATGTGGCCGTAGATGTGTTGATGAAATTCCTTCTTGCGGCGGACGCGGGGTCGGCCCCCACGAGGCGGAGGACGGCGAATGAAGACTGATCAGCGATGCGTGTCGCTCCTGCTGGCCGTGCATGTGATGTCACTGATCGCTAGTTGCGTGTCTGTGACCCCTCCTCCTCGGCCGACTGCCGCTGCGCTCGCCGGCATCAAGCGCCTCGCGGTCGTGGTGCCGCCGACACCGGCCTTCGTCATCGTGCAATCGCGCTTGAAGGCAGCGCCGGGGGCGGTAGCTTTGGGGTCGGCTTTCGGCCTCCTGGGTCTCCTGGCCGCGACGGTCGGGACGTCCGCCTCCCAGCAGAGCGCCGACGAGAAGCAGGCGCAACACGTTTCGCCGCACGTCGGGCAGTATCAGCCTCGCGTCGTGTTCCTCGACACACTGCAGCGAACGGTCCGCGACGCGGCGCGCTTCGAGTTCGTCGAACCGATGGAGGTGGCTCCGACCGGGCCAGCCGCCAAGGCGTTCGATGCAGTCGTTTCCGTCACGATTAAGGAATGGGGACTGCGGCTCACGCCCACCCGCGAACGGGACGAGCTTGGAGGCTTCGTCGATCTCACCACCAGGATCGTGCTAACAACGGACGGCCGAGAGGTCTGGGACGAAGAGCTTCGCATTGCCGGACAGAGGAGCCATACCATCCAGGAGTACGGTGCCGAGGCGGACCTGCTGCTCCGGGAGTTGACGGAGACCTTGCAGGCCGCGGGCCGGCGCGTGGCCGTCGGACTGCTCTATCCGAGGGAGGGGCGCTAGTGCTGGTCTCGCGATGCCTGTTGGTTGTTTGCCTGACGTCCGTGATCGCCGGCTGTGTCCTGACCGACGCCACGCTAGAAATCGGCTACACAGCGGCTCAGGCCAGCCGCGGACCGCTCGCGGCGATTCCCCCGGCGCGCGTGGAGATCGGCGCCATCGAAGACCGGCGTCCGGAACGCGACAAGATCGGCTACAAGCGCCATGGTCTTAGCGACCAGTGGAAAACAGCGAAGATGACGACGAAGAAGGCGGTGCCCGAGATCGTGCGCGAGGCGCTGGCGATCGAGCTGACAAAGAACGGCCACAGTGTCGGCGGGCTCGGCGATGACCTGATCCTTTCAGGTGAGGTTACCGATTTCTGGTGCGACATCAGACCTGGCGTTTACGCGTGGGAGTTCGTCGCTTCGACGGAACTCGACCTGACGCTCGCCGATCGCAAAGCGGGCTCCACTCTTTACCGTCGGACGTATCGCGGGTACCACAGAGACACCGTGGTGCACGCGGCGCTCGCGAGTGCCTGGGAGCGGGTGATGAACAAAGCACTGGAGGAGATGATGCGCGAGATCGGCACGGACGTCAGCCTGGCACAGGCCGCCAGTCGCTCTCGGTCGAAGTGACGGTGTCGATCCGCTGCCCTGACGCTCGTGGCCGTTGCCTGTGGGGAAGACTACTGAGCACTTACAAAGGAAGACGGTTTGCGCGGCGGAGCATATGTCGATTCGATTGTTGCCGTAAGCAGACCTGGATATTAGGCCAGTTCCAGAGGCTACCGGACATTATCTATCTAAAAGCGAGAAGCATATACATGCGACGGCATATCACAGCTCGTTGGCGCCAGGCATGCACATAGGGAGGTGACAATATGCAGGCCTTAATACTACTCGCGATTGTCGGGCTTCCGCTCATCATCCTGGTGGACTCAAAAAGGCGTCTTGGCAAATACAACTGGGGCTGGGCCATTTTTGCGCTGGTTATCCTCTTCGGGGCTATGGGCCAACTTGGAAATCAACTAAGGGTTTCGCCAAATCTAGGGCAAAGGTATTCGACGGCTGACCTTGTCGGTACGCTCATAGGGGCTTACGCCGGAGGTTTTGCATTATATCGAGTGATGACCAGACGGAAATCGGCAGTTCATCATAGCGATCTTCGAAATTCCCAGGCAGGACTAGAATCCAATGAGCCACCAGCTCCACCTCCGCCACAAGAACGAACCTGCTTGACGTGTGGAGAAATCTATCATCCCGATGATTACTTGAAGGAAGCGGCGGCGTGGTATTGCTCCATCTGCAAGGGCGAATTACTGAAAGAATGACGCACTCTTACAAAAGATTCTGGGCCTGCACTTTCGCAAGCATCGCTGCAACCGCAGCGCTGGCCGGGATTGCTGTCAGCTTCAAGGCGATCGACGATGATGCGGTTTTTACGGTTCTCATCGTCGTGTCTGCTATTCTGGCTATTGGTCAACTGCTGAACACCGAAAGTAGGGTGTCTGTATTTCTGAGAAGTGGGGCCATGATTGCTGTCCCAATCTTTGCGATAGGGGTGGGGATGTTGACGGTGCTGTTGATTCAGGGAGACAGGAGCAGGGGGATTTCCGCCGAAGGTCCGCTTGGCTATCTTATGGTTCTTGCCGCCTCGCTCCTGTTTGGACTTGTGGCAGGAACTGTTGCGGTCGTCGCATCATTTATCAAGAAGAAGATCACAGGTTTCTCCGGAGTGCTGCCTCACCGCCTGGCCGAGGATCTTCTTTATCGGGAGCAGGTGCGGTTTGTTGCGCTGATAGCTCCTATCGCCTTTCTGCTCTATGCCGTGAGCCGGGGACTCATCCTTCAAGGCGTCAGAAGACCGGTATCCTCTCAAGACCTGCTGTCGATGTACCAGCTCGCAGAAAGGCAGAACCAGCTTATGCCGCTTCTGGGAATCCTAGACGCGCTGTTTTTGTTGTCGCTGATTGTGGGGGCCGCTTATTTGCTGCTGAAGGCAATGGCGGCTCGGCGACGGAGTGTTGGAACCCGCTAGGGGGCATTGACGATCGCAGGGTAGACTTCCGTGCCTCAGATGATGGGCCGACGCTATACCGCCAATTAGGGAGATGCCATATGAGCAGGGAACCAACAAACAGCAAAAGGCAAATCAACAAGGACTCTGAAAAAAGGATCGCTATTGTCCTTGCAGTGTTCCTGGCTGTAGGCTTCGGCGGGGTTTTCGCGTGGGATACATGGACCTACGGTCCTATTTGGTCGCCAGACAGGGAGAAAAGGGCGGATGAGGTAGATGCAACGAAATGGACGATCCCGGAAAAGCTGGCGAAAGTAACTTCAGAAAATTTCCAGGACAACGGTGATGGCTCCGTAACAGATACAACAACAGGTTTGATCTGGCAAAAAGAAGCATGGGGGCCGATAAAAAACATTGATGAGGCCGATTCTCATTTTCGCAACCTCCGTGTTGGCGGAGCCGGCGATTGGCGTCTGCCAACCCGTGAAGAATTAGCGGACCTTTACAGAACGTTAGGTTCCGCCGTCCCAGATTCCGCGGACCACCGAGTAAGGCCATTCTCATGGCCGGGGCACAACTATCTGGCCTCCGGCCGAGTGCTGATCTTCGGGCATGCACTGAATTTCGCGACTGGCAAGTCCTTCTATCTCCGTACTTCCAGCCCATATAGAATGTATGTCAGAGCTGTGAGATTTACCGCCCCGGCAACTGCAAAGGACGACACGGACAAGACGAAAGATTTCCAAAAGACTGTCTACGTTGATCCCAAGGGCTATTTCAGGATATCGCCACCTTCAGGGTGGCGCATTCAGGAATATCAGGAAGACCCTCGGGGAAAAGTAGCTTTCATTGCGCCCGGGACTCCAACCGACCTGCGGGTGCTTGCCAAGGCAGTGGACATCTCTGACTACGATGGGCTGCTCAAGAATTTGCAGGACGTCGAGAAGCAATCGAGCGTCCCAATGAACATTGAGCCGGTTGTGTTCAATAGAATGCCTGCCGTCAAGCGCGTCGCTACAATGACGGCGCAAGGCGTTACGCTGAAAGTTCTTTGGATTGATCTTTTGATTGGCGGCGTGTCCCACAACCTTCAGTACGCAGCCCCGCCAAACTTCTTCGCCAAGTATTACGAGACGGCATGGCAGAGCATGCTTACCTATCAACCGTTAAAACAAGAAAAGGGATCATCTCCGGAAGAAGTGCGTAAACATGAGGTCGCAAGATGGGTTCGCCTGGCCAAAATATCGCTGGAAATGGATAAAACTCAGGCAGCCAGGGATGCCGTTGCCGCCGGTTTGGAAGTCGATCCCACGAATCGAGATCTCAAGCAACTGAAGTCACAGTTAGACAAGTAGTGATTGCGAATCAATGCTTGGATGCTTGGCGCGAAAGCGAAAGGTAGAACTCGATAAAAGACAGGTGAATTAGGGGGTGCAAGAAGTGTCAAAGTTTCGGGCGAGCCGCGCTAGTACCGGTACCGCTTGGGTTCTGTGTTCTCTTGTTCTTTGGGGCGGCTTAGCGTGGTTTACGTTTTCACCGCCGGGTGGCGCGAGCGGTAACACGCTCCTGTACGTAGTCGTTTGGGCGCTGATCTTTGCCTTTGCGGGTGGAGCCGGGTGGTTCGCGATCCACGACCTTACTGCGGCAGTGTCTGTAGCGCCAAGCCGGGATCCGGAGAAGCTGGTGAAATGGTGGTACAGCAAACTACTCCGAAGTCTCGGAGGCGGGGAGTCGTTTGGTCCACCTTGGCCACTGCTTTTTCAGGTTATCAAGTTCCCGACTGAGCAGGGCGCAGCCATTGAACAGGAAAACATCAAAAGATATTGGGGGGACTTTTACAACTATTGGAATAGCCGTTTGTCTGTCCGCCTCAAATTGAAAGATATGTTGGAGCTCCGATGCTCTGTGTGCGGGGACGCTGGTCTAACCATATCGATGTTCCGCGAAAAGGTTCAACCAGCAGAAATAACGCAAAGAATTCAACAGCGTAGTCTCGGTCGCTATAGTTTCCTGATCTGCACGCATTGCGATTCGCAAGTCTGTGGCAGGTGTATCCGTGTTACCGGCGATAGCGCGTTTTGTGCGCGGTGCAACACCTCCTTCAAGGATGACGTGTCGGTGGATAGAGCACAGAGATTCACCACGTTGAATCTCTATCCAATAGAAATCAGACTTGCCAATCGAGCCACTGGAGTTGCGGATCTCATAATCACTGTGACGGGGATCTGCGAAATGTCCCCGCATGGCTCAGTGTCTGAGCACTGGGTCTTCAGGCACGGGGCATCGGAAGTGAAAGGCGAATGGTTCCTTTCCGGCGGCCTGCCGGAATTATGTTCCCCTGACGCAGCGTAGTAGGCGATGGTCTGTTTTTGGACCACGTTGGAGTGGCGCGCGATGATTGTAGCGGGGCGTCTTAAGCGAGGCAGCTCCGTTCGATTTCAAGTCAAAACTTGTCTAAACATTTGTCTTGTTCCCCTTGACACCGGACGCCGATCTCATCTAGGATTCGGTAATTCGTTTATCGCACTGTGATAACCATGAAGTCGGTCAATCGAGCCTTTGAGCTGCTAGCTTGTTTTCAGCTCCAGTCGCAACTGAGCGTCGAGGATCTCACTAAACGGCTCGGATGGCCGGCCAGCAGCGTGTACCGTTTTGTCCAGGTTCTGAGAGCCCGCGGTGTATTGGCTCTGGATTCTTCAACGCGACGGTATCGCCTCGGTCCGTTTCTCTACCAACTGGGCAAGACGGGTCCTGATCTTTCCGAGCTGGCGCAGCCGGCGCTCGAGAAGCTCAGCCGGGAATCGGGGGAGACGAGTTTTCTTAGCGTGCGCAGTGGATGGGAAACCCGGTATGCGGCATGCGTGGAAAGCTCCGAAAGGATCCGCTTTACGGCCCCTCTGGGGAGAACGGTCCCGCTTTATGCCGGGGCATCCGCCAAGGTTATCCTTGCCTTTATGGAAGAGGAAGAGCAAAGGGCGTATCTGCACTCGGTCCGTCTGGGGCGCCTCTGTAAAGCCACCGTTGTCGACAAAAGAAGACTGGAGCAGTCTCTTTTGCTTATTCGGAGAAGGGGTTACGACTTTACACAAGAGGAGCTTTACCACGGCGCGTGGGGAATCGCTGCGCCGGTTTTAGACGCATCGGGCGCAGCGATCGCCTCTCTGGCAATCGCGGGCGTCAAGTTCCGTTTGCCCAAGAAGAGGTTGCCTCGTTTCGTTTCGATGATCCGGGAAGCCGCGCGGGAGATTTCCCAAAGACTGATAAAGGCCAATGCCGGGGACGCGACGAAAATTAGGCGAACGGGGTCTTAGAAGGTTTTATGAGAAAAACGCTTCAGAAAAGCGAGGAGGTGCGTATGACTCGTATCCTAGTAGTTACCGGGGATGGTTCCACTCCTGATCTGGATTATGGGGTCTTCCGTATGCGGGAGGAAGGCTTCGACGTAACCATCGCGGCGCCCAAAAAAAAGCGTCTGCATGTCGTCATTCATCAGCAGGAGGAGGGCTGGGACACCTATATTGAGAGGCCGTGGTACGCGATGGAGGCGGATGCCTCTTTCGACGAGATCGATCCCTCCACGTTCGACGGGCTGTTGCTCCCCGGAGGGCGGGCTCCGGAGCATATCCGGAACATAGACCGCTGTGTCGAAATTGTCCGCCATTTCGTAGAAAGCGACAAGCCTATAGGAGCCATTTGTCGCGGCCCCCTTGTTCTTCTTGAGGCAGGAATGAAAGGGAGGCGATTGACCGGCAACAGTCTTATTAAGCCTCGCGTCGCTATCGGCGAATGCACCTATGTCGAGTCGCGAGGTGAAGCCGTAGTAGACGGGAATATCGTGACAGTAAGCGGGAGGCCTTATTACCATGTATGGATAAAGCATTTCCTATCCATGCTGAGCGGAACTGCCGTTTACCCGGCCAAAGGAGCGCCGCAGAGCGCTCGTATTCTTATGGTCATCGAGGAGTCCACCAGCTCCGGCCATCATGATTACGCGTTTTTCCGCATGCTGGAAGAAGGTTTTGATGTCACCGTCGCCGCGCCCGTAAAGAAGCCCCTTAGGACCGTTGTCCACATGCCGCATGGCTTGGACGGTACCTGGGATACCTTTCAGGAACTGCCGGGATTCATCATCGTGCCAGATGCGTCTCTAGATGAGATTGACCCGTCTGCATTCGCTGCTCTCATCATACCGGGAGGTCGGGGTCCAGAGCATCTGCGGGTTAATAATCGTTGTCTCGATATCGTGCGCCATTTTCTCCAGACGGATAAGCCGGTGGCATTTATCTGCCACAGCCCGCAAATTCTTACGGAAGCTCTCGTATCGCTAGGGATCAAGGGGAAGCGATTGACCGCGATACATCATTCGGTGAAGGCTGACGTCATTGCGGCCGGCTGTATTTGGGTACATACGCCGCGTGAAGCGGTAGTGGACGGAAACATTGTTACGGCGTCGAGGAGGCCTGATTACGATGTGTGGATGCGGGCATTCGTGGCTCTGTTGAAAGAACGGGGCATTAAATCCTCATAGGCGAATCGTCATCAAGAATGATGAACCGGCTGTCCAAAAAGTCCGACAGGGGAGTGGAAGGAGTGACAAAAAATGCAAAACAGAGCTCTTGGATTTTCCCGTTGGTCTATTTTGTTAGTGGCTGTCCTCCTAGGACTGACCCCATTGGGGCAAGCGCAAGAGCGATTTAATTTTAGCCACAGCGCGCTCACCGGCTCTCAGGCGATTCTATTTGTGACCAAGGACGCCGGCATCTTTCGCAAACATAATCTGGACCCCCAGATCATTTACATTACCGGGGCCCCTCCTAACATCGCCGCGCTTGTGGCAGGGAGCGTTGATTTCGTCGTTTTTGCCGGACCGGCCGCCATCACGGCTAACCTGGCGGGGGCCAATACGGCCGTGCTTATGAGTTTCGTCAATACCATGGAGCATTCTATTTTTTCGAGCCGCGCCATTAAAAGCCCGACCGAAATGAAAGGAAAAACCATCGGCGTCAGCCGTCCGGGGTCATCGGATGACTACGGCGCGAGGGTAGCTCTCAGAAAGTGGGGACTTGAGCCGGATAAAGAGGTGTCGTTTGTCTCCGTCGGGGGACCGCCCGACCGTTTTGTCGCCCTGCAAAGCGGGAGAGTTGAGGCGGTCTTAATTCAACCGCCGTTGACCGTCAGGGCGCGAAAGGCCGGATTTAACGAGCTGGCCGCGCTGGCGGATCTCGGCCTGGATTATCTGGGGACTTCTTTAGTGACCTCGCGTTCCGTGATCGATAAGAAAAGAGACCTGGTGCGCCGCGTTGTCACGGCGTTTGCCGAGGGGATTCACTTCTACAAGACGAACAAACAGGCGAGCCTGCGCTCGATTGGTAAGCTAATGAAAATCGATGATGCGGAAGCGATAGAGGAATCCTACAATGCCTACGCTATCAAGTTCATGGCGCGGGTGCCTTATCCTAACCCCAACGGGATTGAAGTGATCCTGAAGGATCTTGAAAAGACCAATCCCAAAGCCAGAGGAGCCGATCCGAGATCGTTTCTGGAAACCGGCTTCTTAAAGGAACTTGAGGATGGCGGGTACATAGCGAAACTTTACGGTGATAAAAATTAGAGGAGGAAAGTCATGGCCTTTGGCGATTTAAGAGATTTCATTGCGGCAATAGAAAAATCCGGCGATCTCGTTCGGATCAAGCGCGAGGTGGACTGGGATATGGAAATCGGGGCTATGAGCCGGCGCAATTTTGAAAAATCCGGCCCTGCGCTCCTATTTGAGAAAATCAAGGATTATCCGTCCGGCTACGCGATTCTCAACGGGCCTGTCGCGACATGGCGGCGCGTCGCTATCGCTCTAGGCTTGCCGGCCGATACGCCCGTCCGGGAGCTTTACAGGGTGTATGAAGAGCGGCGGGAGAAAAGCATCAAGCCTTCCGTGGTGAGCTCGGCGCCATCTCAGGAAAACGTCATGATGGGTTCTGAAGTAGATATCTACAAGCTCCCCGCTCCGATGGTGCACGACGGCGATGGCGGCCGCTATATAGGGACATGGGATATCGTCGTCACGAAGGACCCGGACACCGGATGGACGAACTGGGGGATGTACCGGTTCATGACCCATACGCGAAACATGCTCGCCGGGTGGCCGCAGGCGACCAGCCAGTTGGCAATGATGATGAAAAGCAAATACCTTCCCCGCAAACAGTCTATGCCCGTGGCGATCGTAATCGGCTGCGAGCCGCTCTGCCACATGGTCGCCACGGATCCCTATAAGCCCGGGCAAGACGAGGTAGAGTACGCGGGCGGGCTTAGAGAAGCGCCTGTCGAGCTTGTCCGGTGCAAGAGTCAGGATCTCATGGTTCCCGCCGACGCCGAAGTGGTGATCGAAGGAGAGTTGCTTGCAGATCGGATCGCTCACGAGGGGCCGTTCGGTGAATATCCCGGCTATCGCAGCGGTACGATGGGCGAGGGGGTTCTGGTTCAGGTGACGGCTATCACCCATAGAAACAATCCAATCATAACGCTGACCACGCTGGGGATTCCTCCGGATGACAGCTCCATCGCAGCCTCGCTGACGGCGGGTGTTGCGATGAAGCGGGGACTAAAAGGCCGCGGGATTCCCGTGAAAGAGGTTTACGTTCCGCCGGAGGGAGTCACTCATCTCATTGTCGTGAGCGTCGAGCGAGGCGGGAGCCAGGTGGCGCGCCAGGTGCTCGAGTACTTTACGGCCCGCAGGGTGATGGTCTCGAAGGTGATCATTGTAGACAAGGATATCGATGCCTTTGACATGGGGCAGGTCCTCCATGCCTTTGCCACCAAATGCCATCCGGCCAAAGGAATCGCCGTCGAGCATTACGAGGGTCGCGCCAATGCGCTGACCCCGTGCTTCAGTGCCGACGAGCGCCGGAGACTCAAAGGCGCGTCGGTGGCTTTTGACGCGACCTGGCCGGCGGATTGGGAAGAGGAGGCAATTCCCACAAAGTCCGCGTTTGATACTACTTACCCTGAATCAGTGAGACAAAAGGTTTTGGCCAATTGGGAACGGGATGGACTGGGAGAGAAGTCATGAAAAAAGAATATGTCACCTTCGTGCGCAAATTAAGCCAGTTGAGCGAGGGGAAGCGGACGTTGTTTATTAAGGATCTGACGCCGGGGCCACGCAAGTACGATACCCGGTTAGTTCGAGCGGAGCTGTCGAAGACGCCAGGCCGGTTCTCGGATGGAGACGTCCTTTGGATCCGGTCTGAAACCGGCTATCTTCACCCTCAAGCCTGGGCCATGAAAATTCTGGAGGATTTACCCCCTTATGTTCCCGGCCAGCCATGGCAGGATGTCTTTGCTGCCATGGGGCAACTCAAATAGGCCGCCAACACGTCTCCAGCGATGGCCATTCCAACCCGAGTGAATGAGGAATCCGTTCGGGACTATTTGAATTGGGGGCTTTGGGACAAAACCTCTCTCTCCGAGCACTGGGATCGTAACGCGTCTCTGAATCCCGAGGGCGCCGCCGTCTCCGATGGCCATAGGAGTCTATCCTGGAGCGAATGCAAGCTCTGGACGGACCGGCTTGCCCTGGCGATGATTCACGCGGGATTACTGCGCGATGAGGTTCTTCTCGTTCAGCTTCCAAATTGTGCAGAGCTCCCGCTCGTGCGCCTCGCGTGTGAAAAAGCCGGAATCCTCTCCCTGCCCGTGCCGCGGACCTTGCGGCATAACGAAATAGAATCCTGTCTGCGCCATGCGGGAGCGACAGCCCTGGTGATACCGTTACAGTACCGGGGCTTTAACTACGTCGCGATGGCGAATGAGCTTCAGAGAGAATTGCCGCAATTGCGCCATATCTTCGTTACGGGAAAAATAGAGCGACCTCCAGGCACGTTCTCCGTCGAGGAGATCTGTCGCGATCCGTGGGAGAAAAAAGGCCCCTGCGAGCTCACGAGCCGCCGCTTCAGATCCGACGAGGTTTCATTGATTAACGCGACCACGGGCAGCAGCGGCGCGCCTAAATTCGCAGAGTACACGGCCGCAGCCCGACTCCTCTACGGGCGGAGCTACGTAGAGGTTTTCGGGCTTACGGAGAAAGATGTCTTCGCCGCTCTCTCGCCCGCCGCGGGGGGACCCAATATTCCGGTCTACTTTGCCGCGCCACAGCTCGGCGCCAAAAGCGTTTTTCTCGAACAGTTCGAAGCTGAGGCTGCTTTCAAACTCATCGAGAACGAAAGTGTCAGTGTCGCGTGCCTGGGGCCCGCGCAGCTTTCCATGATGGTCCGCCATCCTCATTGCGATAAGTACGATCTCTCATCAGTTCGTTTCTGGCTCAGCGTTGGAGCGCCTCTATCGTCCAATCTGGCGCGGGAGGTCGAAGCAAAACTAGGAGCTATGGTGCTCAACACTTACGGCGCGGTGGACTGGGGAGGTGTCGTCTTTACTTCTCCCGAAGATCCTCCGGAGGTGCGCTATACGACCGTTGGTAAACCGCGTCACGGCACGGAGGTTCGGCTGGTTAAAGAAAGCGGGGAGCCGGCTGGTTGCGGTGAAATAGGAGAGGTCCAAGGGCGCGGCCCGCCCTGTTCCTCCGGATACTTCCGAGACATCGCCGCGACCCGAAAAGCATGGACAACGGACGGCTGGCTGCGGTTGGGCGATCTGGGCCAGTGGGATGAGAAAGGCAACCTGATGCTTTTGGGCCGCAAGGATGAAATGATCATTCGTGGCGGCCAAAATATTCAGCCGAGTGAAATCGAAAGTCATCTTCTTGCCCACCCCCGGATACGACAGGCGGCTGTGGTCGGAATGCCCGATATGATCCTGGGAGAACGCGTTTGCGCTTACGTTGTGCCGCAAACGAACCAGGCGGTTACGTTAGCCGATATCGTCTTATTTCTTCGCGCCCGTAAGATTGCCGCCTTTAAATTTCCTGAGCGGCTGGAGGTTGTCGAAAGCCTGCCGATGGTCTCCGATACCAAGATCAACAAACGCCTGTTAAAGGCCGACGTTGCGGAAAAACTCCGGAGAGAGGCGTGATAGAGACTGTAAACAGGGGATTCCCGAGGAACCCCCCACCTTAATCCTCCCCCGCAAGGGGGGAGGAAATATAAAGAGCATCAAATCCGAGACAAGCAAGACGCGGGCGGTCGATCAGAGGAACGCCACGCCTCCATCGACGGCGATCGTTTGTCCCGTCATGAAATCGCTCAATGGCGATGCGAGAAACAGCATCGGCCCGACCAGATCCTTGGGAAGCTGCACCCGCTTTAGCGCTCGATCCTGCACGCGGGTTTGACGGAAGCGGATGATCTCCTCGCTGGGATTCTCTTCGGAGAGAGTTGAGCCCGGCGCAATGGCGTTCACCTGTATATTGTCGTCTCCGAGCTCGCGGGCAAGCGTGCGGGTAAAACCAATGACCCCGGCTTTGGATGTTACGTAGTGGATTCGACCGGCGCTTCCGGTCAATGCCGTCCCGGAAGAAATATTGATAATTTTGCCCGCTTTCTGACCGCGCATCGTGGGAAGCACAGCGCGCACGCAGAAGAAGAGTCCCTTCAGATTGACAGCCATCAGGCGGTCCCACTCCTGCGGATCGATGCTCTCGATCCCCCCGCGATTAATAGGTATCGTGGCAAAAATCGCCGCATTGTTGATCAATACATCTATGCGGCCAAACCGTCTTACCGTCTCCGCAGCCATCGCCTTCGTCGAACCCTCGTCGGCAACATCCACCCGGAGCCCTATAGAGTCTGCGCCGGCCTCTTTTAACTGAGTCGCCACCTGCTCGGCCGCCGGGCCGTCAATGTCCGCTATGACTACCTTTGCGCCCGCGCCGCTAAATGCCAGACAATACGCCTTGCCAATGCCGTGGCCTCCTCCGGTGACAATCACCACCTTGTCTTTTAATCCTTCGATCATGTTCTCCCCCTTTCTACGCTGGTGAAGACATTGTATCGGAACCTTTGTATTGTTTCCCGGAAATTCTGTCAACGCGCGGGGCGTCGCATGGCGACGGGAAGCGCTTCCCGGAGCTTTGTATCTTGCTTTGCCGCGCCAATCCGAAATCCGCAATCCCCAATCCGAACTCGGATTCGGATCGGCTGTTGACTTACACCGGGGCTGCCGTTAGTATCCATCCAGAGCCATTTTGATTGACGGTGGTGTTGTGTGGCCGCAGGTGTTCCAAGCGAGACCTTCCTATCCGAACGGACGGTGTTTCAATCAAGAGGAGGCAGTGAGATGTTTGTATTCAGGCGTTTTAGCGGCTGGGTTTTCGTCATTGTTACGGCGGCTTGTCTCCAGCTTGTGGCAGCAAGTGCCGGCAGAACTCAAACGATTGATGACCTTTATAAGAAAGCCAAGGAAGAAGGAGGAAAGTTCGTTTACTACGGAGTGCTGGCGCAGATCAATGCGGCAAAACTTCTCCCGATTTTCGAAAAGCGATTTCCGGGCATCAAAGTGGACCACGTCGACGCTACTTCGGACAAACTCGTGGCCCGCGCCGTTAGTGAAGCCCGGGGAGGTAAGACGCTGGGAGACGTATTTTCCACGCCGCTTGAGAATGTGGTCCAGATGGGCGAACAGGGCCTTCTGCTCGAAAAGCTTCCTCCGGAAGCGGCTGTTTTCTCCGACCGGTTGAAAGGATCCTATTGGATAGGCACCGAGTATCAGTTCATCATCGCGGCATGGAACACCACGCTCGTAAAGAAGGACGAAGAGCCGAAACAGCTGGAAGATTTTGCCCATCCCAGGTGGAAGAATCGCCTGATTGCTGAACCGCGGGATGTCGAGCTCTTGATCGCTCTTGCCAGAGATAAGTACAACGACGATAAAAAGGCCCTAGATATGTTGAAGAGAATCGCGGCTAACAACATCGAATTTCACAAGGGCCACTCGCAGCTCGTGGAATTGCTGGTCGCCGGGCAGGCCGCCGCCTGTCTGACCTGCTACTCCCATCACTTCCCTCCGCGGATAAAAAAAGGCGCGCCGGTCAATTATATGCTGAGCGAAGGGATCGGGACGATTGTCGGCACCGCTGCTTTCAAGAACGCCCCACACCCCAACACGGCCTGGCTGTGGATGCGTTGGGCCCATAGCGAGGAGGGGCAGAAGGCATACGCGGTGAGCGGTCGCACTCCTGCTCACCCGAAAGTCGAGCCGGTGGAAAAAACCCGGCCGGCAAAAATTTATCCCGTCGGCGTGGCTGAAATCAAAGACTTTGCTAAGTATGAGAAGCTCTGGAAAGAGGTCTTTCGCCTGCGCTAGAAAATTTTTCGGAACGGTTATCTGAAACAAGGAAGGCTGCCCACCTGAGAATCCAAAGAAACCTTGCGGCCACTCTTCCGTCTTTGCGTGATCCCGCTCTGCTGATCCCTCTTACAGGCGCGCTGCTGCTCGTCTATCTCGCGGTTCTTCCCCTCTTCGTGCTTCTCTTGAGCAGCTTGGAGAGAGAGATCGGCCCCAGGCAGTACGCACTGACATTGCAGAACTATCTTGCCGCTTATGCCAGTCCCTATACCTATTCCACCTTCAAGAATTCCGTTGTCTTTGCCGGTGGGTCGGCCGGGCTCGCGTTCGCATTGGGGACCATTCTTGCGTGGCTTGCGGAGCGGACGAACACGCCGCTTCGGATCGCATTTGTTCCGGTCGCGGTGGTCCCGCTGATCTTACCGGGCGTCCTCGAGGCGATCGCCTGGATTTTTCTTTTGAGTCCCAAGTTCGGCTATTTGAATATGGCGCTGATGTCCATCTTTGGTCTCGAGTCGCCGCCGTTCAACGTTTTCTCGATG
Organism: Deltaproteobacteria bacterium; assembly: GCA_016210115.1. Classification (GTDB taxonomy): domain Bacteria; phylum Desulfobacterota; class Binatia; order UBA9968; family UBA9968; genus JACQUW01. The sequence continues at coordinate 7,200 of JACQUW010000253.1, read as the reverse complement.
AGTGGCATGATTTGGGTTCAGGCCGTGGGTCAGGTGCCGCTCGCGTTTTTAATGATGGTCGCAGCGTTCAAATCCATGGATCCGTCGCTGGAGGAATCCGCCATGATGTCCGGCGCGAGCAACTGGCAGACGCTCCGGCGCATTACTCTGCGATTGCTGATGCCGACGTCGGCCTCCGTGCTGCTCCTGCTGTTTGTCCGCTCTCTGGAGTCGTTCGAGATTCCCGCGCTGATCGGTATTCCGGCGCGCATCTTTGTTTATACGAGCGAGATCTTCCTGGCGTTCAATGAGTACCCCCCGGACTACGGTCGCGGCGCCGCGCTGGCCGTGGGCTTGCTCATGCTGAGCGCCGTGGGAGTATGGCTTTACACGCGCGGGACTCGTGAAAGGGAGCGCTACCAGACTGTAACGGGCAAGGCTTTCAGGCCTCGCGAGTTCAACCTGGGACGCTGGCGCTGGGTGGGATTCGCCTTTTTCATGACTTACTTTGTAATTGTAGTTTTGCTTCCGTTTTTGGTGATGCTCTGGGCTTCGTTTCTGCCATTTTTCGCGGCGCCAAGCCGTAAAGCGCTTGAGCTTTTATCGCTGGAAAATTACGGTTATCTCCTTGAGTTCGCGCCGTTTCGCCTGGCTATGAAGAACAGTATCCTGCTGGCACTGATGAGTGCCAGCGCGGTTATGGTGCTAACCTCTCTTATCGCGTGGATCGTCTACAAAAGCCGGCTGCCCGGCTCCTGGATGCTGGATTTTCTCGCCTTTGTGCCGATTGCCGTGCCGGGAATCGTCTTGGGGATGGCGCTCATCTTGCTTTATGTCGCGTTTCCTTTGCCGATTTATGGGACCCTGTGGGTTTTGCTGATCGCCTATATGACCAAGTATCTTCCCTACGGCATGCGCTCCGCCTCCGGTTCGATTATTCAAGTTCACAGCGAGCTGGAAGAGGCGGCAGGAACGTCGGGCGCCTCCTGGTGGCAAACTTTTTGGCGCGTCACTCTGCCGCTGCTGCGGCCCGGCTTCGTCGCCGGATGGATCTACGTCTTCATTGTCTCGTTTCGGGAGTTCTCGACCTCGATCCTTCTGGCCACCGGCGAGAGCCGTGTTCTATCGATCCTGCTCTTCACCATGTTCGAACAGGGGCAGGTGACAGTCGTTGCCGCGATCGGCATCGTGATGATCCTGACGCTTCTGGCCATCGTCGCCGTTTTCTACAAAGTATCCGGCCGCGTGGGGATTCAAACCTAGCCGCATCATTATGGGTTCAGGACGGAGCATCAGAGTACACCGAGGGGTAAGGCTTGAGGGAAGAGGCGACGGGAGAGTGGACCACGGTGAATAAACCGGTGCCGGGAGGCGAAGTACAAGCGTGATCCGTATTGCGTCCCTTGTGAAGACCTTTGTTGATCGCAGCGCCGAGCGCGTCAGAGCGGTGGACGAGGTTTCGTTTACGGTGGAGGAGGGCCGCTTCTACACGTTGTTAGGCCCTTCGGGCTGCGGGAAAACAACGACACTGCGATGCATCGCCGGCTTGGAAAGGCCCGACTCAGGCGAAATCGAGGTGGCGGGCAGCGTTGTCTATTCCTCGGGGAGCGGCGTTTTTGTTCCGGCGTACCGCCGGCCCATTGGAATGGTGTTCCAAAGTTATGCGATTTGGCCCCACCTTACCGTGTTCGAGAACGTGGCATTTCCCTTGCGGGTCGGAAAGCAGCGGCTCAGCGGGGGTGAGATTCAGAAAAAGGTCTCTCAAGCTCTTGAGCTTGTGGAGCTTCAAGAGCTGGGGACGCGAATGGCGACGCAGCTCTCCGGCGGCCAGCAGCAACGCCTGGCGTTGGCGCGCGCCCTCGTGCGCGAGCCTCAGGTCCTTCTGCTGGACGAGCCGCTAAGCAATCTCGATGCGAAACTGCGCGAGCGGATGAGGGTGGAGTTGCGCGAACTCCAGCGCCGCCTGAGAATTACAACGCTCTATGTCACCCATGATCAGATCGAGGCTCTCTCCATGTCGAATGTGATCGCAGTCATGAGCGCGGGCGTTATCGTTCAGGAGGGACCGCCGAGGGAAATTTACATGCACCCCAGAAGCCAGTTTGTCGCGCAGTTCATCGGCTCGACGAACCAGATCGAAGGAAAGCTGCGTAAGCTCGAAGACGGTGACCGGGGTCTGGTCGACAGCGAGGTTGGCGAACTCGCTTGCGGGCTCACAGGCGGTCTTTTGCCGGGAGCCAAGGTCGTTGTGGTCGTCCGGCCCGAGGATGTAGTTCTCCATAAGAGCCGTCCGGCTCATTCCGGGAATGTGGTTGAAGGAAGCATGGCTACGGTTATGTTTCTCGGCGAGTACCTTGACTGCACGGTGCAGTTAGGGCGGGTGTTTCTGCGAACACATCAAAGCCACGGGCTTGAGCTACGGCGCGGTGACGCTGTTTGGGTTGAGCTGCCGCCAGCCGATTGCATGGCTCTTCCGGTGCAGGAACCCGTAATCGCCGCCGCGAATCAGGCTGTCCCTGCGGAAGCTGAGTAGTTTCAATCCTTCCAGTCCTTTAGCCACATCCAGCTTACTGCAACAGAAGTTCGTTCAATACATTTTTTCAGCCTTCTTCTCCGCGCTTCGCTCTCGGTCTGATAATTTACAGCAGCTTGCTGGTGCTTGATGAGCCGCGTTTCCCCGCTGCAAAACTCGTGATAAAAATAGAGGAAAAACAGAGGAGGTATTGCCATGGCGCGTTTACTTATCATTAGTACGCATGGTTCGGAGGACCCCACCCGCGCGGGTTTAGCGTTCTTCACGGCTAAGGGCGCGGTAGAAGCCGGGCACAAGCCGGAAATCGTGCTGGCCGGAGACGCTTCGGTTCTGGCGCGCAAGGTGGTTGCGGATTCCGTGCTGCCGGTCGGAATTCCTCCGCTTAGAGAGCTTATCCAGTTCGCGCTGGACAACAAAGTTCCGGTCTATACGTGAGGGGCCTGCGGCCGCGCCCGTGGGGTGACGGACGAAGATCTGAAATGGCTTTCCTCGAGATGGACTACGCCGAAGGAACTCGTGCAACTTTCAGTTGATGTGGACCGCGTCATCACGTTCTGACGTCAACGCAAAGGCATTGGACGCCCGATTGGTTGAGGGCGGCATCGAGAAGTGTCGTCGCGCGGGGTTCGAATTCGTTGTTGTCCTCGGTGATCCGAGATACTATAAACGCTTCGGTTTTGCCCCGGCGCGCTCTTTCGGTCTCGAGAACGATTACGGGGTTGATGAAGAATTCATGGCACTTCGACGCGGAGCGCTGAAGGGAATCTGCGGGGTCGTCAAGTACGCTTCGGAGTTTTCTAGATTTGAGCAACGGCCCCCCGTCGTAGCGGGCGCACCAAAAGGATCAACCACGATATAAGTCGGATCACTCGCGTATTCCATGTTCGGTCCGTATGTTCACAATATTGATCCGATCATCGGATCGATCGCCGGTATTCATCTGTGGTGGTATGGCTTAAGCTACTCTCTGGGTTTCCTGAATATCTATTCTTTTTTGAGGCGCAAGCGGGCTGAGCTTGGATTTTCCGCGCAGGCAGTTTACACGCTGGCTCTATTTGTTGTTGTCGGGGTTCTCGTCGGTGGACGCTTTATCCAGGTCGTGTTCTACGAATGGCCGTTTTACAGGGCGCGACCGTCTTTGGTCCCGGCATACTGGATTGGCGGAATGGCTACGCACGGGCTTCTGCTGGGCGCCGTGGCGGCGATATTCTTGTTTAACCGGATTTATCGCAAGTCATTTCTAGTCATGACCGACGCCTTGGCGGTGCCCGCCGCATTTATTCTCGGCGTCGGACGGCTCGGGAACTTCATAGACGGTCAAATTGTCGGCAGCATCACGGATATGCCGTGGGCCGTAAAGTTTCCTGACGCCGACGGATTTCGTCACCCCGTCGTGCTGTACGATGGCGCGAAAAATCTCGTTCTGATTCCGCTCTTGCTCTCCATCGGCAAGCGACAGCCGCCGCAAGGCGTTGTTACCGGGGTCTTCCTATTTTTATATGCCTTCCTCAGAATTTTCATAGATTTTTTCCGCGAATACCCGACAACTCTTCTCGGGCTCGCGACCGGACAGAGCCTCAACATCCTCATGGCGTTTCTCGGTCTATTGCTGTTCGGTTGTTCTATGCGAAGGCGCGGCCGGGAAGCGGGACGGATGCCCGAGGGCGAGATTTCCTTCAGGGAGGCGTCGAAAGCTCTTTGGTGGCGGAGAACCCTCTTCGTTGCATTGCTGTTGTTCGCACTGACGCTTCCGAGCGACTGGACACAAGACATTCCCGCCCGATATGGAAAGCGCCATGCGGGCCTGCAATATTCCAGCGTCTATCCGAGAATCAATGCCGCGCGCGCGGAACTGAAATAGATTCGTACCATGGAGGCAACTTTTCTATTTGCCGACCTGGCGGGTTTCACGGCCCTCACTGAAGCGCATGGAGACGAAGCAGCGGCCGATTTAGCCGCCCGGTTCTATGCCTTGGCCGAAGCCTCCCTGGGGACCGGCGCTCGTGTTGTGAAAAGAATGGGCGACGCGGTGATGATTGTCGCCGGCGATCCGGCTGAGGCAGTAGCGACGGCGCTTCAGCTTTACAGGGCAGTCGAGAGAGAGCCGATGTTTCCGATGATTCGAGTGGGGATCCATGTCGGTCCGGCCGAGGAGAGGGACGGGGATTTTTTTGGCATGACCGTGAATCTGGCGGCCCGCGTGGCTGCGTACGCGCGCTCCGGCCAGGTGCTTTGCACGGAGAAGATTATTGATGCCGCCCGCAATGCGGAAAAGGTCGCTGTTTATCCCTTGGGACCAGCCCAACTGAAGAATGTCCCGCAGCCGGTTTTGCTCTTTGAAATTGTCGGCGAGGGAGATTCGACATCATGCATGAAAGTCGATCCGGTCTGTCGTATGCTGGTCGAGCGTGAAACCGCCCCTGCAAAGCTGCCGTTTGGAGACCAGATCTATTATTTCTGCAGTTTTCCTTGTGCCCAGAGGTTTGCATTGTCTCCCGACGTCTACCTTAGGACCTGATGAAGAAATTAACGGGCGTCTATTCTGCTAAAACAAGGACAAGGAATATGAAAAAGATCCGGCTCTTCGTGATTGCAGGAGTGATTCTGGGAACCCTGAGCCTGCCCGGTTGGGCCGCTCCTGTGCCGGTCGAAGTGACCGTGCAGACAATTACGGGACATCGTGACCGATTCGACATGCCTGGGGTCGACGCGGAGCAGAGCTACATTTTGATAGACGTCACGAAGGTCGATCTTAATGAAGATGGTATTGGAGACATCAATCCCGTCGCGATTTTGCTATTATTTACGGGCGGCAGAGGGAAGCTCGAAGTCAAAGACAGCCAATTGGACATTGAAACCCAAAACTTTTTAGTTCGAAGCCGCAACCACTTCGCGGCTGAAGGTTTTGTCGTAGGGGTTATCGACGCGGCGTCAGATTTCCTTGATCTTCCTGGGGGCCTGAGCGGACATCGCGCTCCCGGGAAACCGCACAGCGGAGAACATCTGACGGATATTGAGGCCGTTATGGCCGATCTGCGCGGGAAATTTCCAAACCTTCCGTTGTGGGCAGCCGGCACCAGCCAGGGCACGATTTCGTCGGCCAGAGCCGCTGCGGAGCCACACCCGGCCTCGCGGGCCAATGGGCTCGTTCTAACCGCGCCTCTCACCGGGCCCGCCGGTGGGGGTGATCTGGGGGATGTCGCCCTCGAGTCTATTGCGGCTCCAACTCTAGTTGCGACCCATCGGGAGGACAAATGTCCTCTCACGTTAGCTGAAGACGCAGCGGCGCTCAAGAAACGATTGACCGCGTCAAGCAGGGTTCAGGTCCTCTTTTTTAAAGGCGGAAGCACTCCGTTGACAGACCCATGCGATCCATTGGCACCCCACGGCTTTTTCGGCATCGAGCAGAAAGTCATCGATGCGGTTACCAAATGGATCAAGCACGCAGAAAAATAGAGGGGGAACAAATGCCGGGGGAAATTTTCAGAGACGGAAGCTAAGATGCTGAATTTCTTGCGTCCGGAGGGAAGGTAACCATAAACCTAAAGGAGGCCAACATGACAACTGCATATAATCCGTCAAACAATTTCGAACTCAAAGTTGGGGACGTCGAGTACCGGCGCGCGCCAACGCGCGCGCTGATGGCGCGCGTCTATCAACCGCAAGGCGACGGGCCATTCCCGGCGCTATTGGATTTGCACGGCGGGGCGTGGAACAACCAGGACCGTAAAGCGAATTCGGCCATGGACGAACGCATTGCCGCGAGTGGCGTCTTGGTTGTGGCCATTGACCTCACGCTCGCCCCGGAAGCGCCATATCCCGCCTCGGTGCAGGACGGAAACTACGGCATCCGGTGGCTCAAGGCCAAGTCCCGCGAGTGGAAAGGTGATCCAGCGACTGTTGGCGCATTGGGCAGCTCAAGCGGCGGTCACGTCATTGAACTCTGCGCCATGCGCCCGCGCGATCCGCATTACACCGCGCATCCTCTGCCGGAGGCGCCGGACATTGAGGCAACGCTTGCTTACGTTGCAACCCGGTCGCCGGTGAGCGACCCTTACGCCCGTTATTTGAACGCCGAAAAATTAGGGCGTGTCGAGATGGTGCAGAACAGCAAGACCTATTTCAATCCGTGGGAGACGATCCATGAAGGCAATCCGCAGGAAATTTTGGACCGGAAGGAGCCGGTGACGTTGCCGCCGCTGCTGATCATGCAGGGCGAGCTGGATGACAACGTTCTTCCGACCGTGCAGGAGAAATTCGCCAATTCGTACCGCGCCGCGGGCGGCGAGTGCCAGTTTGAAATCTTTGCGGGCAGCGAACACCAATGGGTGCGCGAACCGGGACCGCAGACGGATCGCGCCATCGAGATGGTCAAGACATTTATCGCCCGGCAGTTGCGGGCGCAACGTCTTGCTGCGTGAGCACGGCTGCGGAAGCTTAATCCAGCCGGAATCCTGCTGATCTCCTTCAGGACGGATCCTCCAAGGACTCCGGCTGGCGCTGCGGCCGCCGCTCGGCCGGAGATCGCGTGTACTTTTCCGGTCCTGCCTTTGGCAGCTTTGGCCAAAGCCAAATCCCATTCCTATCCTGAAGCTGTGAAAAAATACAAATCCCCCTCTTTCCCCCATTTTCAAATTTGGCAAAGGGGGATAAACCAAACAGGAAACGTGGGCTTTGCTCTCTAAGTG
>JACQUW010000242.1 GCA_016210115.1 Deltaproteobacteria bacterium | reverse complement strand
GTCATGGATCTGCTCGTAAAAAGGGATCCTGGGATAGGTGCGAAAATTCATGAGACAGCCGCCCGGAGGGCCGTACATACCGGCCATGATGTTCTGGAGCTTATAGCCGGCGGTGGTTGTCGAGTTGTCGAGCAAGCGCTGGATATAGACGCCGCGCTTCTCCGGCGCAGCAAAGGCAAAATAGTCGCGGAAGCGTTTTTCACCCGTCACGTCGGCCAGAGCGTTTGCGATGCCTGCCAGGATCATCAAATCGTCCCGGCTGTCAAACACGGGTGGGATGCCGCCTTTCCAGATCTGCAGGAAAGGGTTGGAACAGCTCGCGGTGATCTCGAGCCCGTCGAATTCCATCCAGCTATTCGCGGGCAAGGCAATGTCCGAATACTCGATCGAGGCCGTCATCTGGATGTCTATCGAGACGATCATCTCGACATTCGGATTGACGTTTTTGATCACGCCGTATGCCCATTTGGCATTGTTAATCAGATTCACGTTGCTGAAGATCATCGCCTTCGTTGGCGTGGGCATGTGACTATTGCCGGTGAAATTCTTCCGCCCGAACTTCGGTGTGTTGACAATCAGCGCCGCGTCGCCGTGATTCCAGTACGCAGGCTCCTCATCCTTCGTATAAGCGTGCGCATGGATGGCTTTTCCCGGGGCTTTCGGATCGAGATTGATATCGAAGGGATCTTCGGCCACCCAGCCCTTGAAGCCAGGGCCGGTCCACGGAGAACCCTGGAAAAGCGCAGCCTTATAATTTCCCGCCCAGGTGTGAGAGCCGGCGCCCGGCTTGCCTATGTTGCCGGTAAGCATCAGAGGCAGGTAGGAAGCGCGGTTCATCTCGGTGGCATGAAACCAGTGGTTTATTCCTTCTCCCTGGTGGATCGCTACGGGCTTCATCGTGGCGATATCTTGAGCGAGCTGTTCAATAAGATTTTTCGGCGCCTGCGTAATCTCGGCGACCGAGTCGAGGTCATAATCTTTGAGATGGAGCTGATAGAGTGTCCAAAGCGTGGCTACTTCTACCTCCTTGCCATCCACCAGCTTGACCTTGAAATTTCCTTCCAGGGCCGGCTGCAGACCTTTTTTGACCATCGTCTCGCCTATGTCGTCGCGCGTTATGGCCACAGGGCCGTTTCTTTTCTCGTCCCAAATTACGTAATCGCCCAGTTTGGCGTGCTGCTCCCGCGTCAGACCCTGGATCCTCGTCGATGGACCTTCCGGTGATAAGCTGGTTTTGTAATCCGGGAAGATCTCATGGGCCCGCAGGCGTTTGAGATTGTCTTTTCGAACCAGCAGCGGGAAATCCGTGAAGCGCTTGACGAAAGCCTCATCGTACCATTTCTTGTCGATCATCAACTTGGTGATGCCGAGGAAGAGGGCGGCATCGGTCTGCGGCCGTATGGGAATCCAGTAATCGGCCTTCGTTGAGGGCGGCCCGTACTCCGGCGCAATCACAACGATCTTTGCTCCGCGCTCCATGCACTCGATAAACCAGTGGGAATCGGTGAGTTTGTTTTCGACGAGATTCTTCCCATCCATGATGATGAGCTTCGAAGAACGGAGGTCGTTGAAATCGCAGTCCGACGCCTGCAGGCCATGAACCCAGGGATGGCCGGGCGCCTGGTCGCCATGCCAGGTGTAATTCGAAAAGTTGCGTCCGGCGCGGGCATGTTCGTGACCAACCCCGCGGATCTTCGCGTCCAGGAGCGCGAGCGAATTATTGAGGCGGTACATGCCGTATTTGCCGATGACGCCCAGCAAGCCCATGCCGCCGCGCATTTTGATTGTGCGGGTTCCTGCTCCGCCCATCTCTTTAACCATTTCGGGCTGGTAGCCCTGCGCCAGCAGCCGCTTCGCGCCCTCGTCCGCGCTGTAACGGGTAGAGATCGCGACCAGCGCTCTGGCGATGTCATTCAAGACGTCATCCCAGGAAATCTGCATGAACTCGTCCTGACCGCGGCGGTCAAACATGTATTTCGCTCGGTTCTCGGGAGTAAGCTCAGGGAATCCGGCCTCAGCCCACGCTTTCCAACCCTTTCTGACGATCGGATGCTTCAGCCGGTAAGGTCCGTAGATCACCCGGTGGAAAGTATAACCCTTCGCGCACTGGCGCGGGTTCCAATTGGCGGTGGCTTTGTTGCCGTAAAGATCCGCGTAAGTTTGGTAATCGTAGGTATTACCCAGCCGCGTGACGATCCCGTTGCGAACGAAAGCGCGGACCCGGCAGGCGTGCGTATCGTTGGGAGAGCAGACCCAATCAAAAGCGCGGTCATACCTGTACTGATCCCGATAGATTTTCTCCCAGCCGCGATCCACCGATCCGGCGAGCGGGTTTTCATCGGGGCGCGCGGCCGCAAGGAGCCGAAGCGGCAATCCGCTGGCGAGCGCTGCCGTGCCACTGCCGATCCCGAGCCAGCGTAGAAAGTCGCGGCGGGTTATACCGCTCAGATCGATATTCTTCTCGTTGCTCATGATTCACGCTCCTGTTCAAAACGTTCAATTCGTTCCGATGGTTCAAGCCGTTAAAACTTCTTGAACGACTTGAACAGCTTGAACGACTGGAACGGCTTATTTTGCAATTTTCAGATCCTGCCAGATCGTTACCGATTTTTTTCCGTCGCGGTCTCCGGCGGCTCCGTTCCAGACAGCGAATGCCACCGGGACGGTAGTTCCGGGGGTCAGCGCTACTCCATCCTTCCCGGAGGGCTTGAGGCTTCTCCGGAGTATGACGCGATAGGAGGACTCAGCGTAGACGCCTCTGGCATCGACTTTCTGGTCGATCTTTGGTCGCGCTCGAAGCGTGCCGAATCCCTGCGCGGTCAAGTCTTCAGCGGGGCTCTTCCGCTGCGGGTCGGAGACGATGTTTCCCGCTCCCCAGCCCGTCACAAAAGTTTTATCCGCATCAAGAGTGAGCGCGTGGCGCACGGGCTGCTCGACCGGCGCGCGCAAGAGGTTCGGGTAGGAGTCGATGCCGATGTTTGGGTAGACCTTTTCCAGTTCCTGAAACGCCGGTTCGAGGTCGGCCTGGCGCTCGGATTTCCACATCCATATATTGACGTTACGGCCCTTTTCGCCCATCGCGAAAAACGGCGGGTCTTTTGTCAGCGAAAATTCGACTGCAACGGCATCGCGAAAATCCTGAGGACGCATCGCCGTGTGGTCGGGCGTCTCGTCGGTCCACATCAACAAGAACGCTATTTCTTTTCCGTCATGAACGGCGCGCACGGTGATCTCTTCCGGCCGATCAGTACGCCACCAGAGGGGCATCAAGTGAAGGATTACCCGCGGCGCCAGACGCCAGCTTCCGTCGTCGGGATGATCCGGAAGTTTTTTGACGCGCTGCGCCACGATCTCGAATTTCTTCATCTCCACGCGCTCGCGCTGCCTTTCGCTGGATAAAGACCGGACGTAGTGGACAAGATGCCACGCATCATCGCCGTAAGCCCAATCGCTCATGGGCATCGGGCTGCCGGGAATCCCAGCAATAATGTGTCGGTAGAGAGAGATCGGATCAGGGCTCCCTTTATATACGCCGGCCGTGAGATCCCGGGGGCGAGTAGGGTAGCCCTCCTCGTCGACCTGTTTTTCGGTGCCGTCACCTTTTCCTGTGGCTCCGTGGCAGGAAGCGCAGGCTTCTTTGAAAAGTTCCAGGACGCGGGCTTTAGCAGCAGCATCGAACGGCGGTTCTTTTGGGACCTGGATGATCCCTTCGCCGGGACTGCCATCAGGAGTGGGATTTTTCGGCGCTTTGATCGTCAGCGGCTTTTCTGCAAGAGACTTGACGTAGTAGACCAACGCCCAGCGCTGCTCTGCCGGCAGATGTCCCCACGAAGGCATCGCCGATCCGGGCATGCCACGCGTGATTGTATCGAACAGATCCTGGTCGGTTGGAACACGATCCCAGGTGGATACCATACGATATTTCGCGGCGACGAAGTTTCGCGGTTTCGGATATAGGAGATAAGCGGCCTCTCCATCGCCGAGCCCTTTTTCACCGTGGCAGGCAGCGCACTGCCGGCCATAGATTTGCTTCCCCAGAGCGGTGAGTTTAGGGGAAGCAGGCGGCGGCTTGAGTTCAGCCGTTTTGATGACGGTAGCGGCGAAAACCAGCAAAAGTGCCGCGCCCATTGATGAAAGAGCTAACCTCATCTCTTGTCCTCACTTTTTTGGATTTTTATTCGTCGTTCTATTGGCATACCGACCTGCTTCATGCGGCCTTCCCCTTCGTGAGGTCGGCCAAGGTCGTTCCTTCCAACAGTTCGCTGATGATCTCGTCCTTGAGCTGCTTCCAGCGAAAGTGCATGGGGCAGGCGTTAGCATCACCGCACCTATGACTCCAGAAAATGCATCGGTCCAGGAGATCCGCTCCCTCAATAGCCAAAAGAATTTCTCTTATTTTGATCTCCTGCGGATGTCGGGCTAAGGCATAGCCACGGATTGCTCCACGGGAAGAACGAACAACCCCTCCCCTGGTGAGCTTCTGAAAGATCTTTGCCAGGAAACTCTGGGAGACCCCTCCCGAGGCGGCTATGTCGCGTAAGAGCATGACCGTACCATGGGGTTTCATCGCCAGGGTAATCAGTCCTATAATGGCGTATTCGCTTTCGCGCCCAAGTTTCATTCCTGTGGACTCAAAGGACAATTTCAATCCTTTGATTCCCGGCAACGCAAGACGTATACCAGACCGCGAACCGTGAAATTACAGGCAGTTAGAGAGGATTGGGTTATTTAGGCTTTCCAGAATTTGGGAATCTTACTCTAGGATTTTCCAAAATCGTAAAAGAATGGCGACGTTGATTCTTACACTAAAAAGTTGTCCGAGGAAAAGGTCTCGAACGAAATGGAAAGTACGAGCTTAAAATCTTTTTCGTCTTCCGGAAGTCGCAGGGAAACAGTGATCACTGACCCGGCTGGAAGCGCCCTTTCAAACCTGACGCTTTCTGTTTCAGTGCAGACGTCTTATCGGCGGCGGCGCCGGTGTTCTGCGCATTGGCGGCAGCATTCTGGAGGTTCTTTTGCGCTTCAGCCGCTATCGCTTTGAGATCATTCACCACAGCTTGAACTTCGTTCTTCGTAATGCCCGATGCGATGAGGATCGCCTGGGCATCGGTGATGGCTTGCTGAACCTCCGAGGCCGGGATATTAGCGCTGTTCATAACGGCTTCGAGGTCTTTGGTGAGTTGCGCCTTTTCTTTCTTTGAGAGATTGCCGTCGGAAAGGGCGGTCGAAAGGTCGTTAGAGAGTTGTTGCACGAGCGCCTGGTCGGGTTTGGTTGCGCCTTTGGCCATCGCCATCAGGTCGTTTTTAAGCGCGGTCTTTTGCTCCTGCGTGACCTGGGATCCCTGCTTAATGCTCTGCAGGTCCGACTGCAGCTTGTGAGCATTCTCTTGCTGCGCCGGGCTCAGATGAGAGCCGGTCGGTTTTGCGCCAGAAACGCCGTGATCACTGCCGCCCCGCGTTGCCGGGCCTTGGCCGTGGGCGCCACCTCGCCCGCTCCCTCCGAAACGTTGGGCGAAAGAATCCGGCGCAAGCGCAATGGCTAAGAAAGCAGCCAGCAAAAGGGTGCAAAAGCTCATGGGTGATTTCTCCTGTTTCTGGTGGTTAGGCCGACTATACTACAACGACCCCACAACTTTCCACATCGGCAGAACGGTGAAGCTCTTTGGCGGTTTAGTGTCATATGCGTGGCCCGCTTCATGGGCGCACTCATTTTGGCGCAAGCGTGGAACCCAGATCCTTTGTTTTTGGTCGATGCGGCCCGGAACGCGCGCGAAAGAAAAGGCGAGTTTGATTCAGTGAGCCGGAGAACACGCTGCCCGGGCCCGTGATCCCACCGTGAGTTCAGTGTCCTCCCTTTCCGCCCGCGTGATGAGAAAAACGGACATGCGTCCAGCGCTCTTTCAGTTTCAGGCTCACAACTGCGGTGTCCCAGTCGGTTAATCCCTGTATCTGCTCGCCTTTAAAGAGTGGTCCCTCCTTGGGATCCTTGAAAAATTTCAGAACTCGGGTGTGCTGAGCCCCGCCATGTCCTTTAACCGTCAATTTCGCCTCGAGGTTACTGCGCTCCAGCGGCTTCATCGCTTTATCGTACACGTACAATTTCGGCTGGCCGTTCTTGTCAATCAGGAACTCCGCGTGCATGCCTTCAGCTTCCTGAACTATGCCGCCGTGGGGCGTTTTGTGTCCATGTTCTTTGGAGACGGGGTCCGCAACAACCTGTCCCGATAAAACAATGACGAAGGCAACCGGTGCAAACAGAACTTTTCTGAGCAGCATTAAGAATCCTCCTCCTATTTAGACTAAAACTCTCGGTGAGTTCTGGCTTTCATCCTGTGGGTCTCTTCAACTTTCGAAATCTTTCCTATGATTCCGTAGCGCCAAATTTAGTTTTCAAAGAGACAACGCTTTGAAGGTCGAAAACCGACAACATGCCATCTCCTGCCCGACCTGTGGAGCCGCTTTTAACAATTTCTTTCACCACGTTTTCCGCTTGTTCGTCCTCGACGATCACTTCGAGCTTATGGTGGCCGCCGTGAATCAATGGTTCGTATAGATGCCAATGCTCACCGTAACCCCGTACAGGATACACGGTGCATCCGCTGACGCCAGCCTTGTTGAGTTGGCGCGCGATCTGATCGATTTTGTCCGACCGGACTACAGCCCATATCATCTTCATGGCGCGATCCTCCTTTTTAATCTGCGGTTTTACTCCTCGGTGACGCCAAGGATCTCTCCTCTTTCGATAGCAAGCTGGCGGACAAAGACTTCTTCCTTTTCCCAGCCGTACATTGAATAAAGGACAGGAACGATGAGCATGTTCAGAACCGTGGAAGTGAATAATCCGCCTAGAATGACGTGAGCCATGGGGCGCTCCAACTCTTTGCCTGCGATGTCACCAAACAGCAGCGGAAGAAGCCCTAGGGCCGCCGCCGCAGCAGTCATAAGAACGGGGGCGAGTCTATCTTTTGATCCCTGCACCACGACTTCCTCTCGGGAAAGCCCCTCCACGCGGAGGTTGTGATAATGGGTCACGAGGATAATCCCGTTTCGGGCAGCGATTCCAAATACGCTTATAAGGCCGATCAGTGAGGGGATGCTCATGATGCCGCCGGTAAAATAAATGGCCAGCACTCCGCCAATTAAAGCCAGCGGGAGATTGGCCAGGACCAGGAAAGAGGCGCGGGCGGAATTGAAGGCTTTGTACAGGAGAAGAAAGATGACCACGATTGCAATGGCCCCGTAGCTCAAAAGGATTCTCGTGGCCTCCTGCTGGCTTTCAAACTGTCCACCGTACTCGACGAAGTAGCCCGCTGGGAGATTAACTTGCTTCGCAATCTTGTCCTGCGCCTCGGCAATGACAGTCCCCAGATCACGACCAACAACATTGGCTTGAACCGCAATTCGCCGTTGTACCCGTTCGCGGTTGATAAAGTAGGGGCGGTTTTCAAACTCCACTTCAGCCACCTGGCTGAGCGGAATTTTGAAGCCCTTATGGCCATCGATGAGCACTCCCCGCATCGCTTGCGTGTCTCGCCGAGAGGCCTCATCAAACCAGACAAACAGGTCGAAGCTCTTCTGTCCTTCAATGACTTTCGAAACGTGCTCTCCATTAAACGCAATCTGAGCGACTTCCAGTACATCTCCAGCATTAAGTCCGTGCCGCGCGGCATGTTCTCGATTTACGTTGATCCGGACTTCGGGAACCCGGATCTGCTGCTCTAGCTGAAGATCGGTAACCCCCTTGATCTCTGCCATGATTTGCTCCACCTGCTGCCCTTTGGCCAAAAGCTGATCGAGGTCTGTCCCATAGATCTTAATGGCGATCTGCGCGCGGATACCCGACAGCACCTCATCGAGACGGTGGGCAATGAACTGGCCTAGATTGATTCCCACTCCCGGGATTTTTTCGAGATCTTCTCGGATCGCGTGGATAAGCTCCTCCGGATCGCGCTTTCCGTAGCGCAGCTGAATGTCCATCTCCATAAAATTGGGCGGCATGGCATCCTCGTCGAGTTCGGCACGCCCGGCGCGCTGCGAAACTGAGACCACCTCGGGGTACTTTCTCAACTTTTGCGTGATGAGATAGCCAAGCCGCATTGACTCATCGAGGGAAGTTCCGGGGAGACTCTGCACGGCGAGAATAAAATTTCCCTCGTGAAATTCCGGGAGAAAAGAGGTTCCCATAAACGGAATCATGGCGATGCTGAGGATAAAAAGAACGAGAGCAATTCCCAGGAGCCAGCCCGGATGGCGTAGCGACGGCATAAGGACCTTCTCGTATCCCGCTTTCATCTTGCGAACCGTGAAGCTTTCCTCCTCTTTTTGCCCTTCCTGCCGATGCCTGCCTCTGCCTAAGAGAAAAGAGCAAAGCACAGGAGTCAGTGTCACGGAAACGACCAGAGATGCGAATAGCGATATCGTAAATGCGAGTCCGAGAGGCGTGAAGAT
>JACQUW010000241.1 GCA_016210115.1 Deltaproteobacteria bacterium | reverse complement strand
GGGCCAGGGTGAGGGGGCGCTGCATTAGAACTAGTACCGCTGCATTGTTCATGTAATTTCTCCCTCAGGTTCGGCTTGGAATCCGCAGAGGCTTGATGACTTCTTTGGCGAATGCGTTAATCACCGCCTGCCGGTTTTTTCCCCAGGGAATGATCGCGATTTCGTCAATTCCGGAAACCGAGAGAATTGCCTCAACCTTCGCTCGCGCCTGTTCCGGCGTCCCGGCAATCGCGTATCGGGCGACAAGCCGGTCAGGGACAAGCGAAGAGTGCTCGGGTCCCATGTGATGGCGAAAGTCGTACGCCTTTCGCAACGGCTCAGTCATGGCCAGCTCTTCCTCAGAAAGAGTCCCGCGCTCGGCCGCCGAGAGAAGTCTCCGAGCAACTTGAGGCTTTACGGCTTCAAAGGCCTCTGCCGGATCCGCGGAGATCGAACATGGAGTCCACAGGACAACATCCACCTCTCCCCGTGACCGGCCGGCCTTGGTCTCGCCCTCCATCACGCGAGCAAGTCCCTTTCCCATCTCAGGCCAGTATCCCAGAACCACGCCGTCCGCGACGCGACCCGCCAGTTCCTGCATTTTTGGCGAACCTGCGGCGAGATAGATCGGCACCTCTACGCCGGAAAGCCCTTCTAGTCGAACAGGGTAGTTGTCGAGGGTCAATTTCTCACCGCGCATCAACCCTCTCAAGGTCTGAATCGCGTTTTCAAGCGACAGAAGAGTGGCGCGCTTCTTTCCCAGATTTTTTAGCGCGCTGTCACCCGCGCCGAGTCCGAGGAGCGCTCTTTTTCTAGAAAGATCGTGCAAAGTAGCCATGGCGCCGGCCGTAACCGTCAGATGGCGGGTGAATGGATTCGTCACACAAGGCCCCAGCTTGACTCTGGAAGTCGTGACCGCAATCGCCCCGAGAAGGACATACAGCTCCCGCCAGATAACCTGCGAATCGCCGACCCAGACGGAATCGTACCCTAATTCATCGGCTGTCCGAGCCCATCCGATCGTCTCCTCGGCCAAGCCCGTTGGAAAGAGTCCTACACCAAAGCGCATAAAGCTGACTTCCGACCTCTGATATCTGACCTCTGATTTACCGGCGGATTAACCGCGACGAAGCATGAACATCAGAGGCGCTCGCTAAGAGCCGCCCGGAGAGAACAGACCGGTTCCCCATTTGTCGTTGATTTTTTTTCGCCAGGCGTCGCCGAAAACACAGACTGGAGGGAAATCGTGTAGCCGCCGATACGGACGACATGCATTGATGACGCTCCTGGTGAATTCAAAGATGCCCTTTTCTTCACGGACATCCGGAGGCATCATGGGATCCAACTGATCGCCCGAGACGCCGATAAAGAAATGGGTTCCCGTCTTAATTTCAGACCGGGTTCCTATCGCCCAAATGACGTCCCGCGGATCGTCCAGGTTGATGTCGTCATCGACGATAACCGTCAGGCGATGAATGTTTTGCAGCTCCCCGAGAGCTTGGATCAAGCTTTCCACGTGCCCTTCTTTCTCTTGATGCAGGGCTATAACGAGAGCGCTCGCGCCCGAGATCGTGCGCATGTCCTGTATGCCGGTGATTCCCTTCCGCTCCAGCCGGTTCCACAGATTCGCCAGGCTCAGAGGCAAGGATGTGCGGCCTCCAAACGTCGGTTTTAGGGGCGGCTTGCCGATTAAGATGGGATTATCCCGGTAGCTGACTCCTTTCACCCTTAACACAAGCTCAGGCAACCTTCCGTGGGCATAGTAACCCAGATATTCCCCAAACGGTCCTTCGGGTCTAAGCTCCTCTTCTGGAGAAGGAATGTCACCCTCCAGGACGACCTCGGCAGTTGCGGGTATGGGAAAGCCCGTAAGTTTTCCAGCGACGACTTCAACGGGTTGGCCGCGCACGTAACCCGCAAAATCATATTCGCAGATTTTTTCAGCGGTTCTCGCCACCGTGTCCCCTGCCGCCAGCAGAAGCATAGGATCGTTACCTAAAGAAACCGCCACCGGGCAGGCCTGGCCTTTTTTCCAATACTTTTTGGCGATGGCGTACCCGTGCCGCATGGTCTGGATAAAAATCCCGCCGGTGTTTCGGTCGTGATTCATAATCCGATAGGAGCCGAGGTTGATCCATCCCGTATCCGGATCTCTCACGATAACCAGATCCCCCGTCCCTATGTAATTGCCGCCGTCCAATTCGTGCCAGCGGGGCGCCGGAAAAACGGAAATATCGACCTCACCACCGGTCATGGTGTGTTGCAGCACCGGTCCCGACTTGACCTCCACGGGAGGAACCGGTTTGAAATTTGAAATGACCTCCATCCACCGTCTCAAAGCCTGGCGCCGATTCAAATCAATCGGCATCTCCAAAGTCGCGAGCAATCTCTTGTTGCCCCGGAACAGATTGGAAACGACGCGGAATCCGGGAGGAAAACCTTTGATTTTATCGAACAACAGCGCCGGTCCTTTCGCTTCTGCGCTCAGCTCGGTAAGTGCGCCTATTTCGAGCTCAGGATCAACGTCTTCGAAGGTCCGTATCTCACCGATTCGGTCCACCTTTTCCAACCATTCGCGCAAATCGGCAAAAGGCATCTTTCCCTTCCTTTCGGATCGTGTTACTGGTGACTCGCGAATGCAGGCCCTTCTTACGCCCGGGCCGGCAATAACACTGCCCGGAAGATCAGTTTGGCCTGTTCCGCATAGTGAATCACGGTTTCGTTATCAACCCTTATATCGTCCCGCGTGCCACTGTCAAGGTCTTTCTCAAGCGCGGTTGCAAGTCTTAACTGTCCGAACTTTCCTCTCCATACGGGAATCTTTATTTTATCTTCCCCCTTGGGAAACTGTGTCGCAATCGCGCGTAATTCTCAGAACGCAGAGGAAATCCTATCTCCCCCCCCTTGCGGAGGAGCACTAAGGTGAGGATTCGCCATTTGCGCTCATGATGATTCGTTGCTCTACTTAGCACACGATGATCATCATTTTTTGCGGTATTCCCGGCTCAGGTAAAACAACGATCGCGGAGATATTGGCCAGACGGCTTGGCGCGCTGGGTGAGGTTGAGATGTTTTGCTCGGACAAGATGAAAGGGCCGGTCTATTCAAAATTGTTCAACGCCCTTGCGCCCGATCGCAAAAAAGAGGATTTCCTTATTTTTGATGCCACCTTTTATAAGAGAGAGTGGCGGCAGCGAATTAGGGCTTTGGCGCAGGGTGAGAAGGTCATAACCGTGTATCTGCACTGTCCCTTAGAAATCGCTCTAAAGCGCAATAGGGAACGGCAAGCCAATATCTCCGAAAGAGCCGTCCACATCATCTTTCATCAGATGGAGCCACCGAACAATCCCGGCGTAACAATCGACACGGCGACAACGACCGCCACGGCCGCCGCCGACGCGATATTCGAATTCATCAAAGATCAACGGCGGCATCATACCATCTGACTGGGCACCGGTCCTCTCCTGAAGGAGATCTCTCGACCGATACACCGTAGGATTGCCTTCCGGCGCAATTTCGGTTATCAACGCTAATTCCTCCGACGACGCAAGTAGTAGTCTCCGTTGCACGGCACGGAGCCGTCACATTGTGGCGAGGGGCTATGACTGAGGACAGACTTTTGAAAGAGAAGCCGTCCACGCTTCGCCACCACGCGAGGCGCCTTCGACGTGAGCAAACCGATGCAGAACGTAAGTTACGGACGTCTCTGCGCGCCCGGCAGATTAATGGAGCAAAGTTCCGCCGCCAGCATCCAATCGGTCCCTACATTGTGGACTTTTGCTGTATTGAGCAAAAGCTGGCCGTTGAGCTTGATGGCCAAAAGCAAGCCGAAGAGAAACCCTCACCTTTATCCTCTCCCTGTCAAGGGAGAGGAAAGAAAGGGACAAACCAAGTAGCGTGTAGTTCCCTCGCCCCCTTGGGGAGAGGGTAAGGGTGAGGGGTCGGTTTTTACCATTGCCAGAAGCGCAACATCGTATCTTGCAGCGATTTTATCCTTGGGTTGTCCTCGGCATCGCGTTCATTACCGTGGGCGCGGCGTTCGGCTGCCGCAGCGCATTCGCCGTCTTTCTTCTCGCTATCATTGACGAGTTTCACTGGAGCCGGAGCCTGGTTTCGGGCGCGCTGATATTGGGCTCCGTGGCATGGACAACCGCAGCTCCTGTCATTGGAATGCTCCTTGACCGTTTTGGACCTCGGATCGTACTCTCTTCCGGCGCGATTATTATGGCTTCCGGCTTCGTGGTCAGCAGTTTCACTCAAAACGTCGTTCAATTTTATCTGGGAATGGGCTTTCTCGTGGGCCTCGGCTTTGCGGCCATGCCCATGACCGCGCAGGCCGCTTTTATCTCCAACTGGTTTGTTCGTATGAGAGGAATGGCTATGGGCATCACGGCGTCGGGTATTGGCGCCGGAATATTCGTCATTGTTCCGTTTACGCAATGGCTTGTTTCGACGTTCGGTTGGCGCCAGGCGTATCTCGCATTGGCAACGCTCCTATGTTTTCTCATTGCACCCCTGAACCTCTTTTTTCAGCGACGCTCCCCGCAAGAACTCGGGCTCGCGCCCGATTTTGGCAGATCACCCGCACCGCACCAACCAGGAACACGCGGACCGGCACAAGCTCATCAGTGGACATTGCGCGATGCTCTTCGAACGTTCCGTTTTTGGACCTTCGCTTTGGCGGTGCTGACGGGCGCCATCCCCCTCCACATGATCCTTATCCATCAGGTCGCTGCCGTATCGGAGGCTGGCTTTTCCAAGGATGTCGCGGCGTTCGCTCTCGGGTTGACAGGTTTTTTCACCGCGCCGAGCATGATCTTTCTGGGCACAACCTCGGATCGTCTCGGCAGAGAGTGGACCTACACCTTCGGTTCGGCCGCCATGATCTTCGCGATCGGCATCCTTTTAAGTTTGAAGGATACTTCGCAAACCTGGATGCTTTATGCATTCGCCCCTCTCTTTGCGTTTGGCTTTGCATCGCGCCAATCCCTCTATCCGACGATCGCCGCCGATCTGTTTCACGGCAAAGAGTTCGGAGCGATTCTTGGCGTGTTCGCGCTTTTCATCGGGGCCGGCGCCGGGCTGGGGCCATGGCTGGGCGGCTACCTCCACGATCTTTCCGGAACATACACCCATGGCTTCTGGATTGCCATTTTACTTGCTGTGACGTCGGTAATCTTGGTCTGGGTTACCGGCCCGAGAAGATACCGGTAACTGATCAAAGTATTGCCTCTTTCCTCCGGGGCCAATGTCTATCCTCTCCCGCCTTTGCTGGCCTCTGGAGCGTCCACAAAGCTACTTCATTTTAAAACCGAGCGCATCTGACGGCACACAACGCCCTGCCTGGTAGTAAGCGACGGCGTTCAATAGTTGCTGTTTCTGCGGGTCCTCAACTGCCGAAACCGCGGCGCCCATTCGGCTTACTTCCTTTGTTTTGCTTTGCTCGCATTCGGCAGCCGTGTCGAATGATCCGCTATGGTGCCACTCGGTCAGAGGCCTCTTGCCGTCCCAGTTCTCGAACTGACCTGGAGGAAAAGGCGGATAAAAAAGGAGCCAACCGCAAGCCAGCAGCACAGTACAACAGCGCATGATCGTACCTCCGCGATGGTTTTGCACGACGGGGATCGTCGGAGTATACCACCACTCTACCTGGAAGTATCGTCATCTGAGCGAGGAATGTCGCCTTTTTTAAACCCCGCGCCGGGGCGCGCTCACCAAAGCCACCGAGCCGATGATCAGCCCGGCGGCGATCAAAGTACGCATAGTCATCGGCTCCTCCGCCAGGAAATAACCGAGCAACATGGCCACGAGCGGGTTCACGTAAGCATAGGTTGCGACGAGCGGCGTCGGTGCGACGCGCAGCAGCCAAACATAGGCAACAAAAGCGCTCGAGCCGATCACCGTCAGATATGCGAGAGCGAGCGCAGAGCGTCGTGAAACGGCGCCCACATCCAATCCGTCCCACTCTCCAACGGCGCAAGCGATGACAAAGAGCGCCACTCCGCCGGAGAGCATCTCCATTCCGGTCCCGAGCAATTGAGAGGCCGAAAGTCTGGCTCGTCTCCCGTAGAGAGAGCCGGTCGCCCACGAAATGGACGCAAGTAACAACGCCGCCGCGCCATGAAGGTCCATCGCCTGGGGGCCGCCCCCAGATGAGCCGATAAGCAACGCCGCGCCGGAAAAGCCGATGAGAATGCCGATCGCTGTCCTGGGATCCGGCCACTGGCCGCGACGATGACACGCATCGAGCACGATCATCCAGAGGGGAACCGTCGCGACCAACAGCGCGGCGAGAGCGGATGACACGAACTGCTCGGCCCAGACAACTCCACCGTTGCCGCCGACCAGAAGAAGCGCTCCGATCAAGGCCGCACTGCGCCATTCCGCGGCCGTGGGCGGGGGATCGCCGCGGGTGCGACGCGCCGCATACAAGAATCCTCCGGAGATCATGAAGCGAACGGCGGCCATCAAAAACGGCGGAGTGGTTTCGACCGCGTAGCGGATTGCGAGATACGTAGAGCCCCAGATCAGATACACAGCAACCAGCGCCGACCAGATGGCAAGCGCGGAAGCGCGATAGTCCGACGAACTTTGCGCGCATTGGCTCACGGAGAGTGTTTTCTGCCTTCCGCTTCCGAAAAGAAGAGCATTCCCTTCTCCGAACGGCGCTCCTGCTCAGGGGCGAGTCCGATGTTCGGCGCAAACAGGTCAGAATAGAAGCAAAAAACGCGTGCGGCAAGGTGGGTGGATTCGCGTCGGCCTGATCACAAAGTTCACAGTCGTTGAGCCTTATGGAAACCCGCGATGAGCATGTGGAGATCGCCGTAGATGACCAGCACATCGCCGGCACGCTCGTGGCTCCGGCGACGGCATTGCCGGGGGTCCTTTTCGTGCACGGCTGGGGGGGCAACCGGCAACAGTACCTGACGCGGGCGCGAGAGGTCGCTGAGCTGGCTTGCGTATCTCTGGTATTCGACCTTCGCGGTCATGCACGTACGGACGCACAGCGCGAGACAGTCTCGCGCGAGGCCAATCTGCAAGATTTGATTGCCGCCTACGATCTGCTTGCCCGCCGGCCCGGCGTGGACGGATCGGCCATCGCTGTGGTCGGGAGCAGTTACGGCGCGCACCTGGCCGCAATTCTGACGTCGTTGCGGCCTGTGCGCTGGCTGGCGCTGTGCGCGCCGGCTCTATATAAGGATGCAGGCTGGGAGTTGCCGAAGCGGCGACTCCACGACGACCCTGATTTCCCCTTGTACCGGCGGCGCACCGCCGGTGCGGAGGAAAACCGGGCGCTCCGCGCGTGCGCGGCATTTCGAGGCCACGTGCTCATCATCGAGCCCGAGCATGACGACACCGTGCCCCACGTGATAATCGCGAGCTACCTCGCGGCCTTCGCCCAGGCTCGCTCGATTACATCTCGTCTGATCGAGGGCGCAGACCACGGCCTTTCGGAAGAGCGCTGGCAACGCGAGTATACGTCCTTCCTGTCAAATTGGCTTGTGGAGATGGGAGTCGGGGCAATTAAGGAGTCTGTGTCCTGACGCGGGGATGTAGGGGCGTGATTCATCACGCCCAGGGCGCAATGAATTGCGCCCCTACATTTCTTCGGCAGATTTAGACCCTCTAGCCCACGTCTTCAGGCGGAAGGCCGTCCCAGAGATTATCAAGAGCCCAGGAAGCGAAGAAGAATCCCGCGGCATACCCGAGCAATTGCATTAGGCCGGGCGTGGCACTTACAACGTACCAGATTGACACAAGGGCTGCTAGTTGGGAAATGCCGATCATAAAGTCACGCTCGGCGCGATCAAAGCACAGCGGGCGGTCTCTTGTCAAACGGCTTTTCGCTCCGAGCCGGAAAGCCCGGCCCAGTAATATGAACACCGCCAGCAAGCTGTTGAATAAAGGACTTCGATGCTTCGACAATTTCGCAGCTCAATGCGCGCCGCTTGGTCGGGAGATCAGGGTGACGGAAATTTTGTCAATCGTCGAAGTCTGATTCCGTTCGCACTGAGCCCGTTCGCATAAGGGCGAACGGGTTTCTTAGCAGTAGGCAACTGCCAGGCCGGCCCCGTTCCCGTCAGTCCAAAGATACGCAGAGCCGTCAGCGGTGGAGAAGAGCAGGCCCCCGTCTCAAACGATGCCTGCTCAACGTTTGGTGGCGCGCTCCGTGCCGTAGGTGATGCGGTAGACCGCGCCCGCGTAATCGTCCGACACCAAAAGCGAGCCGTCCTTCATGAGTTGCACGTCGACCGGCCGTCCGGAATACTGATTGTTCTGCAGGAAGCCGCTGAGGAACGGCTCGATCGACTTTACCGTACCGTCTTTATTCAGCTTCGCGACCACCACATCGCCGCCGATCTTCTTTGTCCGGTTCCAGGATCCGTGCCGTGCGATGAAGATGGCATGGCGGTACGCGGGGGGAAACATGCGACCCGTATAGAAGCGCATGCCCAGCGCGGCGCTGTGCGGACCGAGCAACGCGACCGGCTTGACGAACTCATCGCACGATCGGCCCCAGCCCACCTCGCGGTCCGTGAAGTTACCCTGGTGGCAGTACGGGAACCCAAAATGCTGGCCCAACTTGGTGACGCGGTTGAGCTCGTCTTCGGGTAGGTCCTCCGACAGCCAGTCCCGCCCATTGTCGGTAAAGTAGAGCTCCTTCGTGACAGGATGCCAGTCGAACCCAACCGATTGGCGAACGCCTCGCGCGACGACCTCCACCCCACTGCCGTCAAGATTGATGCGCCGGATCTGCGCGTTCTCCTCGGGCGGGATGCAGATATTGCACGGGGCACCCACGTTGAAATAAAGCTTGTTGTCCGGGCCGATGGCCATGAACTTCCATCCGTGCGACTGATGATTCGGGAGATCGTCATAAATGACGACAGGCTGGGGAGGATTGCCAAGGTTCTCCTCGATTTTTTCGATCTTCGAGATTTTGGTACCTTCGGCAATGTAAAGCGTGCCGTTCTGGAACGCGAGCCCGTTCGGCCGATCCATACCCGACGCGATGACCTTTGCCTCGCGTTTACCGTCGCGGTCGACAATGGCATAGACCTTGTCGAGCTGGCGGTTGCTGACGAAGACGGTCCCCTTGTCGCCGAGCCGGAGCGAGCGGGCATTGGAAATACCGCTGGCATAGAGGTCTATCTTAAAGCCTTTGGGCGCTTTGAGCTGCGCGAGCGGCAGCTTGTCCGGCGGTGCCGGAAACGGCGGCGGCCGGACGCTCCGTAATTTTTTTGCCACTTCGGCGTTGGGAATGTCAGGACGCCCGGGAACTACGCTGGGTTGCGGCTGCATGCTCGGCGCCGGCTTCGGGCCGCGAGGCGCCGGGGGCGGCTGGGATTCGGCAGGGGACGCAGGCTGGCCCGGCGGCTGGTCTTGCGGCTGCTGCGCAAGCGCCAGTACTGACAACAGCAGAGTAACGGGGATTGCGCCAAGCAGAAGGCTATGCAGGGCTGAAGAGCGTGAGATCATACAGTCCTCCCGATTACTGATGTCCGTGAATCATCGCGGTCGCTGTACGCGGCCAGTGCGCGCACCAGTGATGCGATAGGACAATAGCATTTCAAAAGTGCTTTTCAAGCTCGACGGATCGTCTCAAAGCTCTCGTTCGTGACAACCCTCATGCCCCCAGATCGGTACGTCGCGCAGCGGGCTCTATCTCACTTTATACCCTTGAACTCTGACTTCCGCTGAGCACGGCGCTTGGGCACTGCGTCATCGGGCCTCTTTAGTTGCTCCTCACCGGAATATTTCCAGACAGGTCGCGGCTCGATGTCGATATCATAGTCCGGCATCTCGATTTTCCACCAGTCTTCTGCAGGTCGATTGTTTTTTAGCCAGCGAATATAGGGCCACGCCGGATCGTAATAGATACCCCGCCGAATCGTCTCGAGCTCGCTGACGTCGCCTGGATGGGCGTTGCCGATGTTCACGTCGGGTCCAAACTCATGAACCAGCCATGCACGCTGCATGCTTTTACCTCTGCCGCGGGCGTTCGAGATTTCAAACACCATATGCTCCTGCCCTATCGCCTTAGTCACCTGCCGGATCTGTTCCTGGCCCGCCTCGTTCTCAAGCTGATTTCCAATTAGCGCTCGCAGAGGATAGGCGTCCCAAACCACCTCATCAGCTCCGGCCTCCAGCAACTGTTCCATAGCCACGATCACTTTTCCCGGATCACAGAGTCCCTGGGAAATTCGAGTCTCATCATCCTCAGTCCACTTCGCTCCGACTTCTCCCACAACCTGAAACCCCTCGCCCTTGATTCTATGGATCTCATCTTTTAGGTCCTGCAACGAGAAGGCGCCGAGGTGGTTTTCGACTTCGACAACGTTGACGCCTATAGCCTTCGCGCGCTGCACCATCTGCGGAAGCCTGCCCTGCAAAGCGGCAAGCTCGAAGAATACTCCACCCATCTGAACGTCTATATTCATGCTTCGATACGTCTTAATAGACTCTTCAATAAGACGAGCAGGCATGAGCGTATTATGAATATAGAGCTTGACCTGATCGACGTAACGCGCGACGTGTTCAATACTCTCGCGCCCCCGCCCGAGGCTTATGCCGCATATGGTTCTGCCCACCTTTCGTGGCTTTTCCGACCGAGCTGGCAGGTCTAAAATATCTCGTAAAAACAATTGTTCATCCATGTTTCACTCCTTTTTTGATTTGGTCGAGCACAAACCCACTCTGGCGTTTACTTCACGGATTGACGTGGGACGAACCGCGTCGGATCGGCGGTCTTCGCCTTGGGGTGTTTTGACCATTGCAACACCGTCTGAATGCCTTTGATGCTAGGAACAGGCTTATCTCGAAACCCGCTCAAATACCGGACGTAAGCATCTTCTAAATCTTCCGGACTTACCCCCCTCAGGTATTTTGTCACGATGGCTAAACTTCGTGTTTTGTTACTCCGATAAAATTGGACAGCTTCGCCGATGGATTTAATCATTCGCTCCGCCAGTGCGGGTTCGCGAGCAACAAAGTCTCCACTGGCGATGATCGAATCTGCGGGGTAGTCGATGTTTTTTAGAGCCGGGATGTCGTCAAAAACGTTAAAACCGGCCTTTTTAGCAATCGAATTAAACGGTGTTGTAAGGACCGTGGCGTCCACGATGCCCGCTTTAAGAGCAGTCAATCTGCTCGCCGGATCTCCCAGAGCGATATACGTCACGTCTCTATCGGGATCCAGGCCGAGAGCGCTCAAAGTAATCCGGACCGCCAAAAGCGATCCTCCAGCCAGGCTGTTCAACGCAACCCTGGCGCCCTTCAGTTGAGCCGCACTTTTCATTTCTCTCTTGGTTACAAGGATCTGATCAAGGAGATTAGAGTACCCCGCCAGGATTACGAGATCCGCGCCTGATAGAATCGCTTCTACGGCAGATGATCCGCTGGAAGCGAGGAAGCTGGCGCTTCCACTGATTAGCGCCTGTGTTCCGACTATTCCCCCTCTTAGAAATACGGTCTCCGCATTGATGCCATTCTTTTCATAAATACGCAGGTCGCCGGCGATCCACACCGGCGCTCGAGCAAAACTAATCGACGTGTATCCGACAACGTGCTTCGTTGGCCCAGTCGGCCCTGCCGCGCCCATCGATAACGCAGCCAGAACCACGATGGTTACTGAGCGAACCGAAAAAGCTTTTCTTGCAAAGAAACTCCTCAAGACTCCTCCTTCCCTCCAGTTGCCGCCGTGATTTTCCATCCGGAGACGTTCATAGACAATTCTCAAGAAATACCTTCATACGCCTCGATGCGTATCATCCACGTATGGGATCGAATCACATTTGTCAAGATTTGATCAGCCGTCGAAAACTGGACGTGCAGTCCCATTTTAGCTATCTGGGGCAGGGAATTGTGATGAGCAGTAATCACTTTCATGGTCCAGCTGGGTTTGAACAGAAGAATGCCGATCTAGTCACGGAGTTTGATCGTTACGTCCGGGAGCATCCCGAGGTCGCCGAGCGCATTCCCGATCAGGCGCTGTGGCTCTGTTGCTTGCAAGGGGATGAAGAATTTAACCAATGGAGTCGAGCAGAGGCAAAGCGGGAAGCCAAAAAAGGACAACCGGTTGTATACGTAAAGATTAAGAGACTTCAACCTGTCCGCTCTCGGATCCAGGAGGTGGTCATCGCCTAAAATTAACCCCGATGTCAACTCAACGTCTCCGCGTCTTATCAGAGAGGGCCCAGTCGGAGCAACGCAGGTGCGGCTCGCCGGCTCCCACCAAGCATCGAGAACGACCTTGTGTCGCCGAGCAGGACATTTGACCTGACCCCATTCTCCCCTTCGTAAGGTCGATACCGCCGCCCAGCCCAACTTGAGATCGCAAATTGCGACCTCAAGTTGGCGCCGTCAGACTGAAGCCGATTCCATTCATCGGGGCCGACATCACGCCGTCTCAAATGATCCACATTGTAACTTCAATGGCCGTATTTCGCCGCCGTCTCGCTTACCAGAAAACCGATTCGCCTTCGCTTCGGCGAAGGCGGCGCCATGAGTTCCCGAATCGCATCGAAGACGACTTTAAATTGAGCGTCGTATTTCTTTTCCAGGGCAGCAAGCTTGCGCGCCAGCTCTTCGTTTGAAGCAAGCATTCGACGCAAGCAAACAAAGGCGCGCATATGCGCTTCGGTCTGAGCTGCCGAGACAGCCTTAAAGCGCAAGCGCTCGCGACCATCCGGACATCTCTCGATGATATCGCTGTCTTTCTCCTTGTATTTTCCAGCATCCCAGATATCACCGCGGGTTAATCGATGCAGCCTCTTGACGGTTTCCTCCGAAACCTGAAGTTTCGCGCCTTGCTCATGAATGAGCTTGAGAGCGTCATGGTAACCCCGCACCTCCTCCTCATCACGATCCCGCAAGAGCGACTTGCCGAAGATGACCGTCGCTATCCGGGCCTGATCCACTGTGACCCCTTCGATGCGGTTAGAAGAAACGGCGCTTTCAATCAGGGCATGCTCCCGCAGCACCTTAAGTCTCTGCGGCGACTGCTTGGTGAAAAGCTGCTGCTTGCCACGGGCTTCGCCGAGGTCGGCGAGGTACCAGGAGGTCGTGGCCGGAATGGCGGCTGGTTTAGAGGAAAACTGCCGAAGCGTCATCATGTTGTTAGCTTGCCGTATGGTTCCGGCTTGTCCCTTACCTGCTTTGGCTGTATCAGAGCATCCACCGAAAGGTAGTAGTATTCTACCTTCTTAACCTCATGCCACGGGAAGCGAGCGGGGTCTTTGATGGGCTCCTGAAGCCCGGGCGTCGATTTGCAATTCGTGACGACGTAAAGCCAGTAACAGTCGCGCCTGCCCGCGCCGTGCACCGCGCGGCAGGCAGGGCAGTCTTCGGCGACGCGGCGCTCGTTGGCGGTGAGAAGCCCGGTTCCGCCGACAATCAGAGGTGCTGTCAAGGACGCTTCTCCAACTCACGCGAGATCGCTTCAATCTTGACCTTGGGATCAGGAAGATCGCTCTCAATGATGTCCCAGATTCGTTTGAGGTCGATGGAAGCCATGGACTATGACGTTTCGAAAGGCGGAGATGCTACGCCAGTCCACTTCCGGATGCCTGGCTTTCAGAGCGTCCGAGATCCGCTGGGTAGACTCGGCTAAAGTCTGGAGCACGCGGAGCACTGCATCCTGGGTCTTAATATCGGTAAAAAAAGCGTTTTTTCCACCTAGCGTGTATTGCTCGATGCGCTCGCGGACGTGAATCAGGTAAAGCCGGTCGTCCTTCACAGAGGTACAGCCTCCTTCAATACCCGTTCTCGGATATACCAGTGCAAGCCCTCTTGCGTGACAACCTGGACTTTTTTGCCGAGCAACTCCTCCAGATCCGCTATCAAACCTCCGGGGAAAAAAGGCGTGTGGTTAGGTCCAACCTCCACGGCTCATGGCTGAGCGCATCGGGCGTGAATACAAAAGGGCTCAGGCGAAGAAGATCTTTAGATCATCACCTCCGTATACGCGTAAAGCACCACTATGATAACAAACGAAGCAAATTCGAGCGCAAGGCGAACCCACTTTTCTTGACCCTCGGTCAATATCCAGACAGCTAAGACTACTGGAACGAAGCACGTACGAAGCAGTCTACTTCGTTCCCGCCTCTTCAACACCTCATTCTTGATCGCTTCTGGAGCATTCGCCAACGCAGCGCCCACGGCCGTGTTAAACTGCGTACTCATTTCTCTCCATGGACCAGGCGGCCGCCTCCTCGAAAAGCACAGGGATAAAGGGCGTGGAAGGAGCCCCGATGCGAAGTCGATGACGATTCGGCTCACAATGACCGCGACGATGCCAATCAGATACGAAGCGGCAATCGCAATACCTACCCTGACAAGCTCCGACGAGATAAGCCAGCTTGATGAGTCAAACTCGCTCACCTGTAAGGAGTGTCCAAAAAGCCGGAGCAAGAGCGGCAGCGTGACGAGACCGGGTAGAAGGTTCTCCAAGTGAAGGTTAAGGTTCTCCCACTTCATCTGTTTTCTTCGCGTTATCGTGTGGTGCCTAACCGTTCAAGCCCACCGGCCGCGAGCGGAGCGAGCGGTCCGGTGCAGCGCCTCATAGGAGTTAGGCTGGTTGCGGACAAAAACTGACCAACATAATCTCAATATACGTGCATGGAACCCACATCCATGTGACCACCGAATCAGCCGGACCAAGAACACCTCCACCTCCGATTGAGCACGTGGGTAACAGACCATCGTGGTCGTCACCTCCTTATGTCGCAATAGCTCTTGAACCGTTCCGATGTCATAGCCAGTCTGCCAGCAGATCGACTGATCTTAGAAGGGCAGGGCCAGCCCCTGCGAATCGAAAAACTTACTGACCGCGGCCGTCCAGATCGGTATGCCCGAAGATGATGGAAACACCCCGTGGCCGCGGGCCTCGGGAAACGGCGGCGCCACGACCAGTTCCCCACGGCCGCCGGCCGAGCGGAAGCTTTCGAACCAGAGCTTCTGCACTCGCGGGCCGAGGAGTTCGTCGTTCTCAGCATAAAACCACAGCACCGGAACGGCGATCTGGGGCGCGATCGACGCGAACAGCTCAGCCATGCGATCCGACGCACAGGGCTCGCCCCGGCGCTGTTTAGCATGGCCGGCGCCTCGACCGGGCGAGAACGCGAGCACGGTGACCAGTCCAGCGGGACGCTTTGAGGCGGTATAGATCGAGGCGAATCCGCCGGCGCTCTGGCCGACGAGCAGCCAGCGCTTCGAATCCACGTCGCGCTGTGCCTTTGCCCATTCGACGGTGGCGAGCAGATCCAGCGCCGCGCCTTCACCGGCGCGACGAAAATCCGGATGCCTGCAACTGCCATACGAATCGGCGAACTTTTCACCGCCGCTCGCACCATAGCCGCGCCGCACGGGCACAAACACCGCATACCCGCGGCGCACCCACTCGCGCACGGGGTACAGAGGCCGGTAGCGGCCTAGGGCGCGGTTGGCCTCCGGCGTGGGCCTGGTGCCATGGCTCAGGACAATCCACGGGAACGGTCCATTGCCGCGCGGCCGAAAGCTGGTGACCACGATGCTTGCTCCCGCCGCGACGACGGGCACGCTGTGCACCGCTTCGCGCAGCGAAGTGTCGAGTTTCTTATCCCCCTTAGCCGCGAGCGCGCAGTCAACGAGCACGGGAGCGAGCAAGCAAAGCGCGCCGGCCATTGCCGGCCGCAAGATCCGATGCCGGGCCGCCTGCTTCGCACCGCGGCAATTTTCCCGATATCCGCCTGGATCTTCGTGCGGACCTGCAAGCATAGGCAGAACAAACACTCCCTTTGCGGTTCCCTCTGCGGTGGCCCAATGACCAGCACTCGTCCGCCCGACCACCAAGCTTACCGGCGCGCCCGCACCGGCGCGTCCGTTGGAGCGCCGGGTTAGCTTAAATGCACAATGTCCCTTTTTCACTCCGCCTCCTATCTCGTGAGACCGCCCGCCATCCGTGATTAGCTCGGCAAAATCGCCACGTGCCGATGACTCACCGCCCCATCAGAACCGCTGCCGCGGGCCGGGACATTTTTCCGTTCTGGTGCGCCGCGCCTGGCACGACCTGGATTTGCCAGCCGAACGGGCACTGCAGTTCCGTGGCGCGGCTCCTGGCTTCCTTGAAGTACGTCTGGCCGCGCTCGAAGCGGTGGACCCCTTGGGCCATGGCTTTCGCCGTTTTGCGAAGGTCGGGGTGGTTGAGATCCGTGTCTCGGTCGCCGAGCATGACAACAAAATCGCGCGCGAGGCTCTTCTTCAGCGTCGCTTTGGTGGCAGGTGATCCGTCAAGCCCGTAAGGGAACTTGATATCGAACCTCGGCATCGTGTACCACCCTGGATTGGCGGCCACCGCCTTGGCATAGCGGGCATTGGGCAAGAAGAGCACGAGTCTGTGCACGAACTGCCCCCCTTCGGAATGGCCATAGATGAAGTAGCTGGAACTTTTGTTGCCGGTCGCGCTCTTGATGGCGTCGAAGAGATGTTCGACGACATTGAACGACCATAGCGATGGGTCCTGAAGCTTGCCGTCCCTGGCGATGACGCTCGCGTAGGAATACCCGCCGCGGCCCCATTGTTCGGGATCGAACAGAGGGGCGACCACGATGAATCCGTACCTGGCGGCATGCTCGACCCAGGTGTCCCGATAGCCTGTGGCGTTCTCGCGGCTGCCGTGCATAACAAACACCATCCGCGCCGCGCTCGGGTCGAGGCCTTTGGGGAAATACGTGTAGACGGTAATCCGCTTCGACGGGTCGCCTTTCTCGTCCACGAACAAGAAGCTGCCGGGTCCCGGCTGCATCCTGATTGCGGGAGCGGCGGTCGACACGATCGGCGACCACGTCAGCGTCCATATAAAAAGGATCAACATCGAGGTGTGCAGACGCGAATGATAAACATTATCCCGGCTGGACATCGATTAAGTAACTCCGCTCGGGCGGCAAGACGTCGCCTCTACTCACCCTGCTTCACTGATGATTCATGATCTGCCCCTGTTTCTTCTCCTGCCGGTTAACTGCCGCCGCCCTCTCCACCACCCCGCTGCTCGAGAAGTTGGAGTTCGATAAATAGATTCTTGTTACCCCGGTAATGCTATCGAAAATCCGCGCAGGCAGACTAAGTCCCTTCTATATAGAATGTTGGTTATCCCTCCTTCTGGGTCTAGCGGCCTAACGTCTCGTTGAACGGCGGGCCATCACTGCCTATTCATGCGGTACGATACTTGCCGTCCGTCCGTTCGACCCGGAATTACGTCGCCTCCACTGGCTTCCGGTACCGCACCTCGCGAATAATGAAGTCGCCCCATCGATCGTCTTCTTTCGTACTTCCATCGAGAATAAATCCAAACTTTTCGTAAAAGCTGCGGGCACGCTGATTCGCATCGAGGACCCACAGGGTTAACTTCAGAGAAACCGTCTCCAGGAGCGCGTGCCACCGCTGCACTCAATAATGCTTGACCGATGCCCTGTCCCCACTTATCCGGACTAACATAGATCGCAGAGATCTCGGCCGTGGTTGATTTCGCATCAGCGTCGCGTGACGGTATAAGGTCGCAAAAACCAGATATTGATCCGTCCAGGTCATCCACAACAAGTAGCACTCGGCCTGGCTTCACGCTGAGCTTGCGCCACATCTCGGTCCGCTCACTGACATTGAGGCGGTCAAGGAACTCATCGGGCATGTGTCCGCGATAGACGGCCTGCCATGCTCGGACATGTACCGCAGCAATTGCGGCACAGTCATCGAGGTTGGCATTCCGCACGGCCCGCATTCGATCCACCTAACGCTCCGGTTCAGCGACGGCGGAACGCCGTCCGCTGGAACCAGTTGATACTCATTGAGGCCCCCTCCTGAGTGTACCGTTTGGTATACTCGGGGCAATCTCGAATTCACCTTAAAGGAGTAGACCTCAAATGAGATTCTACACCCAACGGCATCTATACTACTGCGGGATCGATCTGCACGCCAGGACCATGTACCTGTGCGTTCCTCAACCAGGACGGCGAGATCGTATTGCACAGAAATATGCTTTCAGCCCCTGAATGCTTCCTCAAGGCCACTGTCCCTTACCTCATAGGTGTTGGGTGGCTCAGAAACTTTCCGACTGCCGCGCAAATTTCAGAAGATAATAAAGTCCGTGTTCCCGTGCCTTTTTCCCGGCTTCCAGAAAGTCGATTAGCTCAGATGTAACCCAAGGCGAAACGGCTATTGCAGCTGCTGCCACGCTTGCCCAGGCGATGGCGCCCAATGATAAGAACGGCGTGATCCCCACTCCTACCAGACCTCCTACGGCGCTCTTTATGGCGCTCTTGAAAAGGCTTTCCCATGCCGACTTAAGCTCCTTCTCAATCTCGGCTTTTTCCTTCCAAACTTCTGTTCTGATAAGCTCATCGACTTCAGCTTCAAACTCATCGCTAATGGGTAATGCACTTACCTGTTTCACAAGGTCCCGCGCCGCGTAGCTGTATCTCTGAAACAGGGGGCGGTTTTTCTCTTTGAACTGCATGATGTCAATATCAGTGTGCTGTTCGAGTTCCTGGTCTGGGACTAGCGCCGTAACAATACGCGACACAACGGGATTGTGCTTGATCGTTCCAGCTCTCAGCGGCGGTGGTAGCAAATCGGGGTGCTCAGCACGAAGTCGTTCAACGCCAGCGCTATACTTCTCTGAGATCAGACCATGGATGTACGGCTTACCTGTTATTGGGATGCTCTGCAGCGAATTGGCCGCAATCAAGAACTTGTTTAACAGAAGCGCATGGGCAAGACCGGCCTCATCTGGGTTGAGATTTATCGATTGGCCGGTGCCAATGTCGCCGTCTGCATTGACAATGCGCCAGGTATAAAGCTGTTCGTGTTTGGGAATTGTCCCGATAACCTGGATGAATTTAGGGTTGGAAATATCTGCTTGCGCTGCGGCTATTATCAGTTGGCGTGATTTGTCGTCCGGAATGAAATGGTGAATCTTGAAAGACGGGTTTCCCCGGAAGATTACCGGGAAGAAGATGTGCTGCTTCTTGCCCTCAACATCGGTGAACGGCACAGAGTCCTTGGGGAGAAGGTAGTAGATTTCGTCGTAAGTCAACAGCATTCGCTTGTAGTCGATCTCTGAAAACCATCCCATGCCATCACACATGATGGCTGACAGATTGGGCGAGATTGTCATACTTCCTCCGCGCACAGCTCGGATCCTGCATCGACTGGGGGCAGAAAAGGGGTCGCCCATGCATCATCGCACTACCTCAGAGAGCTCCCCATCTTTCTGCGGCCATAAAAGGATATGCCAGTGTTATGTTGAGCTCCACATAAATAGTGATTGTCCATTAGGACCCACGCGTACGCGGAGCACGCCGCCGCAACGATATTGTGCCCCAGCCGATCAAGAAAACACGTTCTTTCCTGATCGTCTCTGAAAATGGCGCTCTTGTTGATGCCCCGCACTATGATGTGATGGAGAGCGCCGGGGATGTCCAAACGGGCCTGCCGAGGCATGAGAGCCACTCTATAGTTCAATGGCGTTCGGTCAACAGTTATGCAATGTAAGAAACAACGTCCCACTTGGACCCATTCACCGACCAGGGTTTTACCAGGCCAGCCGAATCGTTCGATGATGATTTGAAGTTCTTGGGCGTTGCGTCGATGCACCTCGGCCATGCGTGGCGCATAGCCTTGAAGGAGCTCGCCAGTAGCGGCGAGTTCAGCGCGGACACGTTGATCTTCTTCCGCCATTTTCAAAAGTCGCTGCTTCAGTTCATCGTTCACGAGATGGCTCTGAATTGGCACGCCGCGCTTTTGCCACAGCGAAATCGTTGTCGCAGCGAAAGTGAAATGTCCGCTTGTTTCCCCCCGGGAGTCAGTCTGCCGGCCTGCCGGCAGGGACTGCTGGAGGCGGCTCCGGAAAGTCATTCCGTCTCAATATGAAATTCATGTACTCCGCAATCGCTCCACGCTCCGAGGCGAATTGGTAATCCATAGTGGCAAAGGCCCCATGGTATGAGACACGAAGTCGGTAGCCAACATGATGCCGCCAGATGTTTTGAACAAATACCGCCCGACGCTCGCGCACCGTGTAGTCGCGGTTGTAGCGGCCGCTGGCAAGATCAAGCGCGTGCACGAGTTCGTGGACTAACAAGCCGCCTTTCCAGCGAGCGCTATCAGGTTTCACTGCACTTTCCGGAATGAAAATCGTGGCGTTCGTGGGCTTCGTGCGACCTTGTCGCTTGGGACGCGAATCGGAAGGCTGCGTATGCCCGCGATTGGGATCGCCATCCCTGGACCAAGTAGCCCGATCGTCGGTCATCTGCCGAAACGTGATCGTGCCCGGTGCTGTCACGACCGCTGCATACAATAGCCGAATGTGCGGCTCGTCTGATCGCTCAAGGAGCGCGAGCGCGGTCCGTAGCTGCCGGTGAAAGCGAGGGCTGGCTGGACCCGTCGCATTATCGACCGCTAAAACAGCAAGGGCCGATTCTGTCGCGACTATGAGCATCAGCGCAGGCAGGATCACGAGCAACCGCCCTAATGCTCTTTGCATTTGTACCTCTCATCTGGAGAATCGCTTGACGCCTAACGACCCAACCATCACGGCGCGCCGCCACGCCTTCCACCAGCACACGGATGATTAGTTCCGGCTGAGTCAGGTTGTTAGCATGGTTTCTACTCGGAACGGAAAACGCTCGGTGCTGTTTTCAACCAGCGCTCAATTTTGAATCACGTACCAAAGCGTCAACTCGTGACCATCGTGGCCAGGCCGTCGCTGGACGCCATCAACACCCCCGCGATGACCGTCCACTGGTCACGGTATAACTTGTTAGTCCACGCGTCGTAGAAGATGTGGTGAATGTGCGCGTCCTGTCCGCGGTAGAAGATATGCTGCTGATCCGCGAACGCCATCGTCGCCGGATTACCGTCGGCTAACGGCGCCCCCGTCATCGTGGTCCACTGGTCGTGGTAGAGCTTGTTCGTCGGGGCGTCCCAGAAAATGTGGTGGATATGCGAGTCCTGTCCGCGGTAGAAGATATGCTGCTGATCCGGCCACACCATGCTGGCGGGGTCACCGGCGGCCGGCGGTGCCGCCGCGGCGGCCGTCCACCCGTCGTGGTAGAGCTTGTTCGTGGCGGCATCGAAGAAGATATGGTGGATGTGGTCGTTCGCGCTGCGGTAGAAGACGTGCTGCTGACCGGGCCAACTTAACGTCGCGGGATCGCCTGCGGCGCGGGGCGCTCCCGTGGCGGCGGTCCACTGGTCGTGGTAGAGCTTGTTCGTGGCGGCGTCCCAGAAGATATGGTTGATCGCGCCGTCGGTGCCTCGGTAGAAGACGTGCTGCTGCCGGCGCGGCTTCTCGATGATCCGCCAGTCGTACCACAGCTCGTACTTCCCCTCGTGCGCCTCGAAGATGACGGAGCGCTGAGGCGTTACTAGCTGGCCACCACCGAGCTCCGGCGCGGGGAACTCCTGCCGCACCATCCGGGGCGGGAACAAGTCGTCGCCCCACCACTCGCTGATCCATTTGACCAAGGCATCATAGATCTTCACCACGATGGCCGCTATCAACGCGGCGATGGCCGCAGCGATGATCTGAACGACGCTGCCGCCCTGCTTCTCTTTTTTCTGTTCCTGCGAGCCGGGTTGGTGTGGGCCCGTCTCGTGCGCGGGCGCCCCGACGGTCGGGCCGGACTGTGGTTTGGGTTTGAGCGTTTCCTTCAGCACCTCCTTCATTCCGTCCTTCAAGCCCTCCTCGATAGTGTGGCGGGCGAGTTCCGTCCCCTCCTTGACGATACGGTGAACCTCGCCGTTATCGTGCTCCGCCAGGATGAACAGGACGTTGAACGGCACCCGTGGAATCGGCAGCCCCTGGGTAAGGTCGAATTGGTAGAACACGCGCGGCGGGTTGTAGGTGACCTCTTCGCCGTCATCGAAGTCTCCGACGTGGTACGGCGGGATTTCCACCGCTTGGAGATTGAGGAGTCCCTCGGCCGAGGGGGCGAACCGGGTCGGGTCGATGGCGATGCCGGCGAGGTAGATCTCGTCTTCACCGCCCTCGCCGCCCACCTCGACGTTATCGCCGAACGGATTCGGTATTTGGATACTGACCCCCGTCTCGTCGTGACACTTGATCTTGTGGATGCGCAGTTGAAGGCTCGCCGCGCCGAGGTCGAAGGCACCGTAGTTGTTGAGGAACTTGTTGACCGCCGGGTCGTTCACACCGAAGACGGGAAACCTCGCCGCCTGCTCCCGGATCGGCACCGACGATCGCAAATCCACCCGGGCGAGTTCGCCGAATGACGGGAACGCCTGGGCCGTCCCTCCGTGCGCCTCGAGCGCGCGTAAAACGCGCTCGATCGCCACCGTCCGACGGGCGGGCGGGAGGGAGTCGAACCGACCGAGGAACCAAGTCTCCGTTGCGCCCGCGGACGCGTCAAGGGGATAATCGCTCGGACGGGCGCGGTTCGCGACTGCCTTCAAGAGGGACAGGCTAAGGATTGTCGTAACGCGCTGCGAGACCGCGTCGATAATCGCTGCCACCGCATCAGAGACGCTCCGAGCCTGGCTGGTGTCTTGGATCTGCTTCCCACCGTCCCTCCCGGTTCGGATCGTGACGTTAGTGTCCTTGGGATCCGACTCAGACTCCTTGGCCATGATGAACCTCCACTAAGTGAGAGAACGTCGCCCTGGCATCGGGCTCGAGACGATCGTTAGGCAAGACGCCAAAAGCTATTTCTGCCTAGATCGATAAGCCCGAAATTTCAGCAACAACCTGGTGGTGTTGGAATTTGTGTTTTGCGCAAGGGTTGAACGAGCCAAGCAACACCCGGCAGGAGATTAAAACACGTATAAAGGTGATAAGGAAGACGTTTTGACGGGAGGTAAATATCATCCGGTGCAGTGCTGTGGAACGATGATCTTTGGTTTAATCTCCTTCAGAGCTTCAATGGTTGGTCCAATAACAGGCTCAAAGATTTTTCCTGTGAGGTGAAATCCTCCCAGGACGGCGTATATATCGGGGATACCGGTTAAGCTTATCGCATGTTGCAATGTGTTAATAAGCCCTGCGTGGCCGCAGCCGGTCAGCACGGCTAGCCCCTTTTCACGGACATTGATCACAATTGCCTGGTCGTCGTGGATCCACGGATCCGGCTGCCACTGTCCATTTATCTCGGCACGGCCGGGGGGGAATCCCTTTTCAAAGGGTGTTGCCCTCGCTATCTCCCCGGTAATAAGAACTCGCTCGTTGATCAGCAGGGTGGGAGACCTTTCTTCAACCACGGTTATTCCCTCGGCCTCTATATCCCGTCTGTTGGGAGGTGGCAGGTCAACCTCGTGCCCATCGGGCAAAACATTCTTGCGTTTCAAAAAAGCGTCCGGATGAAGGATGATCGGCATGCCTTCTCGACCGTAGCGGTTCAAGACGCCAATAAGGCCAGCGTGTGATCGGTGTGACCATGGCTGAGCACGACCGCATGGAGTTCATTAGGGCGTATTTCCAAAACATCCATGTTGTGCAAAACCCCCTCCACGCTTGCCCCGGCATCGAAAAGAAACGAGTCCTTGCGTCCTTCCGATTGAACTGTAATCAGCATGGAGACTCCGTGCTCCGCTCGGAGCCTTGGACGCGAAAAAGTATCTCGCAACAGCGGTGCTCGTCGGGCGACCGGAGTACTAGCCATAAGCATGTCGATGGTGTTGTCCATAACGCTCAGAATTTCCACTTGGTCGACAGGCTGCAGCGAAATGTGTTCCATAGTTGAATCTCCTCTTCTTCTGTCGCCGTGAGCGCGAACGCGATGCCGCCAAGCTGGGGAACGCGGCTTAAGCGGCGGTTAAGCCGGCGTCAGCGTAAAAATTCCGCGAGAAACGGATAAGCCTCACTGTATTGTTCGTCGATCGGAATGCTATGGCCGGCACCGGAAAAAATCTTGATCTTGGCTGTGATGCCACTAGCTCTGATTTTCTCGAAAAAAGCCTCCGCCTGCCGTACCGGAATCCGCTCGTCCTGAGCACCGTGCAGCAGAAGAACCGGAGCCTTAATCTTCTCTACGTGATGTATGGCAGACCGGGATTTAAAAGCATCCGCCGACGTACCCGCCTCCCGTATAATGTTGGCGTCGATGCCGCGCAGGGGAGTCGGATACCAGCTGAAAAAATCGTAAACACCTGCACCCAATACAACAGCAGCCAGCTTCGGGTCCCTTGTAGCCACCATGCCTGCAACAATAGCTCCTCTGCTGTAGCCATAGAGCGCCACTTTATCCGGCCTTACAAACGGCTGTTTTCGAAGAAAGTCGAGCGCAACCAAAACCGCGTCTTGGGTGAAAGGTCCACAATAATCCGCAGGTCCGTCTGAATTGCCGTAACCTGGCTGAGAAAGAGAGACGGCGACATAGCCGCGGCTTGCCATCATTCCCAAACGACCGGCCTTAACGTATGATTCGCCCCCATTTCTGACCTGCGCCTGGTAGCCGTGAATAAGTAGCAGTACAGGGTACGGGCCATCTCCCGCTGGCTTAGTCCAGAAAAGCTCTACCTTTTTACTGCTGTCTTTGGTATGCGAGATAAACTCCCTACGGATAACCCACCCGCGCCGATCAATGAGCGGCCCTTCTTCTACAGCAGCACAGCCGCCAAACAAGAGCAAAGTAATAACGAGTAGGCTTTTTGGCCTGCTAGACATCGGCGCAAAGTCCACAGTCCTGGTTCCTTCTTGGCGGCGGCAGTTTCACTTCGAATCGGGGTGGCATCGGGGATTCGCCTTGCTCAATGTGCGCTACGCTCGCTGTCCGATCTCGCGTGTGGGACCCAGCGCCCCGTCGTGGTCATCGTGTCAACCTCACGGCCTATGGTGCCGGTGGAATGATTGAGTACACCGTGTTTCGTAGCGCGACGTCCCGCGGGTCCCCTGTGAGCGTCGTCCCCATTTGACTCGTGACGTACGCGTAGCCGATGCCGGCCTTCGGATCGGCGAAGCCAAGGGAACCGCCCGACCCGGGTGATCCGAACGAGCCATCGCTTCCGAAAGGCCACGAGGGGCTGGGTTTCATGAAGCCAAGCGAGAACCGGATGTCGCCCATCAGGCACTCGTCGTAGAAGCCGTGCGTGGCGGGGACCGCCGGTTCAAACAGCGCGTGCAACGTCTCCGGACGCAGCTGCAGTTCCCGTCCACCGGTCGCGAACACGCTGTAGGCACGGGCGATCGCGCGCGCCGTGCCGACACCCCCGCCGGACGGCACTTCGAGATTGCGGGCATAGACGCGCTGCTCGTCGTGAATCATCTCGGTACCGGGGTTCACGATGAGCGCCCGATAGATATTCGAGCGGCGATTCAACGAGGCCAGCGTCAGTCGGATCGGAAACCCGAGAAGCATCGCGA
This sequence comes from Deltaproteobacteria bacterium, assembly GCA_016210115.1. Classification (GTDB taxonomy): domain Bacteria; phylum Desulfobacterota; class Binatia; order UBA9968; family UBA9968; genus JACQUW01. Next base: position 6,407 of record JACQUW010000241.1, on the reverse strand, counting down.
CGGCGCTCGGCGCCGAAATCGTCGCCAGCCGGGAATTCGCGATCGACTCGGGCAGCCGGATATAGAAGTCGAGTCCCAAGGGCGAGGCGATCTCGTCCTGAAAGAACTGTCCCAGGCTGCGGTGGTGCGGATCGACCCGGCGCAGCAGCTCGCTTTCATGGAAGCCGAGGGTGATCGCGTGATAGGCCTGCCGCGTGCCGGGCTCCCAGGCCGGTTTCTGACGAGCCAGGACGACCGCCAGCCGATCGATGTCGGCGACCACGCTCCTATCCACCGGCTCATCGAAGGCGAACAAACCCGCCTGGTGGGCCAGGAGCTGGCGAACCGTGATCGTCTCCTTTCCATGCTGGGCGAACTCCGGCCAGTAGTTGCAGACGCGCTGCTCGTAATCGAGCCAGCCCCGGCGAATGCGCGACCGCCAGCGTCATCGCAGCCAAGCCCTTGGTCGCCGAGTAGACTACGACCATGGTGCCCTCCTGCCAAGGCTCACCGGTCGACTTGTTCCGCACGCCGCCCCACAGGTCGACGACCTTCTCACCTCGGTGGTACACGCAACAGGCGCCGCCCAATTCGTGTCGCCGAGAGAAATTCTCAGCGAACGCATCTCGCACGGCATCAAAGCCCGCGCTCACATGCCCCTCAATACGGATGGGTTGCGATGCTTTCATGGGCGGAGCCCTTCTTGCAGGTCAAGCTTAGCGCGTCGGATTCAAAAGTGCCGCGGCAACCAGGTCATCGAGGTTCCTCGATGCATCGACTGAAATCCTCTTTTTCCGTGACCGGCTCGTCTCCAACCTATTAAGTCGTTAAAACGGACGAAGTCGACAGCGAATATGAGCGCGTCGGCGCCCAACGTTGACGCTCAGGCGCGGCGCACCTTTCGCCGTCGCCTGGAGCGGTTTGTTAGGCGAGGTGCCGAACCTGCCGGTGCCGGTGCGCCACGCAATAAACCCTCCGTGCTGAGATCTTCGTCGAGGTCTGGCCAGTGAATTCCATAACCTGCTGCGCACACCTTCCAATTCGACCGTTGTTTCGGCGTTCCGCCTAACAGTCTCGGATACCAAACCAAAGGCACGGAGATAGTCCGACCGTCCATTAAATCGACCGTGAGCGTGTCTTCCGAGACGCGCACGTCCCGGACCCTTTCGTCAGCGCTTAGAGCTAATATGCCCATGCCATGCCTCCAGCAGTTCTTCTCGATTCTCTTCAATCAGCGCTATGATTCTGCGCAGTTCCCTCGGTGAAAACCCGAAATTCCGCGCCAGTGCCAATGGCTGAAGCCAGAACTTAGCCGAGAACTCGTCCCGATCCACGTGGACGTGAGGAGGTTCGTTGGGTTCGTGACTGAAAAAATAGACGCGGTACGGACCGCTCCTCAAGACCGTCGGCACTGCGGGCATCCTACCACATGCATCATTTCTCGCCTAACGCCGCGGTGAGCGGCGCGCGGAGCGCGTCCGCTCCACTGCGAGGTTATGCAGCCCCGTCATTTCACCGCGGCCACGATTTGCTCTACGGCAGTCGCCTTCCAAACCATCCCAATGTCGGACTGTTCGTTGATCCGGCCACTGTATACACCCAGGAACCGCGTCACCGGCCCGCTGAAGATTGACGTGCTACCGTCCTCCATCGACACAGCACCGCCATTCCTGTGCGCGATGACGGCCGAGCCTGACTGGCCTGGTCGCGTGCGGCAGTCGATGAGAAAGAGCGGAAGGGCATTGAAGTCGATTGCTGGCTCGGAGGCCACGAAGCCGGTGGCCCAGACAGCAAGCGAGCCTCCAACCTGGAGGCCGAAAGGAAAGCCGACGACACTGAGCGGCTCTGCGGGGGGGACGGCGATCTGTGGGCCATCGGCAACTTGATAGGGCTACAAGTGCACGTCATCGACAGCGCTGAGCGGAACGGCTACGACGTCCACTTTTTCAGCAAGGACCGGATGCTCGAACCACCTCGGCTCACCACCAACGTAGAGTGGCTCCGAGCGCTTCGGCCACTCTCCTAACTTGTCCTTTCGGTTATGAACCACGCGAATCTCATCCGGAACCGCGCCGGACGACAGACGTGTCCGGTTTCCATTCGCAAGACCCTCAGCCATCTCGGAAAACCATGTGCGGCTGGCGTCACCACAGCCATTTACCCGACTCACGATCAAACCATCAGAGGCGATCAGCAGGGCTATTCACTCCCCGTCCGCCACGGTTCAACACATGCGCGTAGATCGTGCTCCCCATCTCTGCCGGATGACGTTTGTTGTCGAAGAAGATGAACCGCTTAATCCAGCCAACATATGCCTCTTCGGTCTTGGGGCTGTAGTGGCGCGTTCGAATCGCCTGGCGCACCTGGGCAAGGAGCTTGGGCTTTGGCGCGACGGAAGAAGATGAGAGGTTTATACCTGTTTGTCCGCCCTGATTTATCGCTTTGAGTCCGAGTCAGTCAGACTTTTTACGTTCAAATTTTCCATTGTGACCTCCCGATGCTAAACTTAACGAACGTGTCAGGAGCTTTTGCTCTTTACTCTTGGACTCTGCTTTTTGCTTCCTGCCTGCTGCCCAGTGCTCGCTGCCCCCTTATTCCACCCATCCCTGCAAGAACCATCTTCTGCGCAGGCGGTCGTAGTAGACCCACAGGATATCTCCGCGACGCGTTTCCGCGAAGTAGTAGTCGCGATGAATTTCTCGATTCCACCACCCTCCTGAAATGATGTACGGCCCCGAAAGCTTCTCCACGGCTCCATGCTTCGGTCCCAGAAGAAGCCAGCCGTCTTTATGCGTCATCGGTTGTGGCGGGAGAGGAATCGGCTTGGCGAGGATCCGGCGCACCAACGCAGCTGGGCCGTTCGAGACGTTCAAATCGTTCAAGTCGTTCAAATCGTCTTTGGGCAGTTTGACGCGGCTCAGCGGCTCCCAGGCAAATCTCGCTTCGGGCAGATGTCCGTTGGCCAGCCTGGCATGCACTACGGCCTCATCGCCAAACTCAGCCCTAAGGCGCGCCAGCGCGCGATTGGCGGCATCCAGGTCGCGCGCCGCCTGCTCGGTAAAAAGACGCAGTTGTTCAACGGTAGTCGGACTTCCTTTTGCTATCAGCTCGATTTCATCAACTCCAGTAGAAAACTCCATCCTCTCGAGCCTGAGGCGAATCAGGTCGACGAGTTGAACTGAATCCAGCGTCGGCACAGCGGGGCGGATGCGCTCTTTGAGCCAGTCTCTAAGGATGAGGAAATGAAGCCATAGCTCCGCGAGCGCTTCCCTGCGGTTGCTGAGAGAGACCAGCATGGGGTGAATAAGTCGTCTAATGAGGAAGAGAAGACGCCCGGAATCGGTTTCCGCATCATCGAGCAGAAGTCTCTGTTGAACCGCTTCCTCAGGCGCGCAAGGTTGGAGCGGCGCCCAAAGATCACCCGAGGCGATCCGGTGCAGACGGTTGGCTTTCGGTCCGAAGCGCTCGTACAGTCCGCCGGGTGGAAGGGAGAGAAATTGATCAATGGTTTCTATGCCCAGCTTGATAAGTGCGTCGCGCAGCTCCGGATCAAGATCAAGATAAGCGATGGGCACCTTACCGGCCGCCGCGCGCTCGTCAGAAAAATTTTCAAAAATAGCCACGCCTCCCCGTATTTTTGCGACCGCGTAGGTGCCAAAGCGCGTAAACCCGACAACAATATTTGCGCGAAACCCTTGAGATGCGACATCCGCGCGAACTTCGCGCGCCCATTTTTCTAAAGAAGGATACAGAAGCTTGAGTCCCGTCCCGCTGAGCAAGAAAACTCCCGGTTCCTCACACGAAGGCTCGATTTCAGGAGTAAAGCGCATCAGCCGCTTGATCAGAGCCGCTACTTCTCTTTGAATGTTAGTAGCCGGGACGACGCCGGCGCGCAGGTCCGGCGCCAGCGAAGATCCGGCTGCATAGCGGAGGCCGGGAAGCACCCGCGCATTCCAGGCTTTCTTATTAACCCAGAGAATTGTCCCTTGAGGTTTATCTTCGGAGACCACAGCGACAGGATACCTGGCCCATTCGCTGTGGCTCCGCAGCAGGAGCTGGAGCGGAAATGCGGGGAGATTAAGACAGGCCAGCCGGTCCACGGAACACCTCCGCATGCTGCCACGTGGGTCCCCGACGCTTATCTTTGAGTATCTGAAGCTCGCATGGGAATGGACCATTGGAAGTGTGTGTCCGGCGGGCATGAACCCGCAGGGAGACAAGCGAGCTCAATGACGGATCACGGTTCTCTTTTTTTGTGAGACAGAGCAAGGCGGAGTGATGCTGGCGAACGAGGGCGGCAAGACGCGCCTGTAACGGCATTGGAATATCAGCGCTCCCCAAATCAAGCACCACCAGGCCAAAGGCCCCAGACCGCAGAAGTTTTTCGCCTGCCCGAGGCACCATTACAAGGTCGGGCGCGCGGATAATCACCAGAGCTTCGAGATCGATTCCTTCATGAGCAGCATCGGGTGGATAGAAACAGCTTTCTCTCGACCCGACCCAACTCACCGGTTCGCCCTGGTGCTGGGCTTCCAGCACAAGTGTAAAGGTAAAGGTGAGCGCGGCCGCAGCGGCTGATCCGGAGATTTCCACCAGCCGTCCGGAGATTTCGGATAACGTCCATGGCGAAGATCTGACAATGTCTTGTTTGAGTTTTTGTGCGAAGGTCATAAAATTCGCCGTTCAAACCGTTTAAGACGTTCCGGTTGTTCAAAACGTGAAAAATCCAATCCGTTCACAACGTTCAAATCGTTTCCGAACGGTTTGAACGGTTTGAACTATTTGAACGTCTTAAACGTTTCCCTAGAGCTTCCTCACCAGTCCCACCACTTTGCCCACGATGCGAAACTCTCCTTGAGAAATGGTCAAGGGCTCATAATTTCTATTCTCCGCTTTCAGAATCACCCTATCACCTTGCTTGTAGAACCGCTTGACGGTGGCTTCGCCGTTCACCAGAGCGCAGACAATCTCTCCGTTCTCCGCTGTGCCCTGAGACCGGACAGTCACATAATCTCCATCCAAAATTCCCGCTTCCACCATGCTGTCGCCTTTGATCTTCAACGCGAAGACTTTCCCCCGCGCAATTTCACTGGCCACAGTTAAAAAGCCTTCAACGTTTTCTTCCGCCAGAAGCGGCTTACCCGCGGGCACCCTTCCCAGAATCGGAACTTGCCTGGCATCATAAAAAAGAGCTTTTCCAACCGGGCTTAAAAACTCGATGGCTCTCTTTCCAATCCTCCGTATGTATCCCTTTCTCTCCAGTGCCTTCAGATGGTCGGAGACTCCGTTGGTTGAGGCTATCTTAAACCTGGCGCCGATCTCCGGGATTGAAGGGGCATAACCCTTCTCCCGAATTGTCCTTAGCAGGAAATCGTAGATTTCTTTTTGTCTTGTAGTGAGTTGAGCCATGTTTACCAAAGTACTGAAAATATTTTCAGGTGTCAAGGACCCAAGCGATGTTGGATTCAGTCGAGGGCGCGATACAGAAGGCCACGGGCTTCAGGCAAGAAACCTAATAGGGGTCGGAAACGGCTTTCGCCGTCCCCGCCCTCCGAACCGTGCAGGCGGTTCTCCCGCACATGGCTCTCCAGTCGGTGGTTTCCTCATCGGGATTGGCTCGCCAACTCCCGGGCTGCAATCATGGTGAACAGCCCCTGGGTAGCGAAGAATTTATTTGGCCAGCGCTGATGATCCTCTCGACACCGCCCCATTCCAGGTCGCTTATCCTGCTTTCGCAGGATCGCCCGCAGCCGTCGGCGCACAAAGCCGTCCATGCCGCTAAAGGTCATCCGGTGAGCATGCTTAAAGTAGTTAAACCAACCGCGCAGTATCGGATTCAGATCGACGATGATTCTTCCCAAACTATCCCCGCGCGTGCGCTTGGTCCTCATCCGAATGCGCTCCCGGATCGCCATGAGACTTTTCCGCCGTACCCAGCGCCGCCCCGCCTCGAAGCCATAGCCCAAAAACTCAAAGCCTTGTCCTTCCTCTCGACAGTCTCCCACCTGGGTCTTCTCGGGACTAAGACTCAGGCCGTTCGCCTCAAAGGTGTAGCCTTCTTTAAGCCACCCATCCACTTCTCGAAGCGCGTCTTTCGAGCTAAGCCCCGGACGAAAGCCGTAACTCATCTCCAAAAACTCTCTCTCAAAGATGGGCTCCAGCACAAACTTAAGCGCCGTCTGCACGATCCGGTCTTTCACCACCGGTATCCCCAAGGGACGAAACTTTCCTCTCCCCTTGGGTATCTCTACCCGACGCACCGCCGTCGGCCTGTAGGTCCTCCGCTCCAGCGCTACGCTAATTTCCTGAAGATACATCTCCGCTCGCGCCGCAAACCGCTCGACGCTTTGACCGTCGACTCCCGCTGCTCCTCGGTTGGCCGCTACCTTCTGCCAGGCTGCTTTAAGCGTCTCTGCTCGGTACACTTT
>JACQUW010000240.1 GCA_016210115.1 Deltaproteobacteria bacterium | reverse complement strand
CTCGTATGTGGATCGGCCTGCGCTTACCTATCTGGTCTTGGCTGCGGCAAAAACCGAACTGACTCCCTATACCTGGTGGTTTCTCTTTGTCGGCCGCGTTCCCTACAAAGGTTTTTTCAGCGAAGAGGCAGCCAAAGCCGAGGCAGACTCCCTGGCAAACCGAGGCTATGATACGTTAATTCGAATGTCCCCCGCCTTCAGCACCCTCGGCTGGTTTAACGATCCGCTGCTTACGCATCTGCTCAAATACGACAAGGTGACTCTGGCGGACGTCATCTTCCACGAGCTCTTTCATAACACTCTCTATATCAGCGGCGCAGGCAATTTTAACGAAAGCCTGGCCAATTTCATAGGCAGTCGCGCCGCGATCGCTTTTTTTCGGGATCGGCACGGAGAGGGGAGCCCCGAATACCAGGCGGCGGTTCAGGTTTGGAAAGACAAATTGGAATTCTCCGCTTTTATCGCGGAGCTCGCGGCTTCTCTCAAAGAGCTGTACGGAAAGGACCTCCCTGAAGAAGAGAAGCTTCGGCTGCGGGAGGAGATCTTTGCCCGCAGTCAAGAAGAATGGTCAGCTCGGATCGCAGGCCGTGCAGGGCACTCGTTTCGCGGCTTTGGGCAGCAGAAAATTAATAATGCCGTCGTCTTGCACTATCTCCTTTATTATAAGGAGCTGGACCTCTTTGAGTCGCTTTATCAAAAGCAAGAGAAGGATCTCATGCGCGTGGTGGAGTTGGCCCGAAACGTAACCAAGAAGAGCGGAGACCCCTTCGAGGCGATCAGGCAAGCGGTGCGTGAAATCCCTCCCACAACGGCTGATACCCTGGGACCGGCAGGTCAGAGCTGACCCCGATCCAGATGTGTTTCCTCTCGGATCCCCCCTTTTTCAAAGCTTTGAAAAAGAGGGGCCAGGGGAGATTTTGGACAAGAATCCCCGCGACTATATTTCGTAATTGCTGTAGAACCTCGCCGTAGTCAGAGGAATTTTTTCCACCTGCTCCGCGATACTATCGAGCTCCCGATCGGAAAGCGGGGCGACGTATTCTCGAGCCGGGCGACGGGCGACTGTATAGATTTGGACCAGCCCAATCTTGCCGCCTTTCATCGTGATTTCGCGAAGGCGATCGCAGTAGGCTGTGATCTCTCCCGCCTCCGGCGGAAACCCATGGACCCTCATAAAAAGGCTTTGGATCACAACCGGGCGGAGCCGGGCCGCATCCAGGATGTTATCCAGGACTCGCTTCAATGGAATCCTGGTCGCGTCCACGGTTCTGTAGTAGTCTTCCGTTCCCGCATCCAGCTTCGCCCAGATTTCCCCGTTGTGGGCATCCAATAAAGAGAGCGCCTGTCTGACGCCGGGTCTGTGGAGCATCGTTGCATTGGTAATGACAACAATTTTCAATGAGTCCAGGCCCGCCTCTTTTTTGGCGGCGATGGCGATTTCCACGGCTTTCTTGAAATGCGGGAAAGTGGTCGGCTCCCCGTCGCCGCTAAAAGCAATGTCCTTAACCTGGCGCAGGGGCTCGGGAACGCCGGCAAACGGCGGATTTTCATATAACGCGCCGCTCTTTGCTTTCAGGAGAATCTCTTTGAGCTCATCTTCGAGAATCGGAAGCTCCACTTTTTTGTGTTTTCCAGGAGAAGTTCGGTCGACCTGGCAATAAATGCAGTCGAAGTTGCAAATCTTGTCGGGATTAAGATTGACTCCGATGGAAATGCCGGAGGAACGCCGGCTTAGAACCGCGTAAACATACCGGTTCGCTTCCAGCTCACGGCGGTGATCGTGGATACTAAGAGCCTGGGTGTTCACGGCGGCTTTCAAGTCAGACGCTCGCAATCGCTTCCTTGAAGCGCTGAATGGCGCCGATATGGGCGCTGGGACCCTTGAGTTCGGCGTTCATGGTGTTGACCGAGAGATGCGTCGCCCCCAGACTTTTCCAGGCCACAGCATCCTTGACCCACTCTTCAGAGGACCGGTTGCCAGTATTGACTCTCCCTTCAATCCCAATACTGTTTGGATCTCGGCCGGCCTCGCGGGCATAGGACCGCAGCCTCTCAATCAGCTCCCGGGCCTTATCATCGGGCTGAAGCAGCGGGAACCACCCGTCTCCGAGTCGTCCAATGCGTCTTAGAACCGGCTCCGCGCTTCCACCGAACCAGACAGGAATCGGTCGTTGTATGGGGAGAGGATTCAAGCCCGCGTCCGTGATCGTGTGCCATTTTCCTTTGAATGTGACGAGTTCCCGGGTCCAGAGAAGTCGCATCACTTCAACCTGTTCCTCTGACCGCCGGCCTCGGTTCTTGAAGCTCTCGCCGAGGGCTTCGTATTCCACATAATTCCAGCCGATTGCGATCCCCAGCCGCAGCCTTCCGCCGCTTAAAACGTCGACGGCCGCAGCCTGCTTGGCCACAAGAGCGGCTTGCCGCTGCGGGAGGATGATGACTCCGGTGACGAGCTCGACTTTCTGGGTTATGGCTGCCAGGTATCCATAAAGAACGAATGGCTCGTGAAACAGATCCTTATGAGTGTACGGCGGCCGCCAGCCGGGCCGGCTCGCGACATTGGCGCCCAGGACATGATCAAACGCCATCAAATGATCATATCCAAGCGCTTCCGCCGCCTGCGCGTAGTCGCGGACTCCGATAGGATCGGCGCCGATCTCGGTTTGGGGAAAAACTACTCCAAGTCGCATATGATTTCTCCTCGTTCCGGAGCTCTTAACCAGCGAATCAGACCTTGTGGAAGGCAACGTTTGCTTGTGAAGCGCATCCCAAAGTATATGTTACTGGTAACGTCTGGCTCTTTCAATTGCAGCGCTATTCAAAAAAGGACTTTCACGGTGAAGTTTATCGCCGACAGGATGCTCGGCAGGTTGGCCAGATGGCTCCGAATCATCGGCCAGGACGTGACCTATGGGCCGCATTTGACCGGGGCCGGCTTGCTCCGAGCGGCACGCGCGGACGGCCGGATTATCCTCACCCGTGACCGGCGCGTTGCTCGGCGGAACCCGCCGGAATATATTTTTATCCAGAGCGACCGCTTTCGCGAACAGCTCAGACAGGTCGTGCAGGCCTTCGGCCTCGATCCGCTGCAGGACGCCTTCACCCGGTGCGTGGACTGTAACACTCTCCTGCAGCCGATTTCCAAAGAAAAGGTCGAAGAGAAAGTCCCTCCTTATGTCTTTTCCACTCAGGAAAAGTTCTCGACGTGCCCGAAATGCCGCCGCATCTACTGGCCCGCGACGCACGAGCAAAAGATGCTGGAGGAACTAAGAGCGCTGGATGTTGAAGCGCCTGGCTCGGGGAACAAATTTGGCCCCCCTTCCTGAACGAATTTCGAGCTCTCCAAAACATGTCACGTCACGGCATTTCAAATTGAAACACCTCCGGTCTGATGGTGAGAACAGGGCAGCGCGCTGCGCGCACGACCTTCTCCGCCACGCTACCTAGGAGCGTGTGTGGCAGGCCGCTTCTACCATGCGTGCCGATCACGATCATATCCGCTTTCATCTGCTTCGCTCGATGCACGATGACTGTGGCCGGGTATCCTTGTTCAGTACACTTTTCCCAATCTGCGTTATCCAAGGGCAAACCGGAGAGGAAAGCTGCCCACTCGGGCTCGATCTCTTCTGGCAAAAGCGGTGGAACCGGCACAGACACGCCCAACTCATGTGCGTATTTGATAGTAGATGCATGATTGAGCTCCAGAACATGCATGAAAGCGACATAAGCGGAAAAGCTCTTCGCTAACATGAGCGCTTCCTCGGCGGCTTTTCTGGCGCAAGAGGAGAAATCCGTGGGCACCAAAAATCTCTTGGCTTTAGAGTTGAGGGGCTTCTTCGCCACCATTACGGGTACCAAGGCCTTGCGCAGGATCCGCTCGCTTGTACTGCCGAGAAAAGGCTCTTTCGTCCGGGATGCACCACCGACCGCTATCAGATCCGCCAGCCAGGCCCTTCCCGCAATGATGAGTTCAACAAAGGGTTTGCCCTTGCGCACCTCGTATTCTAACTGCAGAGGAGCGAACTTCGGGCTTTCAACCAACGCCTGCAGCCTCACTCCGGTTTTCCGTGCGATCTCCTCTAGGGTGAAAGGGGAAGTGAGTGGATGCGAGATCCTCTGATAGGCCTGGAGCGGCTCTATCACGTGCACCAGTCGAAGTGCGGCACCACACCGTTTGGCAAGGACCGCCGCCGATCTTAGCGCCACTTCTCCGCCAAGTCTGAGATCATGACCAACAATGATTTTTTTTGGCTGTCTCATAGGGGTCTCCGACTCAGTCGCAGGGCAACAGGGCTTGCTCTACGCAAGCAAGACCACAAGACATGCCAAGGAAAAGAAGCCAAACACCAGCTACTCCCTACGTTGTTCCCACACCACTCGCACAAACTTATTGTTATGCCCCCATTTATACTGGAGTTTGCCGCCGCGTGCTTTACGTACCGAGCGACCGAGCCTCTGTGCCAGCTTTTCCGTGGTCGTCTCAACGCGCCAATCTCCATTCGTGGCGCGTAAACGCATAATCCGCTCCAACGGATTTTTTTGCCGCGCGCGCTCTTCCTCGTTGCGCAGGATTCTGGCGATTTCATTCCGGTCTGCCACTTCGATACCTACTAGGTGCAGTTCACCGCCGGGAAACCGTTCCCGCGTTTTTGTACAGGCCGGACAATAGATGGGATGAGCCTGAACCGGGTTACTGAATCCACCAGGCAGGCTGAGTGTCCAGCGACGCCTGACGTAGAATGCTCCACAGCCGCTGCACTGTATAATCTCTTTGGGCGACCGGCGGGGAAGATAGCTGTCCCTCTCTAGGACTCTCTTTTTGTACATCGTATTGTATTTTTTGGCTGATGGTCTCATCGCTGCTCCTTTGTGTCAGTTTTTAGGCGTTAGTTTATCGATCCAATGTTCAAGGGACCGCGGATAATTTTCTTTTCGGTTTGTTTCCCCCCAATCGTCTTGTGACTTTTAACACGCAGATTCGATGCCAAGAAAAGGGAGAAAACCCGATAAATAAAACTTTGAAATTTCCCGCGACCATTGCGTTTCGGAATCGTAGAGGCGATGGGATTCCTGGAATTGCGAAAAAATGACGCGCCTCCGCTTCAAAAGTTTACCATAAATGATAATGGGGGGTCGTCGATTTCATTTCCGGTAGCAAGGTTACGTCGGTACTGAAATTGCAGAGGCAAAGAACAGAAATGTTCAGCCGAGATGCCTGATCCGGCATGCGCAGTGAAGGAGAAATCGAAGACGTGAAACACCTAATGCCGGCGCAGCAAGAACTCTGGCGTAAAGGAACGAATAGATGACATCCAACGCCGAGCGACGAGCTTATATTCGGTGGTTCGGAGAGACCGGGATCGACGATATACCAATCGTGGGCGGCAAGTAAGCACGGCAAAATGGAAAATAAGCCTTCTTTACGATTTCCCGTCGGCAAGCTTCCCATCAAAACATTGGAGCGCCTGCTTAAACGGAACAAAACCAAAGACCCGAGAGTAATCGTGGGGCCGGGTATCGGCGAAGATGCCGCGGTCATCGACACCGGCGGCCCTCGCTATCTCATCGCTAAAACGGATCCGATCACGTTCACGGCTGATCAAATCGGCTGGTACGCGGTTCATATCAACGCCAACGACATCGCGACCATGGGCGGACGACCCCTGTGGTACCTGGCAACTTTGCTGCTGCCCGAGGATCTTACGACCGACACCGTCGTCGAGAAGATTTTTCACGATACGCTGGACGCCTGTCGCAGCATCGGAGTCAGTCTGATTGGCGGGCACACGGAAATCACCGGTGGCCTGAACCGTCCTATTGTCGTGGGTCAAATGTTGGGGGAGGTCGACAAGAATCGATTGCTACGAACTGGGGGCGCACGCAAAGGGGATGTCATCGTTCTGACGAAAGGTGTTGCGATTGAAGGAACGGCTGTCATCGCACGGGAGCGCCAAGAGGAGATCCTGCAAATTTTAGGTGAGCAAACTCTTACGCGCTGTCGAAATTTTATGTATCAGCCTGGCATCAGTGTGCTTAAAGAAGCCCTCGCCGCGGCAGAGTATGCTTCGGTCCATGCCATGCATGATCCCACTGAAGGCGGATTGGCCACTGCGCTCCATGAGATTGCCTGGGCCGCCCGCGTGGGTCTTTTGATTCGCGCCGAAGCCGTGCCGGTCCTGCCGGAAACTCAGGCGATCTGCAATCACTACCACCTTAATCCCATGGGCCTGATTGCTTCCGGAGCCTTGCTCATCATATTGGCCGCGCCCGAAGTAAAAAACCTGCTATCACGCCTTCGATCGGAAGGAATCGAGGCTACGGAGATCGGGGAGGTAACCGACAAAAGCAAAGGAGTCAAACTCCTGACCGCTGACGGTCTCTGTGACCTGCCGCTCTACGAACAAGACGAGTTCACCAGGATCTAAAGCATGGCACTGCCATGAATACGGCAAAACTGCGACCCGCTCCCGTCAACTTTCGCCTAGTTTGGCAAAGAATTACGTTATCGCTGCTTAGATGTTTCCCAGCCATACAGATTTTCCTGGACAGATCTCACCTTCCGCGGAGGGCTATTTGTCGAACAGGTAACTTCCGCACGCACCTCAGGGAACACCGCCATGAAATGGTCTTGGAAATTAGGTGAAGTCGCGGGCATAGGCGTTCATATCCATGCAACGTTTCTGCTCCTGATCGCCTGGGCGGCGTTGGTTCACTGGATGGAGGGGCGCAGTCTAGCCGTGGTGCTGGAAGGAATTGGGTTTATTTTGGCCCTCTTTGCCTGCGTGTTGTTGCACGAATTGGGGCACGCCTTAACGGCAAAGAGGTATGGAATCAAAACACGTGACATCACCCTGCTGCCAATCGGCGGCATGGCGCGGCTGGAACGGATACCCGACGATCCGAGACAGGAAGTGTGGGTAACGCTGGCTGGTTCCGCTGTCAACGTGGTCATCGCGCTGGCGCTGTTTGGCTGGCTGCAGTTCACGGGAGGCCTGGAGCCGCTGAACAAGCTGAGCGTGACAGGCGGCTCGTTCCTGATGCGGCTCATGACGGTGAATGTATTTTTGGTGTTGTTCAATATGCTCCCGGCTTTTCCTATGGACGGGGGACGAGTGCTTCGAGCGCTGCTGGCGATGCGAATGGAGTACACGAAAGCGACGCAGATCGCCGCATACCTGGGACAGGGGCTGGCTTTTCTGTTCGGGTTCATTGGCCTTTTGACTAACCCTTTCCTGCTTTTCATCGCCCTGTTCGTATGGATCGGTGCCGCACAGGAAGCCAGTCTGGCGCAGATCAGATCTGCATTGGGGGGAATTCCTGTCGCCCGTGCGATGGTGACCGATTTCCGTACGCTAACACCTCGTGATTCGCTGGCCCGTGCCGTTGCCCTGGTCTTGACGGGTGCGCAGCAGGATTTTCCCGTTGTTGAGGATCGGCGCGTGCTAGGGGTGTTGACGCGAGGCGACTTGCTGATCGGGTTGGCGCGGCGAGGACAGGAAACGCCTGTTGTCGACGTAATGCGACGCGAGTTTCAGACCGTGGACTCTTCGGAGACACTGGAAACCGCCTTTGCGCGGCTACAAACGTGCGAGTGCCATACCCTGCCCGTGGTTCACAGCGGCCAACTGGTGGGCCTGATCACAATGGATAACGTAGGCGAGTTCGTTGCGATTCAGGCTGCTCTCGTCCAACGAAGGGCGGAGGGCTAAAACAGAAGCTGTCTTCACGGAAAACGACTTTTGTCTTGGCGACAACGGAAAGCAGAGACCGAGATGCAAGGCTGGAGAGTGCCGCCGCCAAAAGAACCCGTAAAAAGTAAGGAAACGCTTAAATGGGAAAGAGAAAGAAAAGTACGATGGCTTGCCAGACGCGGATATCTCAAGTCCGAACGGATCAAAATTGCCATGCTCAAGGTCCCCCGAGAGGATTTCATGCCACGGTCCTACAGAGATTATGCCTATCTCGAAGTCCCTTTCCCACTTCCGGGCGAGCAGGCATCGATATCGTGCCCGCACAGCTATCCTCTCTTTTACGAGCCTCTAGGTCTGGACGAAGGGCAACGGTTTTTAGAGGTGGGGCTTGGATCGGGATATGGTACAGCGCTTGCGCGTGAGATTGTCGGCAAAGAAGGCCTGGTTGTGTCGATTGAAATCGATCCGCTCACCTTTGATTATGCGAAAAAAAATCTCGAAGTTGCAGGGTATCACGATATCGTGCTCGTAAAGGGAGACGGAGGCCTCGGCTATCCGGAGTTTTCCCCTTATGACAGAATCTGCATCACCGCCGCCTGCGCCGAGATTCCTCCTCCCCTGCTGGAGCAACTCAAGGTGGGAGGAAGGCTTATCGCCCCCGTAATCGAACGAGGAGTTCAGTATCTTATGTTGCACGAGAAACGTGAGAAAGGTTTCACTCGCGAAGTCTTCTGTGAGGTGCTTTACGTTTCCCTAAGAGGGAAATACGGGCGAAGCGGAAAGCCTGCCCTCTAGAAGCCCTCTCCAAGAGACCGGCGGTTAGCATGACAAGGTGATGGCACTCCAGCTAGAACAGATTCCTCACGACGTGGAGTCAGCGCTCTTGGCCCGGGCTACAAGAACAGCAGTTTCTGAATGACGAATGACCCTTTCCGTGATACTCCCAAAGACCCGCCGACCAGCCCCGCTCGCCCCATGGGTTGACATTGCGATCAGGGTCTCGGGATTTTCCCGAGCTAGGTCGATGATTTTTTCCGCAGCGCTGCCCTCCAGCACCCTAAAAGAAACCCGTTCAAACCCTTCGCTCCGCAATTGTCTGATCTTCCCTTCAAGGTATTCGATCGCGATCTCCCGTTTCTCCTGCTCAAGTAATTTCCAATCAGGCGCGCAGCTCCCCGCGGGATAGGCCACTCCCGGCATGAGATAGACCCTTAGTACAATGAGTTCCAGATTCATTTTTTTGGCCAACTCGACTGCGCATGGCAGGGTCTTTTCGGCAAGTTCGGATCCGTCCAAGGGAACCAGCACGCGCTCCAACTGTGCCGCTCTCGTTCTCGCGCTCTGCTCTGTCGCTCGAATTAAAAGCACGTCGGTGCTGGCGCCGTGCAAAACCTTTTCTGCAACGCTACCCAAAAGCCACCGCCTAATTCCCGAACGACCATGGGTCGCCATAGCGATCAACGTGTCATGATTTGCTCCTGCGACTTCGATAATGACCTCTGCCGGCCTGCCTACTCTTACCGAAAAAGACACTGCAGCCGGATCACTGAATGAAGCCGTTAACTCTTTCAAATACTGGCCGTTGTGTTCTCTTTCGGTGGTCAAGACGTTATGGGAGCGCCCCTGCTGCGCCGCGGCCGAAGGAATAAGGGTCTCGAGGTCCATGACCTGCAAGAGATGAACAGGAGCGCTGAATGCTGTCGCAAGAGCACAGGCGTATGGAAGGACGACTTCGGCGGTTGTTGATCCATCCAGGGGTACCAGTATTTTTGTTGTACATCGTAAATCCTTCGTCTTCGCTATGCCCAAATTATTTACTGCTGATAGCAAGCGCGGCGTGCCATCGCCTTGATTGCTTCCAAGGCATAAATTGAATTAGGATCGTCCATGGCATTTCTTCTCAGGACTGCAAACGAAATCAGCGCCTCTTCTCAACAATAAGATTAGGCCTTCGCCACTGCTAAACAGTTTTGTTGTGTAACTGGACTAGTGCAATTGCGAGGCGATGAAGGCAGATCCGGACCGGCTCGCCGCCTTCTTGAAAGCCGCTCCGAGCACCCGCTGGGCGGTCGAGTTTCGCGTTCCCCGCTGGCTGTGCGACGGGGTGTTTGCGATTCTCAAAGAGCACGGTTCCGCTCTGTGCATTCACGACATGATCGACAATCATCGGCGGGTGATTACGGCCGGATGGGTTTATCTGTGCTTTCACGGCGACCGCTATGGCGGGTGTTACTCTCACCAGTATAGGCTAAAACTGCAGAGAATCTGTTCGGCATAATTTTTGCTGTTTGACCTGACTGGGCAAAGGCGCGTGTCGATGTATTCAGTATAGAGGCACCAGTAAAAACACACCAGGACATACCTGAGAATACGCTGGAAATTGGACGTCGTCTTTTTACCGTGGTCAGGTTCACACCTGGGAAAGAATCTTTGGAGAAGCACTGGGGAACAATGTTCGGCAGTTTTTTCCAAAGTAGACCCGCTGGTTACTTATCGGCCATATTGGGCATTGCAGTCCTGACAGCCACCTACGCGCCTTTTCGTGGTAGGCTCAATGAGGCGACAGTGGCGCTGACATTGGTGCTCGTCGTGCTCTTTATCGCGACTTTGTGGGGGAGAGGGCCAGGTATGGTTGCTTCGGTCCTCGGCATGTTCTCCTACAACTTCTTCCTCTTGCCTCCCACTTACAGTGTTTACAGCTTCGCCATAGCCGCTCCGCACAATTGGATCGCGCTCGCTGCCTTTATTATCACGGCGTCGACTGTCGGGCACCTTTCGGTCACCGCAAAACGACGTGAGAGCGAAATAGGACTACTGGCCCGCCTGCAAGCCGTGGTGGCTGAACTCGAACGACGAGCACTTCTCAGCGACCCGTCCGTTAACGTGCTAGAGGAATCGGTCGTCCTCGTTGCGCGGACCCTCGATGTCGAATACTGCAAAGTATTGGAACTGCTCCCAAATCGCAAAGCGCTGCGCCTCCGGTCGGGTGTGGGGTGGAAGGAGGGGCTGGTAGGACGTGCGACCGTGCCGGCCGGTGCTGATTCACAGGCTGGCTTCACCCTGCTTTCCGACGAACCGATCATCGTCGAGGATTTGCGTACGGAAAGGCGTTTCCGCGGGCCGCCACTGCTTCATGACCACGGGGTGGTGAGCGGAATGAGCGTCGTAATCTCCACTAGCGAAGGCCCCTACGGCGTGCTTGGCGCCCACACAATGCAACGGCGGAGGTTCACTAAAGACGAAGTTAACTTCCTCCAGGCGGTCGCCAACGTGCTGGGCGCGACGATCGAGCGCCAGCGGGCCGACGAAGCCCTACGTGCGAGCGAAGCCAACCTGAACAGAGCGCAAGAGATCGCGCACCTCGGGAGTTGGCATCTGGATGTTATGCGGAGTCGGCTCATGTGGTCTGACGAAGTGTTTCGCATTTTTGGCATCCCAAAGGGAACGGTCCTTACATACGAAACTTTTCTCGGCATGGTGCACCCCGAGGACAGAGAGTCCGTCGATAAAGCGTGGACCGCCGCGTTGCGTGGGGCACCGTATGACATTGAGCACCGCATTCTTGTCGACGGCCTATTGAAGTGGGTTCGTGAAAGGGCGCAGGTCGAGTTTGACACAGTCGGCAACGCCGTAGAAGGAATCGGCACGGTGCAGGATATCACGGAGCGCAAACGCGCGGAGGAGGAGATTCGTACGCTCAATGCCGAGTTGGAGCAACGCGTCAATGCTCGAACCGCGGAACTCGAAGCAGCGAATAAACTCAAGGACCTGCTCCTGCTGCGCGAACAGGCGGCCACTGCAGAACTTGAAGCAGCCCGCGAGCGGGAAATCGAGATCGGCTACAGGATCCAACAGACGCTGCTGCTTGATCAGCCGCCAAGGGATATTCCCGGACTGCGCATGGCGGCGTTAACCATTCCCTCACAGCGAATCGACGGCGATTTCTACGTTTTTTTTAAACACCCCGGTCAGCGTCTTGATGTCATTGTCGGGGATGTGATGGGCAAAGGCGTCCCCGCCGCACTGCTGGGCGCTGCTACCAAGAGTCATTTCATTGAGGCCCTCGGTCACCTGATAGCTCTGTCCAAGAATGGCAAGCTTCCCGAACCTAAAGAGATCGTAACGCTGGCCCACGCGGAAGTGGTCCGCCACCTGATCAATCTCGAAAACTTTGTGACTTTGTGTTATGCCCGACT
>JACQUW010000249.1 GCA_016210115.1 Deltaproteobacteria bacterium | reverse complement strand
CGGAGAGCCCGCGCATCCGACCTGCCTGCCGGCAGGGAGGTAACCGGCGGTGGGAATAAGCACGAACCCATTGCGCGGGCTCGGAGAGCGGGCGGCGGCTTTCATGGTTTAGGGCGACGCAAGACCTCATGGTTATTCCCCCGAAAAGACCTTTATTTTTGTCACTCTCAGCCCGCTGGATGTCCACCCCAGGTCATATCCAACCTCCTGCCCCTCCTGGAGATCAGCGGGATTTTCTAGCCCCCCATAAAGCAGCACAAATTGGAAGGAGAACGGGACTTCGCGGCCGCTTTCGGTACGGACGAATCCCATGTTGTTGCTCGCAAACATTTTGCTGATCACTCCGTGATGAAAGAGATCTTTTGGATCCGCCCGCTCCTGAAGTTCGTCTTGGTCGGCCATACGCACATTTAAACCTTGTTGTCCCTATTCTTCAAGCGCGTGACCACGGCGATTCCCCATCATGGTGAGTCTGTCCGTTCCCGCTTCCGCTCCAGGAGACTCCGTCCGCTCCGCGCCAGAGCGGCGATCAGGTGGCCCATCTTCGGGTGCTCGGGTTCGAGATCCGCCTTGAGATCGAATTGCTCCAGGGCTTCACTGCAAACCGGGCCTATAGACGCTATCAGGATCCGCTCAAGCGCCCGGCGAAGAGGAAGATGAAACCCTTCCTGTTCCGCGACTTGAAAGAGATGCATGACCTGGGTTGCATTGGTGAAGAGAGCTACGTCGACTTCCGTGGCCACCATGCGGCGAATGGCTCCCCGCAGAGGTTCAAGATCTTGGGGCAGCATCCAACGGTAGACCGGCACACGCATGATCTCGGCGCCGCGTGCTTCCAGCCCAGCGATCAATTCTTTGTTGGTTATGCCGTATTCTTGGATGGCAACTCGCTTCTCCCGAAGCTCCACGTTGGCATCCAGCTCGGACAAGACCTCGCGCCAGGTGTTGGGTTCCGGGATTCGGATATGCGGCACAAGCCCTAATTCTTTGAGCGCAGCAGCCGGCTTCGGCCCGCGCGCCACCAATCGAATACGCGACAGGGCCGCAGTCAAACGTTCCCGCGGATACTGGCTCGAAATCGCCTCCACGAGCGCCCGGGTCCCGACGCCGGTCAGGAAAATCGCGAGATCGAGCCGACCCGCTTCCAACTCCCGCAAAAAATCGAATGCAGCCGTATTTTCGCTGAGAGGAACCTCGCGTACTGAGGGGGCCATGATGGGATCCCCGCCGTATCGCCGGATAAGTTTTGCCATCTCGGCCGCGCGACGGCTCTCAAAGGAGACGACCTTAAGGCCTGCGAGACTGGGCTCCGAATCCGTCTTCATAGCGCATCTCTCAAGCTTTCAATCTCGTGTTCCGGGATAAACCTCACAGGGCCATGCCGGCGGCTACTGTGTTATTCGTCGCTTCATCGATAACAATGAAGCTCCCGGTTGCGCGGTTAAGACTGTACGCATCGATGGCCGGCGGCTGCTGTACTCTCACACCGATTCTGGCGATATCGTTCATCTTGAGTTGAGAGATCCCGCCAATGAGTTCAAGCGTATTCACGTCCACCCGGTACTGAATGCCGGAGATTAATGCCTTGACCGTTTTGGTGGTATGCTTGATGACGTATTTGCGCTTGAGATCGATCGGTTGCTCACTGAGCCAGCAAATATCCGCATCGTAGTGCTGCGTTACGTGCTCCAGATTAGACAATTGGTCTTCGAAAATAGACTTCGAGTCGTAAAGCAGCCGTCCGATGAGGGTGCTTTTGCCGTCATCGACGCTTCCGGCGGCAATGAAACGCAAAAGCAGGCTTTGGGAAAATTCTATTCGTTCAATCGCTGTCATTTAGAAATCACTTCCGTGTCTTTAGCGGCTTGAACTACTTGAACCATTTGAACGGTTTGAACCCTTGCGCGGTTCAAGCAGTTCAAAACGTTCAAACCGCTCAAATCGCTTTCGCGTTCGGCGTCGGTGTGACCGGACCGTCTAAAAATAGCCTTCCTTCTTGCGCAATTCCATGGACGCTTCCGAAGTTTGATCGTCCATGCGAGTGGCCCCGCGCTCTGTAATTCTCGCCGCAGCGGTTTCGGCGATGATCTCTTCCACGGTCGCGGCGGTCGACTCCACCGGGCACGTGCAGGTCATATCGCCGACCGTCCGGAAGCGCACGGAAAGGGTTTCGACGATCTCGCCATTTTTCGGTCGGACGAGATGCGATACCGGCAGCAAGGCCGTGCTCCGGCGCATTACTTTCCGTCTGTGGGCATAGTAGATCCTCGGGATATCGAGCCGCTCCCTGCCGATGTATCGCCAGACATCCAACTCCGTCCAGTTGCTGATTGGGAAGACGCGGATATTCTCGCCCGCGTGGACGCGCGTGTTGTAAAGATTCCAAAGCTCCGGGCGCTGATTTTTGGGATCCCACTGGCCGAACTCGTCGCGAAAGGAAAAAATCCTTTCCTTGGCTCTGGCTTTTTCCTCGTCCCGGCGCGCCCCGCCGATGCAGGCGTCAAACCCAAACTCTTCAATAGCATCGAGAAGCGTGGTGGATTGGTGCGCGTTGCGGCTCTCATCGGATGACTTCAGCACGACCCTTCCCTGAGCAATGGAGTCCTCGATCGAGCGGACGATGAGACGCTCCCCCAATTCTCCCGCCCTGCGGTCACGAAACGCGATAACTTCGGGAAAATTGTGCCCGGTGTCGATGTTCAGCAAAGGAAACGGAAAGCGCGCCGGCCGGAATGCCTTCTCAGCCAAACGCAGCAAAACGAGAGAATCTTTGCCGCCGGAAAAGAGCAGAGCCGGGTTCGTACATTCCGCCGCTACTTCCCGCAAAATGTGGATTGACTCGCTCTCCAGCACGTCCAGGTGCGTGAGCACGCGGCGTTTATATTGACGGACCGGCGCGACAGGGGACCTGAATCGAAATCCCGAAGCCGCTTCAGGAAAAGCGTTCAACTCGGTGTGTATAGTCTCCATCAGCAACTCCTCAATTTTAAATCCTGAACACGGTTAGGTTCCGAGGTATTGTCCCGTGAATGCTTCTTCACACGGTAACCGGATTTCCGCAGAAACGTCCGTATCTGCCAAGAACCAATCCAATCGGTTACTTAGAGTGACCACCTTCCCGACTACGATAATCGCTGGCGACTTGAGATGAGCCGACTTGCCAGAAATATCGGAAATGGTTCCGGTCACCGTCTCTTGAGCCGGCGTCGTACCCCAATGAATCACGGCCACGGGAGTCTTGGGAGACAGACCGTGATCAAGCAGTTCGGTTGTGATTTGGTGAAGGTTCTTTAGGCCCATGAGAATCACTAGAGTATCCACAGCGCTCGCCAGCTTGCCCCAATCCACGGCGGGTTGTGCCTTGGTTGTCTCGTGGCCCGTAACAACGGCGAAGGACGACGCGAACTTTCTGTGGGTGACGGGAATTCCGGCGTAGGCCGGCACCGCGACGGCGGAACTCACACCGGGGACAATCTCGAACGGAATGCCGGCATCGACAAGCGCCTCTGCCTCTTCGCCTCCCCGGCCAAAGACGAAAGGATCGCCGCCTTTCAGTCTGACAATCTTATAGCCGCGGCTGGCGTAGCCGATCAGCACTTCGTTGATTTCTTCCTGAGCAATGCAATGGTAGCCAGCCTGTTTGCCCACGAAAACTTTGATAGCAACGGGAGAGGTCTCCTCCAAAAGAAGCGGGTTGACCAATTGGTCATAGACGATCACCTGAGCCGTGCGCAGCAATTCGAGTCCGCGCACGGTTAGGAGGCCCGGGTCACCCGGTCCAGCGCCGACGAGATAAACCTTTCCTATTCGCATAATCCCGCTCCTAGTTCTTTCAACAAAAGCCTCTTCGCCCCTCCGAGATCCCCACCCGCAATCAGTTGTCTCAGATCACCGCCCAACGCTTTGCGCCAAGTTTCGTAATCCGGCGCGATGGAGCGCTGACGCAACTCTTCTCTAACTTCGGCGGCCAGCCTAGCCAGGATCTCATAGTCTTTGGTGAAATAGCTTTCCAGCTCTTCGCGTACGGCTCTTGACAGCGCCGGACTATTCCCGCCGGTCGACACCGCTACCGTGAGTTCGCCGCGGCGCAATACAGAAGGCAGAATGAAATCACAGTGCGCAGCATCGTCGGCAGCATTGACCCAAACACCGTGACTCTTCGCTTCTTCGGATACCAAGGCGTTGACCTCGGAATCATCTGTAGCCGCAAACACAATCTCATACCCGGCCAGATCGCCCGGCTCATAATCTTTCGCCAAAACATCAATCGAACCTTGTCTCACCCAGCGAGAGATTTTTTCAGTGATCTGCGGACTAATAGCCGTGACAGCCGCGCCGACTTCAAGAAGTCCCGCGACTTTGCGCTCTGCAACCGCCCCACCGCCGATCACAAGACAGCGGCGCCCGGTCATATCCACCATAATCGGATAATAGCCCATCGGAATTTTCCCGCCGTCAACCGATCTCCCACAGTTCGCCGTCTCCTTCTTCCAGCGCACGGCGCGCATCCGCAACCCATAGTGAACTTCCAAAAAGCCCGATATCAACCGCCCAACCTCCGGAGCGGAGCTCTTCACGATAAAGAAACTCCGCTACGTTCAACACCACCTGCGAGTAAGGCAAGTCCTTTCTTCTATTCAACAAACTCACGACGAAGGCTTCGACGTCGTTCTTGTGAGCGCGTCGCGGAAGTAAAATTAAGCGCACGGTGGCATCGCTAAGGCGGTCTCCCTCTGAACCCGTTTTACTACCGGTTCCAGGAATTATGCTGCCGATCGATGCGCCGGTATGGTGCCGTCTAACTTGGACCATGATCATTCCTTCCCGGCTTTGAAGACGCCGGTATAACGATGGGACATTACAGCTGATTCTCCGCCACCGGTTGGGTCTTCACATGAAGACCACACTTTTTGCTCTCCGGATGCTCCCACCACCACCGGCCCCCTCGGAGATCCTCTCCAGGCCTCACGGCGCGCGTGCAAGGAGCGCAACCGATGCTGGGGTAACCTTGCTTATGAAGCCGATTGTACGGCACGTTGTTCTCGCGAATGTATTGCCATACCTGGTCATGGCTCCAATCGACCAGCGGATTGATCTTAAGAATGTTGCCGTGATCGTTATCCAGCTCAACTCCGCGAATATCGGCGCGCGTCACCGCCTGCTCCCGGCGCAGTCCGGTCATCCAGGCATTCAGATCCTTGAGAGCCCGTTTAAGGGGTTCGACTTTGCGGACGCCGCAGCAG
Organism: Deltaproteobacteria bacterium; assembly: GCA_016210115.1. Lineage (GTDB taxonomy): Bacteria > Desulfobacterota > Binatia > UBA9968 > UBA9968 > JACQUW01. Next base: position 719 of record JACQUW010000249.1, on the reverse strand, counting down.
AGCTTACGCTGTTCCACTGACTCGTAAAAAAGGTTCAGGCCGTGGCGTCGCACCATCGCCTCGACTTTCGTGAAGTCGGGAAAAAATACTTCGATTTCAATTCGATAGCGGCCACGGATCGCATCCATGCAGTCATAAGTCTCTTGATTGAGCCGTCCCGTATCGAGCGTAAACACACGGAAGTCCGGTCCGCGAAGGCGATGCATCATGTCGATCAGAACCGACTCCTCGGCCTGAAAGGAACAGGCCAACGCAAGGCTTGGGTAAAATTTGAAAAAGGCCCACTCCAAAAGTTCGACCGCTGAGAGCTTCTTTCCAGCTTCTGTTCCAATAGCCAAAGCCATAGTCATTACTGTTCCCTCTTCACTTCCTCTATGAATACTCTTCGCTCTCTCGACCGCAAGAAAAACTTCGGCGTCTCTTTTTAGGCCCAACGTTTCATATGTCCGATGTGATAGTTCTACCTGCACCGGATCGCCCCACTCGCTCACTGTTTCCCGGTGACTTTGCGCGTTTGGTGTCCGATGATGATGACAAGGTTTAGAAGACCGATTACAGCAATCGTTTCAAAAAGTCTTCGATCCTTCCGGCTTTTCAGTGGGTACCCCAAGATGTAGTGGTTGAGATTTAGCCGAGTTAAAGGTGAACAGTGCAGCAAGGCGCCTGTGAGTCCGTTCTCATGGCGGCCAGTAGAGTTTCCTTGGTCTGAAGAGGAAGCT
>JACQUW010000259.1 GCA_016210115.1 Deltaproteobacteria bacterium | reverse complement strand
TCGGAAGGGCCAAGCTCTCTTAATTGCATGGCGGTATTGCCTCTGACCGCTCCGGCTGCCATCCGATCGGCCGCCTCTACCCTTAGCGCCGCCTTCCAATTCTGTTTGTCTCTTTCTGCTAAAACAATCTTCCCGGTCAGCTTTAACCCGATCGGCCCAACTCGAACTTTTAACGTCCCTTCATAGGTGGTCTCATCCAGCTGGGTTACGCTTTCTACCCCGGGAAGCGATTTGGCGACCTTCGGCACATCCAACAAAAACTCCCACAGCGGCTCTCGGCCCGCGGGAATAGTTGCCTTTTGCTGAAATTTCACTATGCAATCCTCCTTTGTTGATGAATCTCAATATCACTTTCAAAGCTCCGCATGAGTCACGGATGATAATGAAATCACAAATTCCATTTTCTCTGCATTTTTTCTTTTTCTTCGGGCGTAATATTGCAGCTCTTGGGAACAGTCGGCAATCTTTCGTAGGGCCAGCAAGCGTCAATCACGGCGCGGGAACTGGTTTTTTTTGTTTCCCACGGGACCGCTGGATCTAGAGGGGATGTCCAGAAACCATCAACTATGCTGATGGCTTCTTTTGGATCGCAACGCGACGATAGCACTCACGTTACATCATTCAAGTCCGTCACGTCAATATCATCATCGATCGACGAGTGTTGTGGCAACGTGATTATGTCACCCCAAAACTGTTCAGCGATTATGTCACCCTTTTGGTAGGATCTTCTCCCCAAAGGAGGAGATCCGATGAGAGAGTGGGAGGGCTGGCATGGAAGAAGACGGGATCAGAGAAGCTCGAGAAGGTGATCAAATGGGCGCGGGGGCAGTATCAGGGCTTAAACGATACTCATTTTGCGGAGAAGCTCCAAGAGAAAGAGAAGATAAAGTTATCTACTACGGTGCGCAGGATATTGCGAGCAGCCGGGATTGCGACCGTGCGCACGCGTGGGGTAACGCGGCACTACAAGCGGCGCGAGCGCAAAGCTCAAAAAGGAGCGCTGTTGTTGTGGGACGGCAGCCCGCATCCCTGTTTTGGGAGAACAGGGCGAGTGGAGTTTGATGGCGATGGTCGACGACGCCACGGGAACATTGCTATAAAGGGTGTTTGCTCAGGAAGAAGACACCCAGAGCTATTAACACCCCAGGCTTCGTTGGGTCATGCGGACCACCGCGTCCCACGTGATCACTAAGCATATAGAGGCGTGTAGATGGTGTCAGCTATCTGAGGCGACAGCTCTGAATATGCCGAGGACAAACCTATTCGCGATCTCATGAAGCGATTCTTGACCGCTCGGGAGAAATAGGGGCCGCCAGATAAGGAGCATGTGATGAAAGAGCTTTCCAGGGTTGTGCATCTATCTCTCAAAGTCTTTGTCCTGGCGTTGACGCTTTTTGGCTTACAGCGGGTGGCGGGCGATGTGCTGCAGGGTGGCCAGGCGGGAGGCGGCAAGGAGCAGGAGTGGGAAAAAACAATCAGCGCCGCCAAAGCTGAAGGACGACTCACGCTTTATGCCAACACAGGTTATGAGAAGATCTTCCCGAAATTTGAGAAGAGATATCCGGAAATCAAAGTTGTTTATGTCTTGGGAAGGGGAGCGCCGGATCTCCTACCGCGCGTATTGAGCGAGCAGAGAGCGGGAAAGTATATCGGGGATCTTTTTCTGGTTGGGGTCACTGGCGCGTTCACGCTGTATGAAGCAGGGGCGCTTGTGCCTATGAGATCCGCGTTGATCTTGCCTGAGGTTGTGGACAAATCGAAGTGGTGGGAGGGAAAACATCCCTTTGTGGACCCAGATGGCCAAAACATCTTTGCCATGAACGGCATGTTCCGGGTGGAGGTTGTCTATAACACCAAGCTCGTCGATCCACAGGAGCTGAAGTCCTATTGGGATCTGCTGAATCCCAAGTGGAAAAACAAAATCGTTATGTACAGACAACCGCTATCCCATCTCAAGTTCTACTACTACCATCCCGATCTTGGTCCAGAATTTCTGAAAAGGCTTTTTAGCGAAATGGGGGTAACAGCAAGCGGCGATGTGCGTCAGATTACCGATTGGTTGTCCGTGGGCAAATTCCCGCTGGGGATCGTATCCCCCATCGCCGATATCATGGTTGCTGAACGGCAGGGCCTTCCTATCGGTATATTTCAGCCCGACCATTTCAAGGAAGGTACGAATTTGGTTGCGGCAGCAGGTTCGGTGGCGCTTCTGAAAAATGCCCCTCATCCCAATGCCGCGAAAGTGGCCCTGAACTGGCTTCTCTCCCGGGAGGGGCAGATAGCGTTCCAGAAAGGGTACGCCGAGGTCGCCGGGGCTGCAGAGTCGCGTCGGATCGATATCCCGAAAGACGAGGTCCGGTCAGAATACAGGCGGAAAGATGGTGTGAAGTACTTGGATATGGAGCGGCATGAGTTTATCGACCCTAAGCCAATCAATGATCTCATGAAGAAATTTTTGGTGACGCCCGGCAAATAGTCACGGCTCCATGTTCTCAAGCCTTCTGGGGGAGAAGGAGGTTTGCTGGCTAGATCAGACCGTTTGTCAAACTAGATCCAATAAGGAGCCAGATGAGGTTCCGGCAGAGTTTCGACGGAGGAGCGAGATTAAGTATTTTGATGTTCTGTGTTGATCGATCCAAAAACTTATTCGCGATCTCATGAAACAATTGATGGCGGCGGGGGTGGCATATCGCGGCAGCGGACGTAGTTTTGCTGATCACCCCCTGCATGCCGTCGCTACATTGAAATTCATCCGGCTACCACACGGATGCATTTACGAAGTAATCCCTCTACGAGGTGAATAGATGCGCGCTGAGAGTGCCAAGGTTGACGCAGTGACTCTGAGCAGATTTCTGCCGTCGGTGAAGGCGAGTTATATTTTCATGTTCCTGCTCATCGCCACCCTTGGGTTTTACATCGTTTACCCCCTGGTGCTTATCCTGCTGAACAGCTTTAACGTGGCGGCGATCGGCGCCCCTCCCACATATGGCCTTCAGGCCTGGAAGGAGGCCTTCGATAATCCCGGCATCTGGGTGTCGCTTTGGAATACGATCAAGGTTGCCGTTGCGAGCAATGCATTAATCTTCCCGGTAGGAGCGCTCATCGCGTGGATCTTGGCCCGGACTAACATCCCGTTTGCCCACGGCTTCGAGTTCCTGTTCTGGATCGCTTTCATGTTGCCGAGTTTGGCTGTCACTTTTGGGTGGATGTTGTTGCTAGACCCATATACAGGGCTCATTAATATGGGGCTTAAGAAAATACCATTTCTTACCGGCGCCGCTCTGGATATATATTCGTTCTGGGGAATTGTATGGGTCCATTTCGTTTCAGGGATCGACGCTGTGGTGATACTTTTGACGCCGACGCTTCGGAGAATGGACGCGTCATTTGAAGAGGCAAGCGAGGTCGCAGGTGCGAGCACGGTCGGCACAATGCTGCGAATTACGCTTCCGATGATGACCCCAGCCTTAGTCGTCGTTTTTCTTTTGCGTCTTATTCGGTCTTTGGAATCATTTGAGACTGAGCTTCTGCTGGGAATTCCGTGGGGGTTTTACGTCTACTCGACCAAGATCGTTGACCTCGCTCGGCAGGAACCGCCGCTGTTAAACCAGGCGGCAGCTCTGGCGAGCATGATCTTAGTTTTCCTGGCGGTCGTCGTTCCCACTCAGCAAAGCCTTATACGCAGACGCGAATTTACCACGGTGACGGGTCGCTTCAAGCCCAAGCTCATCGCCCTTGGAAGGTGGAAATATCCGGCCTTGACAGCGATGTGCCTGGTGATAGCGCTCGCTGTGGCGTTTCCTGTACTAAGCGTCTTGGGTGGAAGTTTCATGGTGCGGTTTGGCTTTTTCGATATGGCGCAGACGTGGACGTTGGCACACTGGAGGGGGGCCCTCACTGACGCGCGCTTCATCCTCGCCCTTAAGAATACGCTCATTGTCGCCGGGGGGGCGGCTCTCGTTGGCGTAATACTGTTCTCTCTCGTTGCTTATGTTTTGGTGCGTACTAAATTGCCGGGCCGCTCTATTCTCGACGCGATGTGCTGGATCCCATCGGCCATCCCTGGAGTCTTAGCAGGGCTGGGGCTTCTTTGGTTCTTTCTCGGGACGCCGATTTTCCAGCAACTGTACGGGACCCTCGTCGTTATAATGATCGCGTCGATTATGGGCGGTGTCACAATAGCCACACAGATCATAAAAGCGAATTTCATTCAGTTGGGGAAAGAGCTTGAGGAAGCCTCGTGGATGTGTGGTGCGGGCTTCTGGAGGACTTATTTTAAAGTTGTGTTTCCGTTGATGGCCCAGACTTTGATTCTGATTGCTGTTTTGAAATTTGTCTTTGCGGCCCGCAACACGGCGAGCATTATCCTTTTGGCGACTTCCGAGACCAGGACATTGGGGCTGCTCGCTTTAGATCAGATCGCTTCCGGATATCCGGAAGTTGCCAGCACGACGATTCTTCTTGTGGTCCTCTTATCCACGGGGGTGGCTCTGGTCGCGAGGTTTTTCGGGCTCCAACTGGGGATTCGCGATTGACGGGTCTCGTGAAGTGCATTCCCGAATGATCGAAATCGTATGTCGTAGGCTTTTTGATAGCTTTTGATTCGCCAGATTCACTCCAGCGGGAAGGCTTGCTGTGAAAGCTGGCCAACCCTGCGCGCAGGCGGAGAATCCAGAAAAATCGGCTGGAAACGAAGGGAAATACGGAGCAGAAGAATGGCTACAAAAATCATTGTGTGTGTGAAACAGGTTCTTGATCCAGAGACACCTCTGTCGGCTTTCAAGATCGACCGTGACGCTAAGAAGGCGGTTTTTTCTCCCGGCGCTGACCCTGTGATCAACGGCTTTGACGAGGTGGCTGTCGAAGCTGCATTGCGAATCAAAGAGTCCGCTGGTGCGTCCATCACAGTTCTGTCAATGGGCAAGACGTTTGTCCCGGATGTGATAAGAAAACCGTTGGCAATGGGGGCCGACAACTTGATCTTGCTCCAAGACGATGCTTTTGAAAGGCCGGACTCATACATGGTCGCCAACGTCTTGGCCGCCGCCATCCGCAAAATCGGAGGTTTCGACCTCATCCTTTGCGGGCGGCAGGCTTCAGACTGGGACAATGCGCAGGTGCCCCTGGGATTGGCGGAGCTTATGAATCTTCCCTGCATCACCGTTGCCAAAAAGGTGGACCTGGTGGACGGGCATGTGCGCGTTCATCGGATCACGGCGGATGGCTACGAGATCGCAGAGGCTCCTCTTCCTGCGGTCGTAACGGTAAGCAACGAGTTGGGCGAGCCCCGGACCCCCACCATCAAAGGGATCATGAGAGCCGCCGGCGCAAAGCCTACCGTGTGGGGCCGAGATGAGCTCGGGGTTGATGTTGCGGGCCTCAGCAGAATTGAAACGGCGGATGTCTTTATTCCGGCGCGGGAAAGGCGTTGCGAGTTTATCGAGGGCGAGGACGAGGCTGATGCCGGGCGAAAGCTGGCTCTGAAGCTAAGAGAGGCAAAGATTATTTAGAGAGGGAAGGTGTCAACGATGGCGGATGAGACCGGTGTTTTGGTTGTCGGAGAAATTAGAGCGGGTGAGCTGGATTCAACGACCCGGGAACTTTTAAGCATTGGTCGTAAGCTGGCCGATGGCGTCGCACGACCACTCGCTGTGGTGCTTTTGGGTGTTAACCTGGAAAATCCGTCCAGGGAGGCGATTGCCTGCGGAGCCGGAAAAGTTTTCCTCGCCGAGCACTCGCTTTTAGCCGAAGGCGAACTCGATGCGGCTGTTGTGGCGCTCGAACAGGTCTGCCGGCAAGTCAGGCTCGATATTGTCCTCATTGCGCGGACTGAAGCGGGCAGAGAGCTGGGGCCCCGGCTGGCGTTTCGACTGGGCGTGGGTCTGGCCCAGGACGCGGTGGCCTTGGGGGTTGACGAGAGTACCAAGCGATTGCTGGTGACGCGTCCGGTCTATGGCGGAAACGCTATGGCCGTCGTGACGTTGCCCTCGGCGCCACAGATCGCCACGGTGCGTCCAAAGGTCTTCGAAGCCGCCGGCAAAGACCCGGGCTTGCGGGGAGAGGTGGTTGGTATGGCGGTTGAAATTCCCGATTCCGTGAGAAAGGTACGGGTCTTACAGAAGGTCACGGAGCAAGGGGCGGGGACCAAACTCGACAGCGCCCGGGTCGTGGTGGCTGGAGGGCGAGGGTTAGGTGGACCTGAGTCCTTCAAAGAACTGGAAGAACTTGCCCGAGTGCTGGGCGGGGCCGTGGGAGCTTCGCGGCCGGCATGCGACGCCGGGTGGATTGATCACGGCCGTCAGGTTGGCCTCACAGGGAAGATCGTTACACCGGACCTGTATATCGCCGTGGCTATTTCAGGCGCAAGCCAGCATATGGCCGGCTGTTCCGGAGCCAAGCTGATCGTCGCCATCAACAGCGATCCGGAGGCGAGTATTTTCAAGGAGGCTCATTATGGAGCGGTGGGGGATTGGAGGAAAGTTTTGCCAGCGTTCACCGAGACGGTGCGGCAGTTGCTGATTTAGCCATCGTCATTTGGTTTGGAATTCCCTTAGAACAACGAAGGCGCATCATAGGCTATATCCATTGAAGAGGAGGCAAGTATGATTGATTTTGATTTGACGGACGAGCAGAAAGCCCTGCAGAAAATGGCCAGGGAGTTTGCGGAGAGGGAGATTCGGCCCATCGCTGAGAAGCTCGACCGATCGGAGAACCTGCTGCAAGACTTTCCGTGGGACATGATCAAGAAGGCCTCGAAGCTGGGACTTCGCACGGTCGCGCTGCCCGAAGAGTATGGAGGGCCGGACTTCGACCTGCGTACGTGGGTGGTGCTGCGATATAGGGAAGTAAATTATCGGAGCCGGATGCGGGTTCGGTGACCGCGCCTCCCAGAAGGTAAGTATCATCGTCCCGAAAAGCTGTTAGGAAACGGTCTTTTTGCTCCTTGGTCGCCTCCCGAGCTAACCGCCGCGCGCCTTTCCAGCATTGCGTTAAAATCTTGGCGCAGGAAATGTCAACATAGCTGAGCTCGTCAATTCCAACTCCCCTGTCGCGAAGCTGCTGGTGGTGACGGCGCGCACGGATAAGAGCAAACCTGGGATCGCAGGCTGCAGCCGCTTCCTTCTTCCCACGGACACACCGGGCTTTAGGGTGGCCTCGGTGCACGACAAGGTAGGCTTCCGGATGTATCTTCAGGGTGAGCTGGACTTCGACAACGTCAAGGTGCCGGTAGAAAACTTGCTGGGAGGCAAGGAAGGAGGGGCTCCTGGCGCAGAAGGAGTTGAGGCCAAAGTCGAGCTGTCCGCCCATGCCCTGGCTCTGAGCCGCGCCGCGCTCGACGCAGCGATCAAATACGCCAACGAGAGAGTCCAGGGGGGTTGCCCGATCATCCAACATCAAGCCGTGGCGACCATGCTCGCTGATATGTATCTAACTCTGCAAGCCGGCAGAAGCCTTCTGTGGCGCGTGGCCTCGATGACGGACATGGGACACAGCGATCCTGCCCTCATCCCTGCGACTAAAGTTTTTTGCGCGGACGCTGCGCTGAAGATTTGCCTCGCTACTATGGAGATCTTCGGAGGCAGCGGGGTTATGCGGGAACTGCCGATCCAAAAATATGTCCGGGATGCCATGGTCTTCCAACACATGGATAGTACCCAACAGGTCAGCCGGATCAAGATCGGGAAAATCCTGGAAGCTCGAAGCAAAGAGGGAAGGCTTTCCAGGTAAACCCGAATTTGTTTCTTTCTTTGTTTTGACAGCGAATCTCATTGGTCACGAGGTGGTGTATGGCAGCGAGCAGCGCTAAAAATATAGAGGCCAGAAGCGAGAGCTGGAACGTGCGCCTGGTGGGTCATCATGATCTCAACGGCCACGGAGACGGGATGCAGGTTCTCAAGAATGGCCGCTACGTGTACGTTGCCCATTTGGGAACCTCTCCAATGGCGCTCACGATCGTGGACGCTGCGGATCCCGCGGAGCCTCGCGTCGTGCGCCAGCTTCCACATCCTCCCCAAACTCACGCCCACAAGGTCCAGATAGCCGGCGACATTCTCATCCAGAACCAGGAGCGTCCCTATTTCGGCAAGCTGGATCCCGGCGTGCCGAATGAAGCCGGTATCCGGATTTTTGAGATTTCCGATCCCACGAATCCGAAAGAGGTCGGTTATCTGCGCGTGCCCGGTGTGGGAGTCCATCGCATGTGGTTCACCGATGGGAAATATGCGCACGTGTCCTCGACGATGACCGGGTACAAAGAGCGCGTGTATCTGATCGCGGATCTCTCGGATCCTCGGAATCCCAAGCAGGCGGGTTTCTGGTGGATCCCCGGCACGCGCGAGGGTGAGCAGACGCCATCGGGTTGGGAGCCTTTTCCCGGCGAACATTTCTACGTTCACGGTATCATACCGCGCGGCACGCGGGCTTACGTTGCCATGGTGGACGCGGGCATGGCGATTCTCGATATCTCCGATATCGGAACGCCGAAATTTGTAAGCCGGCTCGATTGGAGCCCTCCTTACGGCGGGTACACTCATACCACGCTTCCACTGCCGGGCAGGAAGCTTGTGGTGGCCACGGACGAGTCGGTCAAGAACGATTGTCAAGAGGGGGAGAAAAGGGTCTGGGTGATTGATATTCGCGATGAACGAAACCCGGTCACGATCAGCAGCTTCCCCGTGCCGGAAGGAGATTTTTGCAAGCGGGGCCTGCGCTTCGGGCCGCACAATCTCCACGAGAACCGGCCCGGGTCATTCCAGAGCGAGAACCTCATCTTCGTCACCTACTACAATGCCGGGCTTCGCATCGTTGACCTGAGAAATCCCTACCGGCCGGAAGAAGTCGGATATTTCATCCCGCCTCCGCCCGAGGGCCAGCAGACGGCTATGTTCAACGATCTGTACGTCGATGCCGACGGCCTGATCTATGTAACCGATCGGATCAAAGGCGGGTTATACATCCTGGAGTATACCGGCCCCGCGATTTAAGACGCGCATCTCCCATTTCCGTCACGCGCCATGATCCTTATCAGGAAGCGAGCCATGAAGCGATCACGACTCCTTGCGGCCAATAACGGCGTGCTCTCGGCTTTCCGCTCAGTCAACAGGGAGCTTTTTACCGCGCGGTTGGCGAGCGCGCCGGTGATTGAACTCTGAGATACAGGTCATGACTCCGACGAGAGAGGTTTACTGGAACATCACCGGCATCTGGTTGATGTATGTTCTCCTGATCCCCACCATCCTTGTATTCGCTTATGGCATTTACCGCCATTATCGCCTCTGGCGGCTGGGCAGGCCGGAAAACCGTTTCGCTCCTGTTGTCGAGCGCGTTCGGGGGCTATTGGTTTACGCCCTCGGCCAGGGGCGGATTCTGAGAAATATCTACGGCGGGCTTTTCCACGCGCTTATATTTTTCGGCTTTGTCGCATTGTTCATCGGCACCGTCGTGGTCATGATTCATGAGGATTTTGGCCTTCGCATCATGCAGGGGAATTTCTATCTTTTTTTCCAGTCCCTGTCGCTTGATATTTTCGGGTTGCTCTGCATCCTGGGGGTTCTGATAGCGCTCTTTCATCGATATCGACTCAGACCCGGGCGACTAAACAACACGTGGCAGGATCCTGTTGTTCTCGGCTGGCTTCTGGCGGTTCTTGTGACGGGATTTATGATCGAGGGCCTGCGGATCTTGGCCACGCAAGATCCTTGGGCAGCTTGGTCCCCGGTCGGACTGGTTGTGGGAAGGGTTTTGAGCAGCATTGCCCCTCCAGAGTTTTTTCTTGCCCTCCATGTTTTTCTCTGGTGGTTTCATCTGGCGCTGGCCTTTGGCTTGATTGCTTGGTTGCCGTTTTCGAAGCTCCTGCACGTCTTCACCGCCCCGGCAAATATATACTTTCGTTCCCTTGAGACAAAGGGTGCCATGCTGAAACCCATCGACCTCGAGTCAGCGGAATCTTTCGGGGTAAAGACCATCGATCAGTTTACCTGGAAAGGGCTGTTGGATCTCGATGCCTGCACCGAATGCGGCCGCTGTCAGGACGTCTGTCCTGCCTTTGCGG
>JACQUW010000246.1 GCA_016210115.1 Deltaproteobacteria bacterium | reverse complement strand
CGTCTCTCCGCTTGTGCGCTTTCTTATAAACTTCGTCTCGGTCCTTGCTGTGGAATACCAGTTCGCCACGAATCGGCCTGCCTGTGCTCCGGCAGACAGGTTCCATCAGCTTGTTATGGACCGGGTTTACCAACAGAACCCATTCACCTGAGTACCGAGCCTCAAGCTCCTTCATGGTCAGAACTTTTTTCATAACTTCCTCCTGACCCAATGATACAACTCTCAAATTACGAGAGCCAAGCCCCGGATCACATTGCCCTTGCCTCTTTTGTTTTTTCCCAAAGCTCCAAAAGCAACAACGCCGCTCCATCGAAGGCGACCAGATACCTGCCCGCTTCAAACACCGGCAACCGCCAATCCACCTGCGATTCTACCTCCATCTTAGGCACGACCGTGAAGATATGATTTTCACGTGCCATCAGATCCGAGACTGGTGTGGACTCGCCTGCCTGCGCCGCAGCGCCTGTCTGCGTGCGAACGCACAGGTTAGGCGGCAGGCAGGCCGTCCTGATAGAGCCGCAACTGTGGCCAGTTCTGTGTCTCGTGCATCATGCCGCAGTCGTCGTCACTGAAAATCTCGAACCCGCGGGCAAGCGCGACCATAGCGAGGGCGTGGGTCAGCTCCACGCCCTGACAAAGTGGAACTCGTCCAGAATCAACGTCTGATAGCGCCTCAGCGTCTCAAAGGGCTCGGCGTTATACTGAAGCCCCAGGATCAGAAACAGAATATCGGGATTGGTAAAGATCATCTTGGGCTTGTCCGGGTCGAGGAGCCGCCCGCTTCTTCGGCCTCTCCTGACTCGGGCCTTGCGCTTCATTTCTTCCTGTCCAGAAATTGGACTCATCCCCTTTTTGGGTGTCTGATCTACCAACTCATCGAAAAACCCGCCTGTTCCTTTTTCCTGGCCCGTTGCCTTCCTTCTCTACCCGGCTTTTCGGCTTTTAATCGTCCTTACACGTACTTTAAGGCCCATACGCCGGCAGGCATGCGCTGCTTTCTCCGGATCTACGGGTTCGAGCCAACTTTTGAGGGGCAGTCCCTTGGTTTTTCTATAATGTTCTTCTCTTATGCGGTGAAGCCACTCCAGTGAACGAAATTCCCATTCGGTTTTCCTTGTCATGGCTTATACCTCCTCTGGCGACACGATCTCTATCAATGGATATCCCAATCGCACGTTAACAGCATGTACTGAGCGGCGGGTTCTCACGTTGACTAAATGACGAAAATTCCATGAGACGAGAGCATCAACCCTTGCCACTGTCGCAACCGCCACGTGACGCAAGTCATTTCGGTAACGCGCCGCCACAATGCGTGCCGTTTCATATTGTTCGAATAGATACCGGCTCTCCAAGTCTTCCCCGACTAGCTCAAATTCGATCCGATTGATTTCTTGCAAAATTGCCCGCCGTAGATCAGCGGGAGCTTGTTCTAGCTCTTCCTGAACCACATTAGAGATTACTCCGTCGTGAGAACCGTCCGCCACTGACTGCAAGACTCTGCGAGTGACTTCAATGCGCCTCGGATCCTCTCGATCCGTCACTGCCCCTAAGACTGAAGTGTCAAAATAAAAACGCACAGCTCCTCCCTCGATATCTATGCCGAATCCACGACGCGACTCCCACGCCATATGGAAGTCAGCCTGTCACCTTTTTCTTTCTTAAAGTGAGGTTTAACGCAAAGCCTTTCCTTTTTCAGCGCCTCAACTCCCTCTTGCTTCAACATCCCATCCCAAATCATCGAAAAACCAGCCTGTCCCCTTTTCCTGTCCAGCGCCTCAAAGGGCTCGGCGTGATACTGAAGCCCCAGGATGAGAAACAGAATATCGGGATTGGTAAAGATGATCTTGGGCTTGTCCGGATCGAGGAGCCGCCGCAACGCTTCACCCCGACTTTTGCAGTGCATCACCTCCGGCCATTGATCGAGCAAGGCGCCGTCGAAGGCCATAAGATACCGGCTGGGATTGAAGACACTAGCATCTGAGTCCCGCCGACTACCGACAACCGGGCAATGTCGTACTCGCATAGCCTCACCAAAACCACCTCCGATGCTTCTGATCCTTCTTGCCCTCATAGCGCTGTCTGTATTCGCGTTTGTCCAGCGGGGCCGCCACCCGCCACTCCGAGTATCCCATCTCATGCCAGAAAGGCAGGTCGGTCAGTTCAGCAATCGGCTCCAGATGGTAGCGATTGGCAATAGGAACCCAGTCGTAAGCGAACCGGATGCCGCGCCAATCGAAAACAGCCTGCGCATTCGGTGGACGAAAATGAAAGCGCAATTTTCGAACCTCTGGAGGGACCTGCCAGAAGCAGCGTAGCGCGCGTGTTTTATCTTCGTCCCAAAGATAGTAGCTGACATAGTCCTCAGGCCGAAACCGTGGCTCGCCGAACCCCGTCTGCAAGAGATCACTGAATTCAGCCTTCGTCAGCGTGGATCCGCTGTCGAGTAGCGAAAAGAGGATTCCGGGCTCTCGGCCAGTAATCCAGATGTGCGCACGAGATCTGCCGGCATCCTCAGAACGCCCAACTCGCCCTATACGTTGAATGATGGATGGCACCTCCCAGCTGTTTCCCCAGAACTCAGTATGAACCTCGCAGAACGGTAGATCGAGACCAACTTCAGCGGCGGATGTTGCGACAACCAGGCGTGGTTTGTCGTTTCGCGTCTTCTGAATGCCGGTCCATTCGATGAGCGGTATCCCTCCTGATCTAAGCGCCTCCGCCGTTTCGTGGGCGGCAATCACAGAATGATAGAAGTAGATGACTTGATTCTGAGGCGATCGGTCAGCGATCCGAATTTCGTCTCGGTATAAGTAGATCTCAATCGGATACGACGCGATTCTCTCCTGGACCGGTAACCCTGCAGCGACTTCGCTTGGATCAAGGATATCGGCGTCAGGGAAATAGCCAGACGTGCCCGTCGCGGACAAGCAGAGCCATCTCAGTGCCCCGAGCTTCTCCAAGGCTCCTGACAAGTTCAGATAAGTGTACGGATCGTAGAAGTGGTACTCGTCGATCACAACCTGGTGCTCGGCAAGCTTCAGTTCGAGTTCGTCCCGCCAACGCGCGTTATAGAAGTTTCCAGTGACGGAGTAGCAGCGTTGCGCGACGTAACCCAGGAGGTCTGGCGAGCAGAGGATGATATGGTCGCGCTGATTAAGGACATCCAGCACCGCAAGAAGATACGTTCCCTTCCGGCGCCCAAGTTCAACGATATTCTCCTGCGAAAACAAATGCTGGAGTCCTTCGCCAGTAAGCACCGTAACGTAGAGGTCTCGGCCGCCAAGGTGCGGGGGAAGCTTGAAGACATGTGTCGGGGCTCCTCGCCCGACTACTTGTTCGAAGCTCGCATCATCGCGAACAAACCGGCGCTCCATGGGATTGATCGCTCCCACTGCCACGCGTTCCGCACCGACCCACTCGACCAAGGCACGAACAACTGAACGCTCAAACTGATCTCGCGACAACAGGTTGGTGGGGTAGGTGAGGATCGTTCTGACCAGTGAGTCCGGTCGTTCGAATGTGTCCCGAAGAGCGAAGAGGACCGCGCCGAGCGTTTTGCCGCCAGCGGTGGGGACATGGACCTTGAGTTTCTGAAAGCCGGCCTCATGCAGAAGGAAGTGCTGGTGCGAATAGACCGGACGCAAGAGCCATTCGTCGCGAAAAACCGGCAGCCGCTCCGCAGCTAGTTCCATTGAGGGGCTTCCTCCATGTTTGGAACGGCTACTTTCACGCGGTCAGCAACCAGGACGTTCGAAAAGGTAGCGGCAAGATAGTAGAGCGGTGATGGCTTCATTGGGACCTTCCGCGCATACGTCACCGCCGATATGTCTTCGTAGTCGATCGGATTCACTAAATGAGTCGGCCGAACCGGGACGCTGTCGTGTGCCCGGAATGGAATCTCCACGACCTTCCAACCTGCGGATGAACCGGCCGGCAACAGCGCACATGGGGTTCGCTTCTTACCGAAATGAATCAGTTCTGGCGGTTCCGAGTCGTCTCGCGACAGAAGGTAGAACTCGAAGGTGGAGCCGGGAAGGTAGTACTCGATCTCCATCAGTCCCATCTTGCCGGCTCCCGTGTCTTCCGGAACAGGGTTCCGCTTGTAGATACGCCGCTCGGCAATGAGCGGCGCTGCCGGAGTGCAGTAGAATCTCACGCCACGCAGATCGCCAACGTGGTCGGCCTCGACCCTCGGCGTTGGTCGGATGTCGTTGACCGCGAACATCAGCGCCCAGTTGTGGAGAATGTCCGAGACTCGGGTTACCTTGAGATACTCAGAGGAGTAAAAGTGAAGGTATCCCTTCGCCTCTAATTTCGCGCGGAAGAGTCTCACGCCACCGCCTCTTCGTCTTCGGCCTCCTCGCCGAGCGTGGCCTCAATCAAGCGCGCCAGCCCGTACTGGCCTTTGACGAAGCTCGCAACATCATCATCGCTCGGCTCCGAAACCCCTGGGCCGCGGAGCGCTGTAAGGTGCTCGCGGCTCGCCGTCTTCAAAGCCTCCGACGCCTCCAACGCCTCGCAGATCTGCGCGTGCCGCGTGGCCAAGTCCCACTTGTCCCACTTCACCTTCTTCACCTTGCCAGTCGCGTCCTTGATTGCGAGTTCCTTTGTGAGCAGCTCCTTGTGCCATCTCTCGGCGATCTGCTTGAAATAGTCCGCGACCGACAGATCGACTCGGTTCCTCCTGCCAGCAAGGTCCTCGACTTCTGTCGATCGGGCGAGTTCGCGAATCAGTCGATCTACTTCGGCGTCGCCACACGTGAGCGGAATCCCTGCCAAAGTCAGATCGTTCTGCTTAAAGAAGTGCTCTTGAACCTTCTGCATCGAGCCGAGTCGCGCAAGGTCGATGGCGGTGGTGCGCAGGCGTGTATCTTCGACTACGCCGACGATCGAGTTGTGAATCTCGCCGTAGATCCTCGTGTTGGCGCCGTACCGGTCGCTACGCTCGATACCCCAGATCAAGAGCCTCACCCACCTCTCGTCATTTGCTTCTACCGTAACAACATCGATGAAGTCGCGGGGTTCGATGATCTGATTTGTGCCGAGCGCCTGGCCTGTCTGCCCGGTTCGTTCATCAACCGCGTTAAACGTCACATCTCGAATGCCACCGCCCGCGAACGGAAATGGAAAGGCTCCGGTATAGAAGGCCCGGCGCATTTCGATGGCGTTTTTCTGGCCGACCCCTCCGCCCTTTTTGGGAGCGTAAGTTCCGCCGAACAACACACATGCTGGACAAGAGAGACAGAGCCCCGAAATTCCCGAATCGCCGCCCTTCTTTGCCGTCGTCAGCCAGCAGCGGACACCCAAGACCTCTCGCACCTTCCGCATGATCGTTCGGCGCTCGACTGCCTTCAGCTTCTCGCCAAAGATGATTGGCCGTTCGTCACCGTCGCCGAACTCATACATGTTAGTCTCGTCCCGCGACTCCGTCACGAACTGTCCAAAGCCTTTTAAGCTTCTAAGAACAACCAGTTGGTATTTGTTCATGGCATCCCTCCTTGCTCGCTGGCGTCCGACGCTGCGGTTGCTGCCACCGCTGCATCCGGCGTTTGTGGGTTTGTTTCTGGCTTGCTGAAGTAGGCAAGTGTGTAGATCATAGCGCGCACGACCTCGGTGCGGCGGTAAGTCTGGTCCTTGTATTGCAGCAGTTTCTCCGCTGTCCTTCTCAACGCCGCTTGCTCTTTTGGTTGGTTCGCAGGTGACCTCCATTTACCCTCACGTGTTGAGATGGCGAGGTTCAGTCCCTTCGCCACCATCATATCCACGAGGCTGGCATCGTCCTCCTTACCCTTCAGTCGGCGCAATGTTTCGTTCATACCGCGTATGACCTTGCTTGCGCTGTCCTCGCCATTCCGACCGCCGATCCAGATGTCGGCCAGAAACGTGAGTCCGGTCTTCGCTGCAATATCTTCAATCATTCGCGTCACCTCCGTTTCGGATTTGCTTGTGGGTGGAATCCAGCGCTTCGCGAGAAGGGTACCAAATGCGTACGGACTCTCTCGAAGCGCCCGGATGCTGCGGGTGTGTAGACGTCGCCCCTCATCGCGCTTCACCAACCGTAGTGCCCGCCGGAGAATAGGCCAGTCTGCTGTATCAACACGGATACTTCCGCACGTGAGCAAATTCCGAGAGTCCGTGGGCGTCGTGACAATCACAGAGCCATTTAGCCCGTAGCGATAGAGTCGATCTAGAATTTGCTCTTCCCCGCGGTTAGGATCAGCCGTCAGCTCTTGTAACAACGTTTCACGATCTCGCCCTTTTAAGGAAAGCACGGCTATGTGAGGGTATACCCCGCCTCCCGACACAGTGCCCACCGCTCCAAGTTCGACGAGAGGGCTTCCCATCTGAGGCTCAAGAATTTCGCGCCAGTCAAGTCGAGCGAAGAGGTGATGAGGCATCACGCAGAGGCGATACAGGCTTTCGTTACCGCCAATTAATTGCCACCACTTCGTGCACCATACGCAGAAGGATACACCGCGACTCGTAGGACCTTCCTTCTTAATCAAGCGCATGTGTGTCGTGTAAAAGACCTCAACGGTTCCGCCGAGGGGCGAGTTCTGCGGGAACGCCGCTGCCGTCACATTCCCCTGTGAAAACTGATGGCACGCCGGGCACACGTCGAGCGGCTCCTTCCTCTTATATCGCTCGTAGTCGGCGAGTGCCTCGGTCTTCGGGTCCAGGGGAACCGGTAGCGTATAGACAGCGGAGTCCGGTACTAAAAGGTCTCTGACGTCGTAGGTGAAGGAAGGTTGATCGCCACCCACAGCTCGCGCCTGCGTTTTTCCGAGCTTTTCACGCACGAAAGGCAGTAGCAGATCGAGGATTGCCCGAAGCGTCTTCTCATACGCACCAGGCTTCCGGAGCCCGAATATTTCCAACGACTTGACAGTGACAGGGCCGGGCTTACCGCCGGCTTTCAGCGCGGCCGGTAGTAGTGTCGACTTAGGCACACCACAACTTTTCAGCAGCGTGTTGTAAGTAAAACCGCAAACTCGCCCATATAGGAAGTTCTCCTCTTGGTCATCCGACCAAAGATCGGGCCTCCTCTTCGCGATACTCCGCTTCATTTCGCAGTATCTGTTTGCAAATGCCGTCGCCTCGGCGACAAAGCGGTCAGGATCGGACGCGAGCGCGAGGAAGCCAGGCTCGTCTTTGTAGATCCGATCATTGCCAGCGTAGTTTAGTACCCCGATGCTTTCACCCAACGGTTCCTTCAAGAAGACATTCACGTGTTCAATGCTCGGGAGTTGCGCTTCGACCTCCGCAACATAAAGCGTTGAGCTCGCTGAGTACAGGATCGGCCAGATCCTCTGCGTTTCGGCAAACACGTAGTCGAAGGCCCCGATGGCGAGCGCCGACATCGGGTGGTCGATGAGTTCGACCGTGAACAGGCGGTAGCGAACCGTATCTATTATTGAATTAAGGGTTCGGATTAGGCGTTCGGAAATCCGCGTCTGGGAAACAGCTTGGTCACATTCGCTGACCACATCTTTCATCCGGTTACGCGCCGGAGTCGAGGCAGCACGGCCGGATCCGTGGTGGTACTCGATAATGAAGAGAATGTCGTCGATATCAGAGACGCTGAGAAGATCCCGCGAATATGTCAGAATTCCATTTTCGAGGATTGCCTTCAGCTCCTCATACTTCACATCTCCGAGCGAAACCTTGTGGGGTCCACGTAGAGCCTTCTGCCAATTCGCGGAAGTCTTTCCGTAGTCATGAAGCAGTGCCGCCCAACGCATCAGTTCCTTGTCCGATTCGGAATACGCTTGCGTAAACGGCAGCACGCCATCGACGAGCGCGTACGCGCTGAAGCTGTGGATAAAGAGACTCTCGTTCCACGACTTCGCATGGTAAAGGTGGAAGCCGCATCCGTGCAGAACCTCAAGGGCACGTTCGCGCGTCAGGCCCGTGTGCTTTCCGTGCGTCACACTAACCCCATATAATCGAACAGACTCTGCTCCCTTCGGCCGGCATCCGCCAGCGCGCCCGCCTCCAACCAATCAACAATCGAGCCGCTTCGACCGACGGCACGCATGCACGTGACTCGCTTCAGCGCCTCACGTCGCCGCCGCTTCGGCGTATCCGGCGTGAACCGGTACCTGAACAGGTCCGCCAGCTCCTCTGGTTGCAGTGCGGCGGGATCTCGGCGGCCGAGAATTGCGGGCCACCTCGTCCGTCAGCCCCTATGCCACCGAGCCTCCCGGGGTAACCCCCCGAGGTCAAATCGCTCAAGTCGTTCAAACCGTTTAAAACGTTCAAGTTGTTCAAAGCCTCATGCCGGTTCAATAGTATCAACCGCGTTCATGGAAAGCCTCACGCGATAGCCGAGGGGCGCCGTCCGGAATTGGATTTGCCTGCATCCGCTCGATCACTGCTTGGAGGATTCGAGTTTTCTCTTTTGCATCAGTTGCCGAAGCAGATAACCTTTCTTTGAAAACAAGCCTCTACACCACACATGTTTGTCGAAACGTGTCACGGGTTTTTACTTTTTTCCGTCCCGAAGATGGCCCTTATACCAACCTGCTCCATCGCCCATCCCCCACAGTTCAAGTGGTTCAACTTCTTCAAACTGTTCAAGACATTGAAAAACGTCTGGTCGCTCTAAAAGAACCCCGGCTTACCCACTTGAGAACAGGGCCTCCAGGGAGACCTCGACGTCTTTCTTCTGTACGACCTTGGAGGCATCAAGGATCTCAATCTCAAGTGGTTGCCCCTTGGACGTGAGGTGTACGATGACGCCTTCGGCGATGTCCCTGGAATCGTATGGTTTTCCTTCTCGTAGTTGGATAGTCAATACGTCCGCATCAGGCGAGTATTTGATCTTCATAGACCCCGTCTCCTTTGAAATATCTTTCCGCAAAAGGGCAGTACACCGTTACGACTACCGGTGTTTTGCCTTCATACTCATAAATCGCCCTTACCACATGTCTTCCCGCCCTCCGATGGGCAATAAAGCGATTTCGGTGACCTCGAAGGACTTCCTCCGGGACCAGCAAGGTTCGTAGGACCTGTCTATCTCCCAGGTTCCATCTACGCATTCTCCCCATAGCGTGAAACGTAAAAAGAATAGAGAGGGTTTTCCCATCGGCTCTGATTTTGTAGACCTTTCCGCGTCATGGGCTGCTGTTGCAGTAATCGAAAGCTTCAATGATTAACCCGATTCTATGGTTTCACCCCAGCCTCTGCCATACATCCAAGCTGCCGCTATAGTCATGATTTCCTGTCGATCCATTGTTCCCATCCAAGAACAAGCTGTTTAATCCAGGGACTTCTCAAACCGGACGCTCTTCGCCGGCTTTTGTGCCACGTTCCAAGTAACTCGAAGGCGGCTTGCAGCTCTCCGCAGCCTCGCAAACTCGTCCTTTGTCACTGTCGCACTCCCACCCTTGACCTTTCGAGCCGTAGCATGAGCCTTGGCGCTCGCCCGTCGCCATTTCCTCGTGATCGCCGCTCTTTCTGCCGGCGTTAATCTGACCACTTTCATCTTGGTTCTACCTAACCTCCGATTCGCAAACCCGACATCTGTGAATCGAGCCTCGGTGTCTTCTGCACCGTCAAAGATCAAACGAGTGGCCGCAACAAGCCCTCTCTATATCACACACCTGTGTCAAACCGTGTCGCATGTCACCCTGCTCCATCGCCAACCCTTCCCTTCCCCGGCAGTTCAAGTCGTTCAAGCAGTTCAAAACCGTTCAAAACGTGCAAGTTGTTCAAAGCCTCATGGCAGTTCAATACTTCAACGTTCCAACCCTGAGCCTGGCGAACGGGTTCAAGGTTTAATCGTTTAACAGGCCGGGCGCAAATCATTATCGGAATCCTATGGAGCTCGGGGAAATCAACATCAGGGGTCATCTTTTAACGACGGTAAACCCAAATTGACGGCTGGCCTCGACGAAATGCCTGTCATAAGCGAAGGCCGACCTGGAACCAACAGCTTCCATGACGACCAGACTGCTACAGTCGACCACGCCCCATGTTTTGTCTTGGTACCGCCAGAAAAGTTCCAGCGCGTCTGTTTCGATTTGTTCGTCAACCGCGACAAGTTCCACAACTGCCCGTGATGTTATGCGCTGCCACAGCCGCTCGGCTTGGCTGAATCCGAGACGCGATTTAACGATAGTTAAAGCGTCATAGGCCGTCCAATTCGTTGTCACCAGCGCCGTCTGCATGCTGAGCAGCCGCTGAAATATTTTAACCGCGTCGCCGCGATTGCGATCGTTGCGGTTGGTGATCGCTACCCACGCGGAAGCGTCTACGAAAACCGGTTCGCTCATTTATCGCCGTGAAGGTATTCGCGCACCCGTTGGGAAAGATCGGCCGGTCCCTCGCCAATGCCGACGATGTCTAACGCCCATGCAATATCCCGTCTGGTCCTCTTGACGGGTTTTTTTAGCCTGCGTTTTACAGTAGCGATGCTTGCGGCGGCGGGTATGCCTTGCCCGCGTTCCTTTCTACGACCGTAGGGCTGAGCCTTCGCTTCATTCACCGCAGGCCTCACAACGCTAGTGCTAGCATCGTCGGCAGTCTTGGAATATCGTTTGCCCACATCAGATTCCCTCCTTTTTTCTATCCAGTATCCGGATATTGCTGAGATTTTCCATTCTATCTCCGCGAGCTTAGCCATGATTTCGTGTCGATCCATTGTTTCCCATCCAAGAACAATCGCTTCAATCCAAGGACTTCTCAAACCGGACGCTCTTGGCCGGTTTTTGTGCCACGTTCCACTTTACCTGCAAATGGCCTGCGGCCCGGCGGAGTCTTGCGATCTCCTCTTTTGTCACTGTCGCACTCCCACCCTTGACCTGAACCAGCATGATCATAAGTTCATCGGGAGATCGGTTGTTTCGCTTGACCGCGACGAGATCAACTACGCCTTTGTATTCGAAACCTTTCCGGCTATCCAGAGAAACGACCTTCCATCCCACTTTGCCAAGAGCGTACTTCGTAAATAACTTGGCGTTTCGAGCCGTAGCATGAGCTTTTACACTCGCCCATCGCCACTTCCTCGTGATCGCCGCTCTTTCCGCCGGCGTCAATCTAACGATCTTCATTGCTGAAACGATTTCCGTTTATAGCACGCCCCTTTGACAGATGAGGTCACGGCTTTTTTCGAACGTCTCCAACATCGTTCCCGGGCCGCCAGCTCTTCGAAAGGACATGCCCGACCCGGACTTTCGGAATTCCGAAAGTCCGGAAATGATCACAAAGCGCCGGTTCCTCCCACTCGTGGAACTTGTCATAGATCCGCGCAAATTGGTTGGCGACGGTTCTCTCACTTTTGTGGAGCCGCCGGGCGATGGTCGCGTTATCAAGACCTCGACAGGCGAGGCGCACCAAGTCACGTTCTGCCGGTCTTAGGTAGTGCTCCACGAAATCATGCTTGAGACGATGATCTTCTTCTTGCCGCAGAAATCGCTGCGCCTGGATGGCTTCCCATGGGTCTTCCCGCACAGCAAGCTCCGTCATCACCGGGGACACTGAACTCCAGCGCAGTATGGGCAGGAGTGAAACCGCATCTCCCGGTCGCGCATGCATCACGCGCTCGTTACCCGGCCGCCAGTCTTTCGAATGAAGGTGCCACGCTCGATCGTCCTCATCGAAAAGAAGCTGGGCGACGACCATGCCATATGCGGCCATGGTTTTCCTTCCTCCGGCGATGCTCAGATGCACGGTCCGTCCAGCCCGCTTTTCCTTCAGCACAAGGCAGTAAAGCGTCCGCATCAACGCCGCTGTCTCTTTTTCACTAGCGACGTCGGAGAAGGGCCATCCTCCGTCTTCGATGGGCACCGCGGCTGATCAAGCGAGTTCGGTCCATCACGCCACGGGGCTCAGCGCAACTTTTGTTTATCCTTGCTCCAACACCTTCTCCAACGCTGCGAGCAACGGCGGGAGGTCTTGTTGTACCGTCCGCCAAAGGATTTCGAGGTTGATGTCGAAATAGGCGTGGACCAGACGATGACGCATACCGATAATATCCGCCCAGGGAATTTCCTGGCATTGCGTCCTCGTGTCCTCCGAGACCTGATTGGCGGCCTCGCCGATGATCTCGACATCCTTGATCAAGGCGAGCACCAGCATGCGATCCGTATCCAGCTCCGACCTCGCCCGGCCTCGCGCAAAGTCTATCGCCTCTCGGGCCGCATCGCGCATGTGCCTGAGGCGATTAGCATCATCCTTCTGCATACTGAAGCTCCGCTTCTGCGATGACATCCGCGCGGAAGTAGCGGCTCAGATCCTCGGGCGTGCGCAGATCGACCTTCCGACCGCCAAAGATCGTGGACAGTTCCCGCTCGAGCCGCGCGATGCCCAAAAGCCCCGGCACATGCTCGGGCTCAAACTCCACCAGAACATCGACGTCGCTTTCGGGGCCAAATTCCTCCCTCAGGGCCGAACCGAACAACGCCAGGCGCCGGATGTGGTGCCGCCGGCAAAACGCCGCGAGGCGTTCCCGGTCTACATGGATTTGTGCCATCACTCGACCTCCGTGATCTTTAGTCTTCGCGCTTCGTATCCCCGAGGCTGCCCGAAGTTTTTCTATTATACCATTCGACGTCTCGACCGGCCTGCCCCCGGGATCGCATACCCCGCCTTCCCTAGCCAGGTTGCACTACGACACTCGGGTTCCCTTATCGTCCTTGAAGCGCACCAGTTTAGCCTTTCATTCGTCGAAGAAGCTTTTGCCGCTGCCCTTGTCCGCCTTGTAATCGTCCACTTTGGCGGCGTCAATCTCACCCTCTCTCAATTGAATGATTAGAACGTCTGCGTCACGAGAGTATTTTATCTTCATAGACACCCCCACCTCTAGGTTCTAACATGGTTCCCCGGCCGCCAGCCTTCTGAATGAATGTCGCCCTGCATTTTCATCTCTTTTTCACCAGGAAATACTGCCGTCTGGGGTCTTGCGGGCTGGTGCCGACCTCGGCGACCAGCCCCCGTGTAACCAGCGAGAGCAAACGTGTGCGGGTGGCCCGCGGCGAACGCTTGATCTTGGCGGCAACCTGCTGAGTGGACAATCCTTTACCGGCTGAAAGCGCATCGAGAATCGCCTGTTCGACCTGATCCACGCGGGGCGCATGTTTCCGCGCGGTGTACAACGACACTCGAAAATGTGTGCCGATCTCCTCCAACAGCGGGGCGTCCAGCCCGGCCTCGCGGCAGGCCGCAATCATCCGTTGGATGCCGCTGCCCCACTGCTCGATCAGCCCGAGAGCGTGAAAAACCCGCCCCAGCACGCGGTTGCGCAACTTCGATATGCCATGAGGAAGGTCCTCTACCGTCAGACCAAATGGTAGTAATCCGGGATTTTCGACTTCCAGGCGATCGTCAAACATCGATATCCTGATGGGTGCGCCGCGCTGGGCGTAGTCCGCGTGGACTACGGCGTTGATCACGGCTTCCCGCACGGCAGCGGGCGGGAGGCCCCACCGTTCGGTCCTGCGCACGGAACCGATCTCTGCTGCCCGCGTGTCGTGTTTGCGGACAAACGCGATCGCTTCTTCCACGGCAAGCGGCAGATGGAGCCTGATTTCGGCTGTGTCCGCAATGCGGGTGCGATCCTGTCCCACGAAGCGGCCCGCCTGTATCCATGCATCCGGAAAATACCGTTCCCGCTCTTTGCCCAACAGCAACACTCCGCCCACCGTCGGCACCGTGCGACCTTGATGCCTTGCGACCAGTCTAAGAGTCTCCAGGTCAGACCGCTTTAGCCTGCGTACCGGCGCAAACAGCTCGGAAGCTACTCTGAAGTCGAGTGCTTCAGAGTCGAGTTCCGGCAGGGGCTGCTCATCGAAGCTCTCCCCGCGCGCGAATCGCCGCAGCTCCTCTATCATCTCGGGGTCCGCACGGCGATTCGTGGACCCTACACGCACAAACACTCCGTTTTCCAGGCCGGCGCTTTCAGGTAGTGGGGCCGCACAGGGCTTGGGTACACTTGCACGGCCAGGACATGCGCGCGTCGCCGCCATGGGAGAATCTCCAGCTCCGGCATCAGACGAGGCCCAATGTTATCGCTGATCAGGTTAGCCAGGCGTTCCTCCATAGCGAGCGGCTCCTCGACGCCGCGCACATGCCGAGTCTTGTCTTCCACTCCGATAAGCAATGTGCCTCCCGCAGTGTTGGCAAACGCTACGAGCGAGCAGAGCACACCATCCGGCGATGATAAGTCCCGCTTGAACTCCAGGCCTTTGCCCTCGCGCTGCTTGAGCAGTTCGACCAGATTCATAGCTCTGCATTTTACTCTGAAGGAGAAACACTTGCCACACTTCAGAGCCGCCGGGGCTCAAACCCGACTTTCGTGGCCTGGCGGCGGGCAGGTCGCTCCGTTCAAGTCGTTGAACGGATGGCCTTCTGCTGGAAGACGGCCGAGGACGTTTGGCTTTTCCCTTTCCGCCATACATCTCTTCACTTTCCCGGACGGCGTCTGACCCGGAAGACTTCACGATGGCCAAGTTTGTGAGATCCAACGGCTTGCGCGGCGTTGCCGGCAGCGCTTGGCCAACCGGTTAGCGTCCTTGCGCCCGACGCGGGCCAGGCCGGCGCAGCGGTCGCCGCGGCTTGCGCGGCACGCCGTACACCACTTCGAATTCCCCGCGCTCCTGGCGCGTCTTCAGGTCGCCAATGAGGGCCGCCAAGTCAAATTTGAATCGCGCCGCATACGCTGCACGGACGCGATGCACCTCCTCAACGATCGGATCACGTCTCATGGCTCGTCACTCCTCTAAGAGTTCATCGGGCGTGCAAATGATCGGGGGTTCGAACCCCCGATCACGCCATCCCTCTTCGATCTCTGCACATCCGTCGTTGCCCGTGGCCTTCCCCACACCGCTAATGCCCAGGCGCCGATCAGCACATACGGGACTCGTTCGCGCCGGAAACAAGAGACGATGCGCTGCAAAACCGCGGCGATGCTACCCTCTGAAATACCGGCCACGCTCTTTCTTCCATTTGACGATTCGCCGCGCTTCAGCGGCGGAGAAGCGCGCCACCAAAAGGCATCGCTCCTTCTCCAGCTCTTCCGCACTGGCTCTCGGATGGCCGTCTCGTACGGATTGCCGGAACCAGCCGAGCGCCGTTTCGGACAGATCTGCACACTGGCGAAATCCTTCTTGAGCGGTGCGGGGGAAACGGACCGTCTTCATCTCGGCTTTTACGGCGTCGAGCCGACGAAGCCATAAAGGCGGATTCTTAGATCGTTTCATCGCGGTTTCCCACGTTCGGTCACTCGGGGGTGGTTTTTCCGGCGTGACCTCCACAATCAAACCGTTAATGCAATGGATAAAGGCCTTATGCCACTGCGACTCTTCTGGCATTTTCTTCCGGCAGTCATCGCAATCCCATTCCTCTTCGATCCAGTAGTCGCCATAGAAGAACGGCTCAATGGTATCCCCGACCTCCAGCCTCAACATAAGGCAGGGTCCCTTCTTGGTCTGAATCTCGCGTTCTTTAACCGAACGGCAAACGGGACAGGCAAGCGCTGCATAAATCGAATCGAACAGTCCCATAAAAACCTCGTATCAATGGTTCAAAGCGTTCAGCACGTTTGACAGCTCGAATCGTTCAATCCGTTCAAGCAGGTTGAGACGGTTTGAACGACTTGAACGGCTCTTTTCTACTATCACGGATCTGTGTCAAACCGTGTCGCACGTCGCCCTCCTCCATTCCCACCCTTCCCCCGGTTAAAAACGTTCAAAGGTTCAAGGGTTCAACGCATTTATATGAGTTCAAGGGTTCAACGTTTAAAGTTCAAGGTTTTTGCTCGGTCAGTTCCTATAGCTCCACCCGTAGCGATTTGTACGGCGGCTTCTTATACTTTTCTCCTCTCATCCGGCGGCCGTTCAAGGGTTCAAAGTTCGAATTGCGACCGGTCCTTGAACCCTTGAACCTTTAAGCCTTTGAACCAAGACTCTGGTTACCTGTAGGCTCTGAGCGATTTCTCCAGGTCGTTTTCGATCTCCTTGACTAAGGACGCCGGTTCGAGCACTTTGGCCAGGGAGCCAAGACCCAGAATCCAGGTTTTAATCTCTTTCGTTCCCGCCACCTCAAAAGTCAGTTCCAAAGAGCCATCCTTAAGTTTCTTATTCTTCTGGCTGGGATGCCAGCGGCGCTCCAACAGATACCGGGTCAGGGATTTGTGAAAGCGCACTTTTACGCGGACCAGTTTCTCTCGAAACATGCCGAAGCTGTCGCGCAGATAACTCTCCAGAGAGAAGCCGACCGGCATCGTAAAAGATTCGTCAGTCAGCTTAATGGTTTGGATTCGATCTACGACGAAGGACCTGATGGCTTGCCGCATTTGGCAGTAGCCGATCAGATATAAAGTGCCGTTGTGCAGATGAATGGCGTAGGGGTTGACCTTGCGTTGGGTGGGGTTCTGATTCAACGGCTGATACCGGAGTTGCAGAGTTTTTCTCTCCTGAATGGCGTCCTGGACGAGCTTAATGGACTCACGATAGATCCGATAATCTTTTTGCGCTGGAATGCCGGAGAGAAAGCCGGCGCGCAAGTCAACCATCTGCCTGAAAAGAGGCTTGGGCAGATGCGCTCTAACTTTGTCAAAGAGAGAATCTAAAGAATCATACAGCACCGTCCCCTCCAACGGCCGGATCGAGTCTTGCGCAAGATAAAGTGACAGTAGTTCTGACAGAGCAAAAGGAATTGAGAGCCTGTTCCGATACTCCGGATCGATCTTCCATAAGCTTTCCCTGCCGTTTTTCTCCGGATAAATCGGGAAGCGAAGTTCCTCCAAGATTTGCAGGTCCCGGTAAACGGCCCTTGAGGTCGCACGGAGATGATCGGCTATATCCGTCACTCTCAGTCCGCCTGGATTCCTTTCGATCAGCGTGAGGACTTTTAGTGACCGTAATACCGGCTTTGTCCGCGACATAACTTCCCCTGAAATGAGAAGCCAACGACAGGTCCACGAGTCAAGTATCCAAGAACGATCGCGCCTCTCGCGGGGCTCATAGAGCTGAACGGGGGCGCTGAAAGATGCGTAGACTCCGATGCTCCAAGCCGAGGCAAGGTCGAGCTGCAAGACGCCCACTATACTAAGCGATCTGGCGGCGAAATGACAAGAAAAAAATCTTGTCGAAAAGGTTCCTTAAGTCCGATGAGGACGAGCGCGGGTCAAGGACTGCAGTGCGCAATGAAGGCGGGATTCACGAAAAGTATCTTAGGCCCCGGCGGCTCAAGCTGAGCCGACGTGATTGGCACAGCCTCCTTCGCCTGCGCAGCCGATCTCTAGCAAGTTCAGTAGCTGCTCTGCGTCGAGCGGACGGTTTTCAATCACCAGTTTGTCTCCCCGTCGGTTGCGCTCGCGTCCGTCATGAGCCGCGCAGGGTTGCCGCTCTTCGGTTCAGGGCGGCAGCACCTTCGACCATCTCGGGCGAAGGAAGTAGTCGGTCTTTGCATCGAAAGACGCCCGCGTCACCTCCCGGATGATGCCCTTGATATACGGGGAATTGCCGGCGCCCGGAGAGTATTGGGCGTTTCCGTCTACGGACTTAACCGCGGTGTCGGTCACGTCCACAACAATGAAGTGATGGTTGCGCCCGTTGCTCCGGTAGCCGTCTAGGACGCCGATGTCGCCTTTACGGATGGCTTTTGTGAAGCCCGTCAGCGGCGGCACGTACGATTGCATCTCAGCGTCGTTACCGCCGGTGGTGGTGTTGCGAATCGGCCAGGGGGGCATCTGGAGGCCGGCCATCTTGTAGACGTGCAGCGCGAAGATACCGCACCAGTTTGGCAGGTCGATCTGATTCTGCTTCGCGACGTTGTCGGCGCCTTTGTAGACGTTCTCGGCCTCGACCGAGATCCACGGGCAGGCGGGTGCCTTGAAGTGACCGGCGGATGAGAAGATCTGGGCAAGGTGAAGACCGCCCTGGCGAGGACGAAACGGGTTTGCAGGGTCGGCGCAGATGGAGGATCGGATATGCTGGTTCAGCGGACCAGGAGTATCTATGCCGGGGTTCCAACCGAAGTTAAGCAGTTCGAAGTACGCCCACTGCACGATGCGCTCCCGTGCTTCCTCCTCCTTAGCCGGTGGCGGTACCAGCACCACCAGCCCCTTTTCGAACGCTTCGATCCAGGGCTGCAGTTCCGCCCAGGTATTGCCCCCTACGACGCCGTCAGATGCGATCTTGCGCGAAGACTGGAAAGCCTGCACGCGTGCGGTTGTCTTCGTGCCGTAAATCCCGTCCACCTTGAGCGGCTCGAGATCCTGCTTCCAGAGATTGAGCGCATTCTGGACCAGTTCGACGGCAGGACCGCGCGAGGCATAGCGAAGAGTCGGCTGCATCGGACCACCTCCCCAACTCATAGGAAACTCCCTTTAACGTGACCGACAAATCAAAATCGCCCAGTGAGTCCCAGCGGCCGCCTTCCAAGCCCTAAGCAGCGTCGCGAGGGAAAAGGACGATGGGACGAATTTAAGCGCAGAGACTATCCGATGTTTATTTGTGATGTCAATCTGGCTCGGTTTGCGGGCAGTCCCGTCTCCCCCATCTCCTTCGGGTGGAGCACGTTGCTAAAAGGACGGATGGCCTTCAACTGGAAGACGGCCGAGGACGTTTGGCTTTTCCCTTTCTGCCATACATCTCTTCACTTTCCCGGACGGCGTCCGACCCGGAAGATTTCACGATCGTGTTCCGTTCCCCTTTATGTTCGGCGGCTTTTTGCAAGAGGGAGATCGGGTTGCTCCAGCAATCTGGCGTAGGAGAGGAACATGAGCCGGAGGATCCGGGTGCCATCGGCATTGGTCCACACCATAATATTGTCATCCAGCTCGATTCTCTCGGCGGCTTCTCGCCCGTCAACGTCTTCTGGCGCTGGAGAGGAAGATCCATATGGATGTGGATGGGCAGAAGACGGAAGAGGAAGAGATCGCGTTTTTGTTACCTGATCCGCTTTAGAGCACGGTTTGCTGCTTCCAGGTCGAAAGCCTCCGGATCGAATTCCCCGCCGACCCACTCAAGGGTCTCCTTATGCTCCTCATGCCCGGGGTCGGAAATCGCTTGGAGAAAACTGGCGTAGCCGCCGATACCCCCGCAGTCCTCCGGCGGGCAGGCGCGAGCGCCTCCGAGACATATCGGATAACGAGTCTTGGAATCGGGAGGAACAATCTTCTCGAGCAAGATTTCATGCTGCCAGCTATCACCAAAGTCATACTCGTATACGATCTTTTGTTTCGACTTCGAGAGGACCTTGCTGAGCCCAACTTTTCTTTCATCGTTGAGCTCCAGCTCCGAGACTTCATCGAAGCTGGGCAATCCATAGTAGGCTTTGCCTACGATGAACTGATGGAGGTGCGAGTCATACCAGCCCATGGCCGCCTGGATCACCCCGTGCAGTTTGCCGAGCGTCATGTCGCCCGGAACCTGAACTCGCCTCCAGATCGGAGGGTGGCTGTATTTGAGTGTGATCTTGAGTTGATAAATCTCTGACGCCTTGGCCTTTTTCACGATATTGCGGTCCACCTTTTGTCTAAAGTGACGGTTACAAACAGCTTTACATCCCCCTAACCCTGGCCCCTTCGACTCTCAGGGCAGGTCTCTTCCGGAAGGGGCCGCAAGGGGAGAGGGAACTTAAGAAGTGTCCCCTCCCTTGAACTTTAGGCGCCTTCTGGGTCTTAATTCTGCGCCTTCGTTTTTTCTTGTAATCCCATCAAGATCTTCTCGGGCTTGATTGGGAGATCCTTGATGCGCACGCCGACGGCGTCGAAGACAGCATTGGCAATTGCCGGGGCTACCGGAATGAGGGCGGTCTCGCCGATCCCTTTGGCGCCAAAGGGGCCGTCCTTCTGCGGGACTTCGACAATGATCGGCTCGATCACTTCGGGCATATCGCCCAGAGAGGGAAGCACGTAGTCGATAAAATTGGGGTTAAGCGGCTGTCCATTATCGTAAACCAGCTCTTCAAAGAGAGCCTGGCCCATGCCCGTAATGGAAGCGCCGGTAAGCTGTTGTTTGCAACCGAGAACACTGATCGCCCGGCCCACGTCCACAGCCGTCACATACTTAACGAGCTTGAGCTTGCCGGTCTCACAATCGACCTCGACTTCAGCAGCTCCCGCGCCTAAAAACCAGAAGGCCGATGTGGTTTTCTCTCCTTTTTCGTTCACCAATTTCGTCTTGACCAGCCCCTGGCCGGAAAGCGTTCCTCCCCGCATTCCGAAGCGTTTGAACAAGACGTCTTTGTACTCCAAAGCCGCTTCGGGAAGCAAAATTCTCCCATCGGCGAGCTTGATTTGGTTCGCTGGAAGGCCGTATTCCTGCGCGACAATTTTCTTCAGCTGTGCCTTAAGATCGCGGGCGGCCAGTTGCACCGCCTTTCCCATGTGAAAGGTCGAGCGACTCGAAGAGGTGGTGAGATCATAAGGAACCACATCGGTGTCCACTCCCGTCACGTGGATGTCTTTAAACGGGATGCCAAGCTCCCTGGCCGCAATTTGCGCGAGGGTGGTCTCGGATCCCTGACCCATTTCCACAGTTCCGGCGTAAATCGTGGCGCTGCCATCCTCGTTGAGCTTGACCACCGCGCATGAGATCGACGGCGTGATCGTGGCCTTAATGAGACAGGCAATTCCCTTCCCCCTCCTAACATCTTCTTCGTTGCCGTGAACTCTTGAGCTTTTGAACTCTTGAACTCCTTTTCCCCATCCGATGGCCTTCGCTGCCTCTTTCACGCAGCGCTTAAACCCTATGCTATGGAGTCTCTCGCCGGTGACAAATTCGTTCCCCTCGTCGTAACCATTCTGGAGGCGGATCTTCAACGGATCCATCTTGAGCGCCGCCGCGATAATATCCATCTGGGACTCGTGAGCCCAGGCGGACTGAGAAACGCCAAATCCGCGAAAAGCCCCCGCCGGCGGCTTGTTGGTATAAACCGAAAGCGAGTCGATCTTGAGGTTCGGAATTCTATAGGGACCGGCCGCCGTGTAGCCGGACTTCTTGGCGACCCTCGGGCCGATCTCCGCGTATGCGCCGGTGTCGAGCCAAACTTCGCACTCCCTCGCGACCAGCGTCCCGTCGTTTTTGACGCCGGTTTTCATCCTGATGACGGCGGCGTGCTTCGTGATGGTGACAAAAACTTCTTCCCGGCTCAAAACCAACCGTACGGGCCTCTGCGCCTTTATGGCCAAAGCGACCGTCAAAGGCTCCACTTTGGGATAGACTTTTCCACCATACCCGCCGCCCAGGTAAGGAACCACGACACGCACTTTCGAGACCGGCACTCTGAAGATATTTGAAAGTTGCGTTCGCACCACGAAGGGATTCTGCGTCGTCGACCAGACGGTGATCCGTCCATCCCGCTGGACCGAAGCGATGCAGGCATGAGGCTCTAGAAAAGCATGCTGAGTCGCGGGGAGAGTGAACGTGTCTTCAAAAATCAGATCGGAGTCCGCAAATCCCTTCTCCACGTCCCCCTTATTCAGCTTAAAATGCGTGCAGACGTTAGTTCCCTCGACGGGTCGAAGCTCGGCGAGATCGGCGAAGCCCGATGTGGGAATTCTTACGGTCTCATGGACCAAAGGCGCGCCTCTCTTCAGCGCTTCGTGGACGTCCAGAACCGCCGGCAGCTCTTGATACTCCACATCGATTCTGTCCAGCGCCTCTTTCGCCGCGTCGGGCTCGAGCGCCGCCACAGCGGCCACCGGATCTCCCACATGCCGGACCTTATCCACGGCGACAATCGTCTGATCGTTGAAGACCGGCCCGTAATAAGGTTCGATCCCCTCGTTCGATAAAATATCGTCGCGCGTGAGAACCGCCACGACACCGGGAATTTTTAGAGCTCTGGCGACGTCGATGCGGACAATCTTTGCGTGGGGAAAAGGACTGCGCAGAATCTTGCCGTGACATACTCCGGCAAGTTTCATGTCGGCGAGGTACTCGGCCCTCCCCGTGACTTTCGCCTCGTAGTCCAACCGGCGCGGCGACTTACCAGGATTCTTTTCCATAATTACGACCCGGCGACGTTCCTTATGGCGCGCACAATCTCCGGATAGCAGCCGCACCGACAAAAATTCCCGGCGAGATAGTGCTTGATTTCTTCTTCCGTGGGGTTTGGATTCTCCTCCAATAGCGCTTTGGCCGTAAGGATGAATCCAGAAGTGCAGTAACCGCACTGCAGCGCTCCGAATTCCATAAAGGCTTTCTGCAGCGGATGTAAAGTCATGCCTTTTTCCAAACCCTCGATCGTCAGGACACTTCGCGTATCCGCATCCACAGCCAACACCGAGCAGGCGCTTACGGGCTTGCCGTCCAGAAGCAGCGTGCAGGCCCCGCAAACCTGGATGTCACATCCAAGCTTGGCCCCGGTAAGCCCCTCGCGCTCGCGCACGAGCTCCAGAAGAGTGAGACGGGATTCAACTTCCAGTTGCCTGTCGTTGCCGTTAATTGTGACGCGTATTTGCTTTTTCACCATCTTAATTCACTGAGGCGCGCTCTGCGGCGGTGGACAGGGCCCGCCTCACAAGAGCATGGACCACTGCCCTTTTGTAGGCCTCCGACCCGCGCAGGTCGCTGACCGGCCTGCATTCCTGGGCGGCGGATTTAGCTGCCTCCTGGATCACCGCCGGTTGCACGGGATTACCAATCAAAAGCTGCTCCGCCCGGCTGGCTCGCACCGGCGTCGGCCCGACACAACCCATGACGATTCTCGCGCTTTCACAGATTTTGTGCGCCGGATCCAGCGCGAGGCAAACTGCCACTCCAACGCAGGGTTTGTCGACGACGGAACTGCTCGAGAAGCGAATATATTCAATGCCTGAATCGGGAGGCAACGGAGGAATCACGATTCGGGTCAGAATCTCGTCTTGAGCCAGGCTGGTCTGGTAGCTATCAACCAGAAGCTCCTCCACTGGGACGGCACGTTCGCCTGAAGAACCCGAAATCTTCACCCGGGCATCAAGGGCGATAAAGACCTGCGGAAGATCGGTCAGGGGTTCACCAGAAGCGAGATTGCCCCCCACCGTGCCGACATTGCGCACCCGAATGTTTGCGACCTGCTTTTCGATATCGCACAGAATCGGGAATTTCTCCCGCACAATCTCGGAGGTCTCAACCTCGCGGTGTGTGACGAGAGCTCCAATATGCAGACCCTCGCCGGCATCAAAGTGAATTCCTCGCAGTTCAGGGATCTTCTTGATGTCGATCAAGACTTCGGGCTCGAGGAGCCCTTCCTTCATAACGATGGTCAAATACGCGCCGCCGGCGTAAAGGCGCGCCCGCGCGCCGTGGCGCTTAAGCAGCTCGCAGGCCTCGGCCACAGTTGTCGGCTGCAAATAATCGAAGGCTCTCATCATGCGATGCGCTCGGCTTGCCTTTCGGTCTCATCAGTTTTTTGAGCTGATATAGTTTACCCTGTCAACGCCGGGAACGATTACTTTCGCAAATTTCTCCCGGCCAGCCAGCGGGATCGTGGCATCGATTCCCCAACCGGCGCTTACCCTCGGGGCAGGCACGGAAGGGTCCAAAGTAGAGCAGGCCAAACGGGGAATAATGATGACGTCCCGATCCGGCTGCATACGTGTGCTCAGCGCCCATTCCACTTCCACGGGATTGTGGACGTCGATGTCATCGTCCACGACGATCACCTGTTTCAAACCAAGACCCAGCGACAGCAAGGCCAAAATTACATTCCGGGCCTCTTCCTGGCTTCTTTTCTTGATTGAGACCACCACATGGTGGCGGAAGGTTCCACCCGGCGTCATATACACCGCCTTCACCTCCGGCACGATCTTTTTGACCTCGCGGTAAATGACCGCCGAATTCGCGTACTCAATCAGGGTGTGATTCTCAGTGACCGGCATACCGGTAAGAGCCGTCTGATAAATTGGATCCCGCCTCATGGTAATCGCCGTGACCTTCAGAACCGGCGCCTGCTTGCTTTCACTGTAGGTTCCCGGGTACTCCCCGTACGGGCCATCAGCAATCCGTTCGTTCGGGACGGTTACGCCTTCGATTATGATCTCGGCGAACGCAGGCGCTTCCACGTCGATGGTCTCGCAGCGGGTGAGCTTTACCGGCGCTCCACGGAGGCCCCCCGCGACGTAAAATTCATCGACTCCCATGGGGACTTTGGCCTGGGATCCAACTATGATTGCCGGCTCCACGCCAATGGCCGTGGCCACCTCCAGCCCTTTTCCTTGATCCTCCGCTTTTAGAATCATGCGCCCGAGATGGTGGTCCGGAGGCGCCCAGAGAGACAGGCGATCCTTGCCCATAAGGAGCATACGGTGAACCGAAACGTTTCGGACACCCGTATTCGGATCTTTGCCGATTTGTATGCCGATCGTAATGTATGGACCCACATCCTTTTCCGAATGGGTCACGATCGGCAGGCGATACAGGTCGATATCATTGCCGGTCCAGCGGATTTCTTTGACCGGTCCTGACTGCACCAACTCCGGCTCGATTCGCCTTTCTTCCAGAGTCAGGTAACGCTCCAGAAGCTGATCTTCCGGTATTCCGAGCCCGAGAGCTACGAGTTTTCGCGTGGCAAACAAGCCTCCCAGGACGCGCCATCCCGCATATCCCCGAACCTTCTCGAAAAGAAGCGCAGGCCCGGCGATATCGGAGGTCTTCCGGATACCGGCCGCGATCTCGAATTCCGGACTCACCTCTTGATGGACATGAAGTAATTGCCCCTGACCTTCCAGGAAAGAGAGATAACTCCTAAGATCCTCATACATGACGGCTCCTTTGCCTGCTCTCTGGTTCTGTATAAGGAAAGCGTCCGTCGTGTCAAGCAACGCGGCAACTCAAAGCCAGCCCCATCCGAAGCTCCTCAACTCAAGTAAAAAGTTAAACGTGAAAAGTGAATCGCAACCCAGAATTCACGTAACGAGAAGTGAATCGAGGCCCATTCACGTCACGTTTTACGTTTCACGCCGTTTGGTAGATGACGACCTTGATCTCTTTGCCCCGGCCTCCCTCGGGACAGGCGCTGATCCCTACCAGACAGTCCATCTCGGCCCGGAGATCCACACGGTCTCCTCCGGTCCTGGGCCTGGTCATAGAATAGCGCATGGTCCCACTCTTCGGATCGATGACCATCGTCTGAAAAATATTTAGAGGGCTCGGAACGTCCTCAGCGGTAATGTTCCACGGCTTCAACGCCTCCGTCAGATTTTCCCAGCACCCATGGTCGGGAGCCCCCTCTCGTTTCCGTCCAAGCCTTTTCCACGTGCCGCCGTAAATCTCAAAAATCCTGTCGCCCCACTTCTGGTAGAAAGAGGTGCTGCACATTCCCTTCTGAAGATCGTGACTGCCCGCATAAGTGTCTTCAACGATCGTCATCATCACGTTATTGAACTTGGAGATCAGCGCATCCCCGGCGGTGACATAGATCTTTCCCTGATCCACTTTGGTCCGGGCCTGATCGAAGCGCTCGCGCACGTTGTGGAGGTTGAACACCACGAAATCCGCGGTCGATTCACCGATGACGCGAATGACCTGCCCCTTCTCGACGCTAAAGGTCTTTCCGGTGTTCTTCTCGATTATCTCCTCTTTACTCATGGCTTTCCCTCCAAACGTTTCATACTTCAGCGAACGGGCGGTAATCAATAGTCTCAAGTAGTTTCGCAGCGGAGAAACGGAGGCCCATCGGCTCCCGCGGAGGGGCAGGTTCCCCCGCGTCTCTTAAGCACCACAGTGTCCAGCAGTAAAGCCCTTTTTGGGTTGACACCGGTGAGTTCGTGATGAAAAATAGCAAAATCAAGCAAAACAGGAGCGTGTCGAGCGAGCTGTCCAACGGAGAGCGCGAATCTTGGGATCCATAGAAGAGCGGGCGAAGGAGAACAGTCCGGCCATTCAGGTGGAGAATGTCAGTAAGATTTTCCAGACCTCCAAGCAAGGCAATGTCCTGGCCCTCAACGACATCACACTGAGTGTCCCGCATGGTGAGTTCGTCACGCTGGTTGGCCCGAGCGGCTGCGGGAAATCGACTCTGCTGAGACTCATTGCCGGACTCAGCTCCCTCTCATCGGGACGAATCCTATTTCAGGGAGCGGAAGTCCGAGAGCTCAACACGAAAGTCGGCTATGTTCCCCAGGAAAGCAAGCTTTTTCCCTGGCTCACACTGGAAGAAAACGTTGGCTTCGGATTGGATGCCCGGCGCTATGCTCGTGAAGAGCGGGAAAGTCGCACGCGGCACTTCATCAACCTTGCGGGCCTGAACGGATTCGAAAAGCACTACCCCGCGCAGTTATCCGGAGGCATGAGCAAGCGGGCATCGATTATCCGCGCCCTCGCTTACGACCCTCCGGTCATTCTCATGGATTAGCCTTTCGGCCCGCTGGACGCGCAAACCCGCATGATCCTGCAAGACGAACTCCTTAAAATCTGGCAGCAAAAGCGCCAGACCATTCTCTTCGTAACCCATGATCTCGTGGAAGCGGTGGCTCTTGCAGATCGCGTGGTCGTTATCACTCACCGTCCGGGCACGATAAGAGATGTCATCGAGATCCCCATGTGCCGCCCTCGAAACATTTTCGAAATTCATCGCCAAGAGGGCTTTGATGAAGCTTACGGCCGCCTGTGGAACATCTTTCGGCACGAGCTTAATATTCATCCAAACTAACTGAAGGCGAATGATGCGGCCCCGGAATTTCCCGTTATGTCTGCAGAGATGAGCCCCAAGCCAGCGCGCGGTGCAGTGACCGCTGGCTCGGCAACTTTGCGCCGCCCGCGCGCCGTTTCCTGGAAAAGACATTGGTGGGTCCCGGTCGCCCGCATCGGCATCATTGGCGGGTTTCTGCTGCTATGGGAGATCGCGTCCGGCAGGTGGATCGAGCCTTTCCTCATCAGCAGCCCGAGCCGCATCCTGTCCGCGATCATCGCAAGCTTTCAATCCGGCGATCTCGTCACTCACACTTGGATTACCTTTCAGGAGATCGGCATTGGCTTTCCAATGGGCGCCCTGGCCGGGATCGCGGTCGGCTACGCGTTCGGGCGGAGCCAGATTCTCGCGGAGATCTTTGAGCCTATAATTATCGCCCTCAATGGAATCCCGCGAACGGCTCTCGCTCCTCTTTTCATCGTCTGGCTGGGAATCGGCATATGGTCCAAAGTCGGCGTTGTGTTTCTCCTCACTTTTTTTCTTAACTTCTTTAACACGTATGCCGGCATGAGACAGATGGACCAGGAATATATCGACCT